>JBNMNW010000209.1:0-10535 GCA_051278165.1 Planctomycetota bacterium | reverse complement strand
GTCGGCCCGCCAAATCCTCGCCGAAGCCACCGATTCGACTGCGTTTCGGCGAACCAACCCGGTGCGAACGTCACGCACCTGGTCGATTCGCCTCCCGTGACGCTGACTCCTAGCCCAAGGTCGCCTGCGACCGTCGTTCGGCTCCGATGCGCGAAGTAGATGCCTTCCAAGACGGATGCCGGACGCTATGGTCGTAAGACCAGTGACGCTCAAACTCCCCGACAGCTTCGGCAGACCCCTCCGCAACCTGCGCGTGTCCGTGACAGACCGCTGCAACCTGCGGTGTCAGTATTGCATGCCGGAAGAAGACTACGTCTGGCTGCCCAAGGGCGACGTGCTGTCGTTCGAAGAGATCGCCCGCGTCGTCGACCAGTTCGTGGCCCTTGGCGTCGACAAGGTGCGGCTCACCGGCGGCGAACCGCTACTGCGTTCGCAACTGCCTGTGCTGATCAAGATGCTGAGCGAGCGGCCGCAACTTCGCGACATCGCGATGACGACCAACGGGGTGCTGCTGTCAAAGCACGCGCAAGACCTTAAAGATGCCGGTCTGCACCGGTTATCGGTCAGCCTCGACACGCTGAATCCGGAGACGTTCGCGATGATGACGCGGCGCGACGATCTCGAACGCGTCCACGAAGGCCTGCGCGCTGCGCGCGAGGTTGGCTTCAAGAACACCAAGATCGACACGGTCGCGATCAACGGCGTCAACGACGGTGAGTTTGTCGACCTGATTGAGTTCGGCCGTTCGGCGCAAGCCGAAGTGCGTTTTATCGAATACATGGACGTCGGCGGCGCGACCCGCTGGCGCATGGACCGGGTCGTCACGCGCAATCGCATCCTCGAGATCCTGTCGGCGAAGTATGGCTCGATTACCGAGGTGGCCCGAGTCGACGCGGCGCCCGCCGATCGCTTCGCGCTGCCCGACGGCACGACCTTCGGCATCATCAGTTCGGTGACCCAGCCGTTCTGCGCCACCTGCGATCGCGCCAGGCTCACCGCGGACGGCATGTGGTTTACCTGCCTCTACGCCGAGAAGGGCACGGATCTGCGGCAGATCATTCGCAGCGGCGCCAGTGATGACGAGCTGCGCAACAAGCTGATCGAAGTTTGGGCTGGCCGGACTGATCGAGGTGCCGAAGTGCGAGCGGGCATGACCGAACGCGCACCGCTCGCGGAGCAAGCCAACCTGCGCGACAATCCGCATCTTGAGATGCACACGCGCGGTGGCTAGCAGGGCCAGCCGCGCACCTCGCGTGTCGATCACGCAAGCAGATTTGCAGCGTCGCCATCGGCCCGCGTGCCGCTAACCTGCCGCCTATTCATGACGACTGCTGACGCCAGACCCTGCGCCGTGCTTGCGGCACTGTTGTTGACGTTCACCAGCTGCGCCACGCGATCGCTCGAACACACCTACCCGGTCCTGATCTCACCGCGCGCGATCACGACGAACGGCGACTCGATCGCCCCGGAAGGAAGGTCTTCGAAGGGCTGGATCGACCACGCCTCCTCGCCGGAAGACGACCTCGTGCAGCTGTGGATGCGTGATTCCTTCCACGCCCGTGGCATCGCGCTGCACCCATACTTCCTCATCTACGACCACAGCAGCAACACCTGGGAGCAGTGGGAGATCTGGGCAGGACACCAGTATGGCAACTACATCAACAAGTCGACCAAGACGCGCCGCTACTCGGATGATCGCAAGACGGAGACCGTCGAATCGATGCACCGCCAGCTCGGCTGTGTGCGCAATTGGTCCCCGGTCACCTACGTCGACGAGTCTTCGAACGAGTATTTGCTGAAGGAATGGAGCGGCGGCGAAGCCCATGACCTGATCGAAGTCATGCGCCGCCCCGAGACCTTCCCAGAACACAGCACCTACGTGTTATGGCCAGGCCCCAACAGCAACGGCTACGCGCGCTGGGTGCTCGAACAAGCAGGCGTTGGCGCCGACCTGCACCCGATGATGGTCGGCAAGGACTGGCATGGACCGCTTGGCTTTGGCGTCGGCCTGACCCCAACCCGCACCGGCATACACCTAGACCTGCTAACGCTCGGCGCCGCCATCGGACTCAAAGACGGCATCGAACTGCACCTACTAGGCTTCACCTTCGGCATCGACCTATGGCCGCCCGCCATCAAGACCCCCCTCGGCCGCCTAGGCCTGCCAGAATCACGTTAGTACGGTGCCTGGACAAAAAACAACATCTTCGCCCGCTGCCGGTGTCAGCTAATTGCGCAAGAAGTAGAGCCGCAGCTGCTCGTCGCCTCGACGCCGTTCGCCGCCACGGTCACTTGCTAGAAGATACGTGCGGTCACTGGTCACC
The DNA here is from genome assembly GCA_051278165.1 of Planctomycetota bacterium. Lineage (GTDB taxonomy): Bacteria > Planctomycetota > UBA1135 > UBA1135 > UBA2386. The sequence continues at coordinate 8,211 of JBNMNW010000209.1, read as the reverse complement.
AGCACACGATCCTGCCGGTTGAGCTTGGTGGAGAACGGCAGCGCGAACTCTTCGTGGACCACTGTGCCATCGGGCTCGATCACCATCGCGCGCAGCGAGGCATCGCCGCCGGTCTTCTCCCACAGCACAAGGATGTTGCCATCCTCGCGCGGCAGCAGTTGCGGCGCGTGGGCACCTTCGCCGGCCGCGTATCTTGTCAACCACGTCACACCGACGACTCGCTGCTTGTGCCAACCGCCCGAGAAGTCGAAGTAGCCGCCAGTCTCTACGACTGGTTTGCGCGGTAACGAGGCCATCAACGCATCACCGATTTCACTGCCTCCTGGCGCGCGACCGAAGTCCTTAACGACCCGAACCAACGCCAAGTTGCGCGGGTCATCGCAGCCGCGAAACGCACGACTGTTGTCGAGCACACGGCCATCGAGGCTTTGATCTGTCGCGAACACGATCGTGTACGAACGCTTATTCTCGACCAGCCCACCAAGCTCCGTATAGACCGCGTTGTCGTTCGACCACTTATAGAACGTCCGGCCATCACCGCTGATCTCGTCATAGACCGGATAGCCACCCTTGGCCCGCGTTGCATGCTGCGTCTTAAACGTGAACACCAACCGCGACGTGCGCTTCGACTTATCAAATTCGTGCAGATGCACGCCGCGCGGATAGTTATCACCCAGGTCCAACGCAACGAACCTGCCCTTCTTATTGACCGTCAGCAAGTTGGCCATCGAGTGACCACTCGTTTGACCATGATGATGGGTTAGCTCCAGGTCCTTGGCGGAGAACGTCAACGCAATCGCACCTTGGTGGCGCAGGCCATCGCCACTCTTGTGCATGCGCCGTGGCAACATCACACCGATCGTTCCCTTGCTGTGGCGCAGGCTCGCGCTGCGCAAAACCCCCGAGCTAAAGTCGTAGATGTTGACGCCACGCTTCGACACATCCAAAGCACGCTGAATCGCATCCGTGCCATCGAATCGCGATTTGTGCATCACAGCGGCCACTTCAAAGCCTTCCGCCCGGTTCTGCTGCGCGTCCTGAATCGTCAGATAGTAGACGTTGCCCACCTCATCCGTCGTGCCACCGGCGAGTCGCATGCCAACAGCATCCGTCAGTTCATGGGTCACGTGCGAACGCAATGTCGGGTCGATCCAGGTAACGGCAATCCCATCGTCCTGCGAATCCTGCCACAGCACGCCGACGCGCTTCTGCTTCGCATGCTCGACCAAGATGTGACGGCCAGAGCCGGTAACCACGCCGGCTAAGTCGTAGCAGTAGAAGTCGAGACCGCGATTCGATGCAGCCTTGGCGTTGTCAGCAGGCGGCCACGAACGTGTGCGCAGCCAACCAGCGGTTGCGAGATCGTCCGTCAGCTTGGCTGTAGAACCCGCACCGACTTCATTGCGAACCTCGTCAACCGGCTCCCGCGCCGTCAATGCATAGCTAGCGATGCACCCGATTTCGTTGCCGCCAGCCGTCACTTCCGCAGCAGTCAAGCCGCGATCCCAAACCCGCACGCCACCAATGCAGCCAGGAAATCGAATCGGCCTGCGCGCCTTCGCAGCATTGACCGGGCCAATCTTCAACGCGTGCTGCGACGTTGCGAGCGGCGCGAAGCCCTTGGCTTCTTTCTGCGCCAACTGCCGGCCGTCGACATAGACGCTCATCATCAAACCATCCCACGTCGCCGTGGCACGATGCCAACTGCCATCGAACCATTTGCCCAAGCCAGCAACACTCTGCGACTGACCAGTCGCATTGTGCAGGGTGAAGTTGAGGCTGTTGCTCGCCGACAGCGTCAGCTTGAACAGGCCTAGGTCTTTATCCTTCTTCCGGTCCGTCTCGATCGCCAACAACGGCACCGGACTTCGCAGCCGCTTGGCACCGCGAAACCAACACTCGAGCGTCATCCCCTGATCGGGGGCAGGTAGCTTCGGCTGCTCGACAATGACGTTGCCGCCATGACCAAAGTAGAGGTGAAAGCCATCCTGCGAGACCGCAGGCACGGCAAGGCTGACGAGCAGAACAAGTCGTGCGAAGAACGGCATGAATCGGAGGGGGCTGAGCGAGCCTACTCGCTCAAGCCCCACTGAGGTTCCCTACTTGCCAACAGGTTGCTTGCCAACAGGCGCGTGGCCATCTGGCATGCTGCCGGCTGACTCTGCCGAATCGGCATCCTTACGCAATGGCTGCACATCCAACGCATACATGCCACGGCCGTGGGTCGCGATCACCGCAACATCGTCGCGCGGATGGATGATCAGGTCGTGCACCGGAGTGCTCGGCAAATCACTACCCAATACGTTCCAAGTCTTCGCGCGATCGGTGCTGACGTAGACACCGTGGTCCGTGCCGACGTAGAGGATGTTGCCGTCCTTCGGGTCTTCACGCACGACGTTGATCGGCCCGCCAGGAATGCCCTTCGAAATGTCTCGCCACGTCGAGCCGTTGTCGATCGAGCACCACAGGTAGGCGGTGAAGTCATCGTTGCGCTTGCCGTTTTGCGCCAGGTAGATCGTTCCTGCGGTGAAGCGTGAGGCCTCGATGCGTGAGATCCAACGGTTCGAAACCAGACCACCAGTGATCTCCTCCCAAGTGTTGCCACCATCAAACGTGCGGTGCACCCGACCATCGTCTGTGCCGACAAAGAGCAATCCGAATTGCTGGTGCGACTCAGCGATCGAGAAGATCGTCTGGTATTGGATGTCGCCAATCTTATCGGGGTCGGCGTAGCTGAGATCCGGACTGATGCGCTGCCACTTGTCGCCACGATCCATCGACCGGAACAAGTGGTTCATGCCGTGGTAGATGATGCGCGGGTTGTGCGGCGAGATGATGAACGGCGCCAGCCACTGGCCGCGCAGCTTCGGTTCGCCCTCACGATCCTTTGGCTTGATCGCGGTGCGCTCCCGGGTCGTCATGTCGGTGCGCGAGATGCTGCCGTAGAAGCCTTCGGAGTAGAGCGTGTTGCTATCACTCGGATCGGCTACGTGCGTCGACGCTTCACCGCCGGGCGCGTTCTGCCAATCGCTGCCGGAGATGCGGTTGTTCTTACGATCGATCGTGACCGTGCCGCGACGGCTACCATGGTCTTGAATCGAACCGTAGACGTGGAACGGCTGGTCTGAGTCAAAGCCAACGTTATAGAATTGCACCGCCGGCAAGCTCTCGCGCGTCGTGCGCCACTTCTTGCCACCGTCGTAGGAGATCGCCGCTCCGCCATCGTTGCCGTTGATCAGGTAGCTCGTGTTGTTCGGATCAATCCACAGCGCATGGTGATCGCCATGCATGCCTGGCAAACGCCGGAACGTGGCGCCGCTGTCGTTGGAGACGTTGAGCGCCAACCCCATAATGTAGACCGTGTCGGGGTCGACGGGATCCGCGCGCACTTGGCCGAACACCCAGCCGTAGGTCGAACACGCACCGCGCATGTAGCGACTGGACTTGCTCGTTTTGCGCCAGGTCACACCATCATCGTCCGAACGGTAGACCTGCGCGCCTTCGATGGTCTCCTTGCGCGTACGCCCATAAGAGTCTTCACCCTTGGGTGAGTCGCCCTTGGCAATCTCGTAGCAATCCACGAACGCATACAGCGTCGACGGCTGCGACTTGCACAGGTCGATCCCGATGCGGCCACGAAACTCGGCACCGGGAAGGCCAGCATTGATCGGCTTCCAGGTATCACCGCCATCGATGCTCTTCCAGATGCCGTTCTTATCGTAGCCCTCTTCCACGCGCGGATCGTTCCAGTGCCTGCGAATGCGCTGCCAAGTGGCCGCATACAGCACATCCGGGTTGTCCGGGTTGATCACCAGGTCGACCGCGCCAGTGCGGTCATTGACAAAGAGCACACGCTGCCAAGTCTCGCCACCATCGGTAGTCTTGTAGACACCGCGCTCGGGATTGTCGGTCCACTCATGGCCACCAGCTGCGACGAACACGGTGTTCGGATCCTTCGGATGCACGACGATACGAGCAATCGTATGCGTGCCACCAAGGCCGCGATGTTGCCACGTTTTGCCGCCGTCTTCGGTCTTGTAGAGACCACAACCGGCAGTCGAGCTACGGAAGATATTGGCTTCGCCGGTGCCGACCCAGAGCACGTCCGGATTGCACGGATCCAACGCGATGTCTCCGATCGACGTGCTCGCTTCTTGATCAAAGATCGGCTGCCACGTCGTACCTTCATTGTCGGTGCGCCAAACACCACCCGTCGCCGTCGCGCCGTAGATCGTGTAGGTGCTGCCGCGCGGCGTCGGCACGGCAAGGTCAGTGATCCGGCCACTGACATTGTCCGGACCAAGGAACTGCCACGCCATATCCTTGTGCGGCGTCGACGCACGCATGCGCTTGTGCTCTTCGAACCATGCTAGGCGACGCGCGGGATCCGTAGGCGGCGCAGGATCCGTCACGTCGCCGCGACTGGCAAGCTCGGCTTCCAAGCGATCAATGCGCTCGGTGAGCTTGCGAATGCGCGCCTCCTCTTCGCCAGATTGACTGCAGAGTTGCGAACTACCGACCAGCAAGGCAACGCTTGTGGTCAAGGCGACGGACAGAACAGAACGAGACGTGAACACAGCGATCTCCAAGTGGCTCGAGGGGAGTAGACGGTTTGACTGTAGCAACAACAAAAGGCAAACCACCCGCTGTGCAGCGTATGGCCTTTGCACCGTTTACTCGCGGCCAAGGGCAAGTGAGCAACTGCTGACAAGCTCGTGACACTCGCAACACGTGCCGTTACCTGACAGCCCTCAAGGCTTGGCATAGCCTGCGAGACCGACCCGAACTCCTCGAGCGCAACATCTCGAGACCACGCCTTCGCGCCCGAAGGCCATTCCATCCGCCAGACATGCTCAGCTCCCACTTTCCGGCACGTGCTCCGCGTTCTTCCCACGGCAACCGACTGACTCTGCTGTCCATCGTTTCGACGGTGCTACTGCTGCTGCTCGCACCGGCACTACAGGCACAAGAACTGAGCGATCGTGTTCCGCTGAATCAGGCGAACTACAAACAGGCGAACAAGTTCTCCTCGTCGTTCCTGAGCAAATTCACCTACGACTCGTCGGTTCGCGCCAGCTGGATCCCAGATTCAGAGACGTTCTGGTATTCGTTTCGCACCAGTGAAGGCCGCCGCTACTGGTTGGTCGATCCGGTTGCCAAGACCAAGGTGCCGCTGTTTGACCATGAGCTACTAGCGGCACTGCTGAGCGAAGCCTGCAAGACGCCAATCGACGAGGAAGCGATCTCGTTGAGCAGCGTCAAGTTTGACAAGACTGGCGACGAGATGAAGTTCTCCGTCAACAAGCTGAACTTCGTCTACACGCGTTCATCCGAGCAGCTGGTGGAGGCGGAAAAGCCGAAGGCGAGTGACGGTGCGACGCCAACTTCGACTCGCGGCCAACGTGGTCGCGGTCGATCCCAAACGAGAGGCACCGAGAAGAAGGAACTGACCGAAGAGGAGAAGAAGAAGGCCACCGAGAAACGCGAGAAGAGCCTGCTATCGCAATGGCGTGGCGCTCTCGAAACCTACGAGAAGAAGCACAAGAAGAAGGACAAGAAGAAGGACAAGAAGTCCGAGGCCGACAAGGCGAATGATAAAGACAAGGACGAAGAGAAGGTCGATCCGGGTGCCGTTGCGCTAGCTAAGCGTGGCTACCGTTCGTCGTTCTCACCCAACCTCGAGGTCTATGTGCTCTCTAGGAAGAACAACCTCTATGTCGTCGAGCGCACCGGCGAACTGCAAGACCTTGCCAAGGTGAAGGACGATAAGCCGGAGGCCAAGACGGCGAGTGCCAAGGACAAGGCAAAGGCAGTCGAGGGTGACCTCAAGAAGAAGGAAGACCAGCAGGACGGCGACAAGACCACCGAGAAGAGGAAGGTCGAGAAGGAAGAGGTCGTGACGAAGGAGGTCGTGACGAAGGTCACCGCCGAGAAGATCACCAAAAAAGAGGTCACGGAGGAGAAGGCCACCAGCGAGAAAGCGTCCAAAGAGAAGGACACCGATCTCAAGAAGGAAGGCGATGCCAAGGCAGTGGAAGCCAAGGCGGTGGAAGCCAAGAAGCTCAACGATGACGCCAGCAAGGAAGCGTCCACCAAGAAGGAAACGAAGCCAGCGAAGAAGGCCGACGAAAAGGAAGCCCTGCGCTTTCCGTTCGTAGAGACCGCAGCCAAGCAGCTGACGACGGATGGCGAGAAGGACTACAGCTACGGCGGCAATGACGAAGACGACTGGAGCACGCCGGCGTCCGTCAACTGGTCGCTCGACTCGAGCGCGTTCTACGTCACCCGCACCGATTCACGCGATGTCGCCGAGTTGTTCCTCGTCAACTCGCTGGGCGACCCGCGTCCGACGCTCCAGCAATACAAGTACTCGATGCCTGGCGAGAACAAGGTGCGTCACAGCGAGCTGATGATGTTCCAACGCAAGACCGGCAAGATGGTGCGCCTGAAGCCGAAGTGGAAGGACGAGAGCTACGTCGACCTTCGCTGGATGGCAAACGGCGAACTGCGTGTGCTGCGCCGCGACCGCTTGATTCGCAACATCGAGTATGGCATCGCCGATCCCGAGACTGGCGACTTCAAGGTGCTGTTCTCCGAGAGCCTCGAGAATGCTGGCATGGCGACCCAAAGCCTGCGCTACCTCGATGATCGCAACGAAATGATCTGGTGGTCCGAGCGCAGCGGCTGGGGTCACTACTACCTGTACGACACCGACGGCACGATGAAGAACGCGATCACTCGCGGCCGCTTCCGCGCCAGCAGCATCCTCGACGTCGACGAAAAGAAGGGGCTGATGTGGTTCCTCGGCAACGGTCGCGAGAGGCGTGAAAACGTCTACTACGAGCACCTCTACCGAGTGCGCCTGGATGGCGGCGACCTGACCCTGCTCGACGAAGGCGACGCAAGCCACCGCTCGCAACTGTCGAAGTCGCGCAAGTTCGTCGTCGACAACTGCTCGCGCACCGACATGTCACCGGTCTCCATGCTTCGCGATGGCGAAGGCAACTTGGTGATGCCGCTCGAACAAGCGGACACGGCACAGCTAGAGCAACTTGGCTGGCACGCGCCAGAGCGCTTCGTCGTCAAGGCAGCCGATGGCACCACCGATCTCTACGGCAACATGTGGAAGCCGTTCGACTTTGACGAGACCAAGAAGTATCCGCTGATCGTGCACGTCTACCCCGGTCCGCAGACCGAAGGTGTCACGCACACGTTCTCATCGACGCATCGCCTGCAGGAGCTGGCACAGGTTGGCTTCATCGTCATCCAAGTCGGACACCGCGGTGGCACGCCGACGCGATCGAAGGCCTACGGCAGCTATGGCTACTTCAACATGCGCGACTATCCCCTCGAGGATAAGAAGACCGCGATCGAACAACTGGCAGCGCGCCACGGGTTTATCGACATCGACCGCATTGGCATCTTTGGCCACTCTGGCGGCGGGTTCCTGACCGCCACTGCGCTACTGAAGAAGCCCTACAACCAGTTCTTCAAAGTTGGTGTGTCGACTGCCGGCAACCACGACAACAACATCTACAACAACTACTGGTCCGAGCGTTACCACGGCCTCAAGAAGGCCAAGGAGACTGCCACCAAGGACAAGGAAACCGACAAGAAGGACTCGAAGGAAGGTTCCAAGAAGGACGCGACCAAGAAGTCCGAGAAGAAGGTGAGCGATGCAGACACCAAGAAGAAGGGCGCTGCCGTAGCTGACGCCAAGGCCGAGCAAGGCCAGAAGGACGACCAGAAGCAGGGCGACAAGCAGAAGACTGAGAAGGTCAACGAGAACGACGCCGTCGAGAAGAAGACCAAGTTCGACATCAAGGTCGCAACAACCTGGGAACTCGCTGACAACCTCGAGGGCAAGCTGCTCCTCGTGCACGGCGAAATCGACAACAACGTGCACCCCGCTGGCACGATGCGATTGGTCAACGCGCTGATCAAAGCCAACAAGCGCTTCGACATGCTGATCATTCCAGGTGCCCGCCACAGCTTCGGCGCGGCGAGCGACTACATGAAGCACCGCACGTGGGAATACTTCGCCGAGCACCTACTCGGTGACCGCCAAGCCGGCGCCAACGTCGGCGAAAAATCAAAAGCCCACTCGCGCTAACCCGACCTGCCCCACGGCGGCAATCCCGACCGCCGTCACCTTCATGTGAATCTGCGTACTGTACCCGGTTCAAACCACAGGCCGCGCTTGCGCGCGGC
>JBNMNW010000208.1:0-10546 GCA_051278165.1 Planctomycetota bacterium | reverse complement strand
CGATGCCGTCAGTTCACCCGCGACTATCCCGTTCGCTGCAGACCACTGGGAGACCAACTGCGTTCCCGTGGATGTGAGGTCGCTGCCGTAGAGGCCCAGATTAGCGGCCCAGCCGCCGCCGGTGAAAAAGTAGACCTTGTCGCCCAGCTCGACCAGGTTGTAGGGCCCGGAGGAACCGATCCCTGGGACGATATCGGCGACCAGTTGCGTGCCTGCGGCGGTACCGTCCGATGCGTAGAGTTCGCTGCCGGTCGTACCATCGTCGCCAACGAAGACCAGCATTCCCTGGCTCTCGATCATCCCCCCGAGGACCCCGCTCACGACACCGGGAGCCAAGTCCGTGACCTGCAGGGTGCCCAGCGTGGTCCCGTCGGTCAGGTAGAGCTCCCGGCCGTGAGCGCCATCGTCCGCGAGGAAGGCCAGTCGATCGCCGAAGACGGTCAGGTTGACCGGGTCGGAGCCAAGGCCTCCGGACCGGATGTCCGCCACGAGCTGCGTTCCCGCTGCCGTGCCATCCGAACTCCACAGCTCACTGCCGTTCGCAGAGTCCGTGGCCATGAAGAACGCGCACTGCAGGCCAGGGTGATAGACCAACCGGGTTGGTCCTGAGCCGGGGCTTCCCGGATCGATGTCGGCCACGAACTGCGTGCCACCCGCCGTGCCGTCGGTGACCCACAGCTCCTGCCCATGGGTGGAGTCCTGGGCTCGAAACAGCGTCACCAGCTGGCCGCTGAGCCAGCCAGTACAGAAATCGCCTGGCTCCGAACTTGCTGCACCCGGATCGAGGTCCCCAATAAGTACGGTCCCACCGATTGGGTCCCAGCGGTAGAGCTCGCGGCCAAACACGCCGTCGTCAGCCGAGAACAGGGCGAACTCACCGCCCACCGAGTGCATCGATTGCGGGTCGCTGCTGTGCGTGCCCGTTGTGGGTTCGAGGTCGACCAATAGGCCGGTGCCTGCGGCCGTGCCATCGGTGGAGAAGAGCTCAGCAGAGGCCAGCGACGTCGACGCCCCGAAGACCAACTCGCCCGTCGGGAGGCCCGTGAGCGCATAGGGCCACGAGCTTCCGCTGGGCTCGAGGTCCGCGAGCTGAGTGGTCCCCGCGGTCGTGCCGTTGCTGAACCAAAGCTCGAGGTTGCTCACCGTTGAGGTCGCCTGGAAGTACACACCGCCGGGACCGGCGGCCAAGAAAGAGAGACCAAAGAAGCTCGAGCTGGCACCTGGAAAGACATCCAACAACAGAGTGGTTCCCGACGCCGTTCCGTCCGAAACGAACGGCTCATCGCCGTGCACGCCGTCGTTCGCGGCGAAGTATAGCGCCCCACCCACGGCAACCAGGTGGTCGGGATTCGAGGAGGACGTCCCAGGGCTCAAGTCTCGAACCAAGCTGGTCCCGGCCGCCGTGCCATCGGTCTTGTAGAGTTCCACGCCGCTCGGGCCTTGGGCCGGGAAGTAGAGGGTCCCGTTCAACTCGGCGCTGGAGCCAAGCTGAGGTTTCGACTGCCCACCTGGGAAGATGTTCGCCACCAGAGTCGTGCCGGCCGTGGTCCCGTCACTGCTCCAGAGCTCCCGCCCGCTCACGCCATCGTTCGCGGTGAAGAGGACCTTGCTACCGAAGGCGCGCAGGGGGACGGGAGCGCCCCCGATCACCTCGCTACCGATCGACCCCGGCCGAATGTCCGCCAGCAGGGCCGTGCCTGCGGTGGTGCCATCGGTGATCCAGAGCTCGTATCCATGGACGTTGTCCTGCGCTCTGAAGAGAGCCTGATTGCCGTTTGGAAGATTGGCGAAGGACGCGGGCCGGCCGCTGCCCAAACCAGGGACGATGTCCAGTAGGAGCGTAGTGCCTGCGGCCGTGCCGTCGGAAACCCAGAGTTCAGTCCCGTGGACCCCATCGGATGCGCTCACCAAAACCCGCGAACCGAAGCCGTGGATCGTGCGGAAGCTGGTGGAGCTACTGCCCTGCGCGATGTCGCAAACGAAGTGCGTGCCCGCCGTCGTGCCGTCCGACATCCACAACTCCGAACCGTGCACGCCGTCGTCCGCGGTGAACCAGAGCATGCCAGCGGTGGCCGTGAGGTGGCCGGGATTGGAACCAGTGGGACCCGGCCAGATGTCGGCCACCAGGGTCGTGCCGGCGACCGTGCCGTCCGTTCGGTACAGCTCCCTGCCCGTGGCGACCGTGCTGGCAGTGAAGTACGCCACGCCGCCTATCTGCAAGAACATGCGGTTCTCCAGATCTATGTCCGACGAGCGCGCGACGGCCGGACTAGACCCCATCGGGGCGGAGGGGTTCGTATTGATATCGTCGACCAAGCAGACCTGGGCGGAGGCGGTCGAAGCAACGGAAAGCAGGAAACAGCCGAAGATCCGAACGGTGGTGTGGCGCATGGGTGAGTCCGTGAAGCGCGAGAAGGTCATTCCTCCTTCGCGGCTACTCCTAATCCGGAATCGCGGGTTCCTGACCGACATGAAATCCGCATAATCTTTAGCCAAGCTGAAGCTCCATGCGAGCGAGATGCCGATGCTGTGCCTGGGCCCGTGCCGCGCCATCGAAGGCGGTTGCTGATGCCGCCGCACAGTTTTCGATCGCCGCGAGCAACCGCCCCTGTACCAGTTGAAGACCGGCCTGAACCTACCTCGTAGGATCTTGTCGGTCCGGCGACCTGCCGAGAGCCACCATTTGCCCCCCTGAGTCCTAGAACTCCTGGGGGGGGACCCGTGCCTCGGCAGGTAACCGCGTTCTGACGACCAGTGGGCAGTCGGTGCTTCGAGCGCCAGTACAGGGGTTGTCGCCTCGCTTGGCAGATGCACCCTGGGGTCGATGTGGCGTGTTGCGTCGATTGTACATGGCCCAGTGCTTGGGGCTTGGGGCCGTTCGCCGGACTACTACTCCGGTAGCCCCGACAGCAGGAGTCCGTCGATCCAGATCGTGAACGGCTCGCGACCGGACGAATCGAATTGCAGTGATAGCCGGTCCACTTTGCGTAGGTCGGGAGTCGTGGCCACCTGGTGCGCGATTGCTGCATTGGCATCGGCTGGCGACAGCGCGCGAACGGTCCACAAGTGGATGTTGGCGTCGGTTCCGTCTTGAACTCCGCCGCGCTTGATGTGGAGGCGGTCGCGGAACAGGCACGCGCTGGAGCCCGAGCCTGTAGTTGCAGGCAGGCGGCCTGTGCTGAAGCTCTTGGTTGCGATGTCATAGATCGCCCAGAGGTCGGATGCGCGGCCGTGACCCTCGTGGTCCGACGGCGAACAACCCGCGACCAGGAACAGGCCGCCGCGTGCGCCAACGATGGAGTTCCAGTGAGCCGGCAGGGCGACAAGGGCTGCGCCGTGGCCTATTTCGAACGGCAGCGGGCCGAGGTCTGTGGCCGGCGTCACTTGCTGCCGCCAACTCTTATCGGACCATCGCTTGCCACCATTCCACTGAGACGTGGCGTAGGTCTTGGGGTCGAACACTAGCAGGCGGTCGCCGGTTGCCTTGGCGTCAGGTTGCGGCGTGATCCAGTCATTCTTGATGGCGTAAATGTGTCCGTTGTGGGTCGCAAGTTGTGCGGCGCGGCTGAACCACCAGGCGTTGTCGCCGGCGACGTTACCGAGCACCGAGTGGTCATCGAACTCCTGCTTGGCCATCACGTCGACGCGGCACAGCGGACCTCCGTAGTTGCCGCCGATCGCATGTGCGAGTCCGAAGAGTTTGTTGCCTACCATGGTTCCGCCGTGGCCCATCGCGGTGATCGTGTGATGCCACCGCCACTCTTGGCTGGCGATGTCGAAGACGATGAGCTGGTGCTGATTCTCGGCGTTTGCGCGGTTGGCTTGGGCCGGGGCAGTGAGCAACAGGCTGCCTTGTTCGCCGAGCGCGCCAGCGAACGTCAGCATGCCATTGATCCATTGGGGGGCTGCACCGAGCGTTGCCTTTGCTGTAGGCAGTGCCTGCCAGTTCTGGCCGTCGGGCGAAGCGTGCACTACATCACCAGAAGCACAGTAAATACGCTTCGAACTGGCCGCCAGCGATGCCGAACCGCGCGTCGCAAGGTTGGTATCGAGCGTGGTGAACTCGAGGTTCTTCGAGACGAACGGAGGGACCGATCCTTCGTGGAAGGTGCTGCGATGCCAGTCTGGTCCGCCAGCAAGCGGAATCCGTATGTGCACCCACCCCGTCCGCGCTTCCGAGTACGGCAGGTCGCCGAGCAGGTTGCGCGGCAGTCCGTTGTCTGCTGGCGTGTATGAGAAGGCCGACGATCCACTGTGCAGGCGAACCGTAGGGTTGGGTCCCTGAAAGCCCCCGTTGTTGGCGTTTTGGAATCTGAGCCAGAAGCTCATCTGTTCGGTGTTCGAAAGGTCGGCGAGTGTTTCGCCTGGCAGATGGAGCGACACCTGCACTTCGGCACCCGAATACGTTGCGGCCCGCAAGCGTAGCGAGTGATCGCCAACGATAGCTGTGTCGTCGAGTGTGAGGTCCACTTGTCCACGACCGTTCTGGTTGCCCTTCCAGAGTGTGGACGAGGTTTGTTGCTCGGTTGCATCGTGCTCGTTGCTGTCGACGACGTAGATGTCGCGATGGGCCAGGGCCGCCAACCGCCCGTCGTCGACGGTCAGGCTCAGGCTGTAGAAGCCAGGTTGGTCGAAGGTATGGGCGAACTCAGAGTTGGTGCCCGTTGCCTGACCGAGTCGCCAGCAGTAGGTGAGTTGTTGATCCTTCTCGCCATCGCCACTCTTGCCAGTTCGACTTCCGTTCGCCGAGAAGCGAGCTGTCTGGCCGGCTACGATTACGGACGGCCCCTGCAGTTCGATGACTGGGCGCGCGTCGTTGTCGCTGGCTGAGCCGAGGCGACGGACTAGCAATACATCTTCAAACGCGGTCTCCTGACCATTGTCCACGAACGTGTTACTCGACAGCACGAGTCCGCGCGTGAATCGGCCAAAGATGCCGACTGCGTTTTCCTGGAGGTGGTTGCGTTGCACAACCAGGTGGCGCATCTGCCACTTGGCTCCCTTAGTGCCGAGGTCACCGCGGAAGACAATGCCACCGCCGCGGTTGCCGATACACGTGTTCGAGTCGATGAGCGTGTGGCTGCCGGTGCCATGCACGATGACGATGCCACCGTGGCCAAAATCCGATTCGGGAGCGTTGTGGAAGCCGCTCTTGAGGCCGTTGTAGGACGCGGTGTTGCCGGTCAATACGGTGCGATCCGAACCGCCAAGCCAGAAGCCGTAGCTACAGTGATTGGAGGTGTTGTCGATGTAGGTGTTGCCCGGGCTCCACGCTTCGAAGCCATTGTTGTTGGCGTAGCTGCAGTCGTTATTGCGGAAGACATTGCCAGTCGAGACCCAGCCATTGAGCACCCGGATGAAGACGCCATCACCGCCATGAGTAATGTCGTTGTTGGAGAAGGTGTTGTTGTTGCTGCCGCTCTCCATCAGTACACACGTCGAATCGCGTGCATGCACTTCGCCCGCGCGAATACGGAGGCCGTACGATAGGTCGCAGTCGCGCACGGTGTTCCGGCTGGAAGACCACATCTTCAAACACACATTCGCGCAGTGTGAGAAGTTGCACTTGACGACATCAATCTCGTTGCAGTTCCACAGGTCCAATCCGTTCCAGTTGCGTTGGCTCAGGCAGTTCTTGATGGAGGCGCCGGTGACGTCGGTCAGGATCATGCCGCCGACTCGCTCTCCGTCACCCCAGCCATACTCTGGATCGTTGTAGTTGTCCGAGAAGTTGCAGTTCTCGATGTTCCAGCGACCGCCGCCACGGATGACGAGCGCCGACTCGAAGCCGCGGACCGTGAAGTTCTTCAGCGTGATGTCCGAACGCCCCTCGGCCAGGATGCCGATGCCTTGGCGAGTGGTAGGCTTGCCGGGTTGGCCCGGCCCCTCAAGCACGGCACCGCCGCCATCGATTGTAATGCCATTCGCCGCGATGACGATCGGGCCAACGATCGGCGAGTTGCTAGATAGGGTCGTGGACTCCGTGAGTGTCAGCGATTTCTGGCCAGCGGCGAACGCGCAGAGTGTTCCGAGAGCCAGGATTACGAGGGCGGCTGTGGGGGCGTTACGCATACGCCCGCAACCCTAGAACAGTGCGATTGCACGGAGCCAGGACAAACCAACTTCAGGGACTCGGATTGCCGCTTCGTGAACAGCGGCGACGACTTTCGCGGTATGTGCGAGTCGGCTTGCCGCAAGTGGTTGCCTCTGTGTTGTCGATGTCACGGTCTTCGTGTTCTAGGCGCGGGCCTGCTGATGGTTGCCAGATTCCTTCTCCCATTGCCGCCGGCCCACCTGACATGCATGCGCCCGTGATCCTGCGCGGGTCGCATTAGAGAGGTAATGCGACGCATCTGCTCAGAGGGCTGCTACGCAGCTACCGCCGCTCGGCCCGACGCAGTTTTCGGATAGGACGGCGGCCGCCAAACTGCGCGGCCGAATCACCAAGTGGCAGGCAGAGATTTTGGGCGAGCCCTTGGACCGCCTGCGCCATTTGCCCGAGTGGCAAGACGCGCTGCCCGCGAAGTAAGTGCGCGCTCGAGTGCGCGGCAAGCCAACGGCCGCGGCGACCGCGTCGTCTACTTCTTCTGGTTTGCCTCGTCGATCAGGCTCTCGAGTTCGGCATCGGCGCCAGCGGCTTCAGCAAACTCTTCGAAGGACCACTGCTGCTCATGCAGTGGGTGCTTGTTAGGAAAGTGCTCGCGCAGCGTTGCTTGCATCTGGAACGCCATCAGCGCCATGCCCAGCCGGGTCGCATGCAGCTGGTCTTCCTGCAACAGAACACCGGGGCCAGTCTTCAGCTCACCGGCCTGCAGCGGCAGGTTGACGCCATCGTCCTTCAACGCCTTGACGATCTGCGCCATCGGCACGAGCGTCACGTTTTGGTTGTCCGCGACAAACTTGGACAACCGCGCGTTCAACAACTTGAGCGTTGCCTCGGTCGGGATCCAGAGTGGCTTCAGCATGCGGACCTTAGCGCCCAACATATTCGGAAAGTCGCCGATGATGATCGGCACGTTGAGCTCCTTGAGGTAGCCCAAGCCCGTCTCAAGTCGCGCCAACCGCGCCTTCGCTTTGTCGCCGCTGACAGGGCCGTAGCCAAACCAGAACGGGAAGTCGACCGCGACCACCATGTCGGGCTTCTTCTTCTTAGCCAACTCGATCTGCTGCTTGCCGTTCTTGATCGGGTCGCTGAACAGGTAGCACATGGCCATCTGCGCATGCGATG
Organism: Planctomycetota bacterium; assembly: GCA_051278165.1. GTDB lineage: Bacteria > Planctomycetota > UBA1135 > UBA1135 > UBA2386. Next base: position 3,318 of record JBNMNW010000208.1, on the reverse strand, counting down.
TGACCTTGACCTCGCCATCGCTCCACTTCTTGAGCATGTGCAGCATCGACACTGAGTCGCCGTTCGTCTTGGCGCCAAACATCGGCCCATCTTCGAAGCCGGCGCTAACGCTGGCGCCGATGATGTGGATGTGCTTCGGCGCGTCTTGCGCAGCAGCTTCTTGCGCGGTGAGGGTGGCGGCAACAGAGGCAGCAGCGAGCAGCATCAGGGCTGCGAACTTCGATCGTGCGAGCATGCTGCTAGCGTAGCGAATCGAGCACGATGTCGTGAACGGCGCGGCGCACAGCGGTGATCTTGTTGTTTACCCGGGTCGGATGCACGCGGTTGGTGAGCAACACGACGCAGACGTCGTAGCGTGGGCAGCACCACAACGACGTGCCGGTGAAGCCGGTGTGGCCAAAGGTGCCAGCGGGGATATCGGTGCCGGCCCAACCACCGCTCTTGAGCAACTGAAAGCCGAGACCGCGAGTGGTGTCCTTGGTGATGCCAGCTGGTTTTGTGGCAAGCGTGATCAGGTCGCGCGGCAATACGCCACGGCCACCGAGCAGCAGGGCATTGCCGTAGGAGAGCACGTCACCGGCCGTCGCGAACATGCCGGCGTGGCCAGAGATCCCGCCCATCGCAAACGCGTTCTCGTCGTGTACGTAGCCACGCACGATGCCACCACGAAGCTCATCAAGTTCGGTCGGCGCGGCGTTGATTGCTGGGGCACTAGTCGGAGCAAAGCGCGAGCCCGGACTGCGGCACGCATCGAACACTTGCTGGGCGCAACGTTCGAACGTCTGACCGCTCGCCGCTTCGGCAACGGCCATCAGAAGAATGAACCCAAGGTCGCTGTATCGAACGGTCGTGCCAGGCTCAGACATTAGCCCTTCTTTGGCGGCCGCCGCGACGATCGCGTCCTTGCCCTTCAGACGATGAAAGTAGCGCACGTAGCCCGCCAAGCCGCCTTGATGCGCCAGCAGGTGCCGCACGGTGACCTGTTCCTTGCCGGGGCCGACAAACGCTGGCAGCCACTTCTGAATGCTGTCATCGAGCGACAGCTTGCCTTCGTGCACCAACCGCAGGATCACCGGCGTCGTCGCGCACACCTTGGTCAACGACGCGAGATCAAACAGTGTCTGCGCCCCCACCTTCGGCGCATCCGCTGCATAGGACTCACGACCAACCGGAATGGTTGCAACCGTTTCGCCTCGAATCGCAACGACACAGACCGCTCCAGGCATCGCACCAGCAGCAACCGCTTGCTGCAAACGTTCGTGCAACGCTCGACGGCGTAGCCTTGCCGGCTTCGACTTGCCCTCCGCGGCCGCCCACATCGCAGCATCCATCTCGAGGACCTCTGTGGCCGGAACTTGTAGCGACGGCAAGTCCATCAGCCCGAACCCAGCTGGTGCAATATCCGGGATCGTGACTGGTAGTCGCCCGGTGAACCCGCCTGCCTCGATCGCCTGCGACACGGCATCCGCAACCCGCTGCGTGCCCGAGAAGGCCGCGATGAATGCGTCGGCCTGCGTCAAGTTGCGGATCACGTATGGACTGCCGAACGAAACCGCAACCACGTCTTGCTCGGCCCGCAGAGCTTCGTAAACGACGTTGAGTTTCGACGGCAGACCAATGCCGCCCGACAACTCTCGAACCTTCACAAACAGCGACAGCAAGACCTTGTCGGCCTGCTTGACCTGAGCCACGGCCGCAGCGATCTCTGCTGCAGTGCTCTTATCACTCAATCGAATGCACGGACCCTTGCCGCCAACTTCGATCGGCGCGGCGCTCGTGTCTTCCTTGTCGACCAGAGTCACCCTCAGGTAGTCGCCGTTCGACTCACGAAGGGCTTGCACTGCCTGGTCGCGATCACGCACCAACACCAAGCCTTGCTTGGCGATCTGCACAGCGATTTGTTGTGACTCCGTCGTCTGCATCTGCTCACGCCAGTCTGGCGCGACCTGCCCGCGACCGGAGAACAACCCAACCTTGTATTTCGCTTCGAGAATGCGACGAACGGCATCGTCCAAGCGCGCCATCGGCACCCGCCCACTGTTGACCGCGTCGATCACCGCTTGCCGCGCAAGCAACGGATCCGGCGGCATCAACAGCACATCGGCACCAGCCAGCAACGCCTGCACGGCGACTTCGCCGGGCGCCATCGCGTTCTTGACGCCGCCCATGTCGAGCGCGTCTGTAACCACGAGGCCAGTGAAGCCGAGTTCTTCGCGCAACACGCCGTGCAGGATCTTGCGGCTCAACGTTGCCGGCACGGTGGGATCTTCACCAAGACCCGGCACCGCCAGGTGACCAGTCATGACCGATTCGAGGCCTTCGGCAGCAGCTATGCGGAACGGCGCCAACTCGACGCGCATCAAGCGTTCGCGATCGCCGGGCACCGTCGGCAACGCGAGGTGCGAATCACTGTCGACGTCGCCGTGACCCGGAAAGTGCTTGCCGCACGACAGCAAACCGGACTGCCGAACACCGCGTGCGAAGGCGCTGCCTAGCTTGCCGACGAGCGCCGGGTTTTCGCCGAAGCTGCGCACGTTGATGATCGGGTTGTCCGGGTTGGAGTTGACGTCTAACACCGGTGCGAACACCCAGGTGAAGCCGAGCGCCTTCGCTTCCTTGCCGGTGACGCTGCCCATCGCCTCGGCGAGCGCTTCGGACTCGCTCGCACCGACCAGCATCTGATTGCCGAGTTCGGTCCCGCCCTTGAGTCGCGTCCAGACCCCACCTTCAAAGTCACTGGCAAGCAGCAGCGGCAACTTGGCCTTTGCCTGCAACTTCGGGATCAACGTCGCGGCATCTTCGACGGTGCCGAGACTGAGAATGACGCCACCAAGGCCGACGTCTTCGACCCACTGCATCATCTGCTCATGGTTGTCGCCAGATGGGCGCGACAACGTCCAACAGACGAACAGTTGGCCAGCCTTCTCTTCGAGCGTCAGCTTGGCCAACGTCTCGGAGACTCGTAGATCACTCGGTCCAGACGCACAGGCGGCGAAGACCAACGACAGGAGACAAACCCAGCGGCACGTGAAGTTCACGCGAGCATCGTAGGCTGCAAGGCGGGTTCGCTTCTACCTTTGAAGCGCCGGCATTTTGGACGCTAGAGCTCAGGTTTTGCAGCCCAGATCAAGCAGCCCAGCACTAGCAACTCAGATCAGGCGCTCAGGTCTGCGGGTCGCCTAGCAGTTCGCGTCAGCGGTCGCGCCGGCGTCGAGCTTGCTGGCAGCGGCCGGATCGAGCAGCACGAGCACGTTCTTGTGGCGGCGAATCGCCGAAGCGGGACAGTTCGCGTTGACGTCGCCTTCGAGCATCGCACGC
>JBNMNW010000207.1:0-10547 GCA_051278165.1 Planctomycetota bacterium | reverse complement strand
ACCGCCGCATTCCGGCCGTGGCTATTCCGCGTCGCGCGCAATCTCTGCCTCGATCAGCTCAGGCGCCGCAAGTTCAAGATGAGCCTGTTCCGCGACCTGCAAAAGGACGAAGACCATCCGTTCACGCCGCAGGACAACCACAACTCACGACCCGACGAAATCGCCGAAACGCGCGAAGCTCAGGAAGCGATCGAAAACGCGATTAGCGAGCTACCCACCAAGTTCCGGGAGGCCTTCTTGCTCTGCGAAGTTGAAGGCATGAGTTACGAGGATGCTGCCGCCGTCATGGGCTGTCCCGTCAAAACGGTTTCGACGAGACTGTTTCGCGCCCGTCAGCGATTCACTTCGCTAGTCAGCCGCTTGATCAAGGTCTGAGCGAGTAGTCCAACAACAGATGAATTGCACAAGATGAATTGCACAACCTGTCGCTACGAGCTTTCCCAGTGCTTGGACGGCCGCCTGCCATCGGGTCGCCGCAACGAGGTCATGAACCACGCCGAGTCGTGTGCGACGTGCGGATCGTTCTGGCTTGAACTGCAAGCGGCTCAAGAACTGTCGCTATCGCTACAGCAAGCCGAGATCAGCCCCAACTTCCGCAAAGGCCTTTGGGACCGCATCAACGCTGGCGAAGGAACACCGAGCGCGGTCTTTCAAGAACAGGTGCCCCTCTGGAGCAAGGTTCGCTACACGCTGAGTGGCGCTGCTGCCGCCGCTGCCTTGCTGATTGGCGTCACGCTCTTGATGAAGGATGAGGCTGTCACGCCGACCACGACGGATCTCGCAGCCAACAATAACGGTGACTATTCAAACGGTGACAGTTCAAACGGCTGGGCTCCAAACGAGCCGTTGACCGCAGAGCCGATGACCGCAGATTTGGCTTCAACGGGTGGATTCGGCTCATTCGAGCCACGCCGCCAGCTGAGGTTGCCACCGGAGATGGAGGTAGCCAGGCGACTATCCACGGAAGTGCTGGCCGTCGAAACGGCACACCAACTAGAAGAGCGCTTAGCGTCCGCCGCGTTGGGCATGCGTATGATGAACAACCCGGCGAGCAACCGGGCATCCGCCATCGCACTGGTCATCGACAGCGCCCACGAGATGCGTGACTTCATCGAAGTGTTGATCGATTTACGCGACCGCCAAGGCTTGACCTTCACGGATGCCGGCATCGATGCAGACCTGCAATTTGCGGTCACGATGCTCGAGAACGTTGGCGCGATGGAAGCCCCACGCGAGCTCACTGTCGAGAAGTTCATCGAACCAGTGCTCACAAGAAGTGGTCGCTTGGCCAACGTTTCGAGGTCCATCCGCACCAAGCCGACGACCAACATTCACATCGAACGCAGTTACCTGCTACGCATCAACACAATGCGCCCAGAGGTGTTCCGCAAGCTGTTCCGCGTGGTCGAAATGCCGAACCAAATGCGCCAGGGCACGGTATTTCTCCTCCAAGATGACTGCGACATGGGCTGGGTCGCACCGATGAGCGAGATCAAGCGGCTGAATATCAAGTAGCGCGGATCCTGCAACTCGCGGGCGATTGTTGGCTAGAGTAGGCGCCCCTCTCAGGTCCGCCCCGACCAAACAGTCCGACAGAATGCTCGCCCTGCTCCTAGCCACTTTCTGCGGTGTGTGCTCCACGCCGTATTCAGAATCCCACGACCCTGCGACGACTGCTGCCGTCCATAAACCTGGCGGCAAGCCGCTCAAAGCGCTCGACGCGTGGATGAAGCTCTATCGAAGGGGCAAAATCGACTACCGCGACAAGGGCAACATCGGCAGCAAAGAGTCGATTGCCGTCAAATACAAGGTGCGCACGGCCAGCGATGTCGGCAACCCGACGTGGTCCGGCGACCTGATTGTGATCCTCAAGGCGACGGCCGAACTGGGGACGGCGATCGCCGCGCAGGCAATCACCGAAGTCGCTTCGGTCGGCATTGAGGACAAGAGCAAATACACCTACTCGCAAGCGCCATACAGCGTTCGCGTCGCCGCATTCGAAGCGCTCGCGACGATGACTTCGAAAGAAGCCAAAGACGCGGTCGCAGCTGGTGCCCGCGGCGAGTGGTCAACGGGCCGTGCCAGCAATTCACTGCGCGCCGCCGCGCTGCTTGGGCTCGGCTACCTCGGCGACACCGAATACGTGCCGGTTGTCACAGCGGCACTCTCCGATGGTCACCCAATCACCCGCATCCACGCCGTGGAAGCGTTGCAGCGGCTCGGCGATGAGAATGCAATCCGCGCCCTAATCGGCGTCGTCGAAGCGGAAAGCAACGACGCGGTGTTGGTAACCGCAGCCAAGGCGCTGCGCACGATCTACAGCAAGTTCGTCCGCGCCGCCGAAGAGGAGCGCGACCGCGAAGCCGTCAATAAGCCGGCGCCAAAGGAAGGCGACAAGTCTTCTGACAAGCAGGCGATCAAACCACCAGCGAGCGCACGGCTCGCCGTTCGCGCCTCGATCAAAGCGTTGGGCCGCACCAATTGGCGCGCCGACATGGTGCTCGTTCGCTTGCTCGACGACTTCCGTTCGTCGGAATCGATCCCGGCACTGATCACCGTGCTAGAGCGCTTCCGCGACAACCCCAAGGATGTCGCGACCGGCAAGCTGTCCGGGCTACTGCGCGTCAAGGTGCACGAACTGCTGGTCAGCATGACCGGCGCCGTCTACTCGGCGAAGCAGCCGGAGAAGTGGCGAGAGCTGTGGGAAACCGAGAAGGACAAGATCAAGGTCGCCCAGAAGCGCGACACCGGCCCCAAGCTCGGCGGCACTGCCGCAGCTGGGTTCGTCGGCATCCCGGTCGAAGGCACGCGCGTCGTGTTCATCCTCGACCTGTCGGGCAGCATGGATTGGCCAATGGACGATCAGGGCGGCAAGGTGAAGCGCCTCGACTATGCCAAGCGCGAACTGCTGAAGGCCATCGAAGGACTGGCCCCGGACTCGATGTTCAACCTCGTCACGTTTAACGGCGACGACGAAGCGGAGATGTGGAACAAGAAGCTGGTTGACGCGTCCAAGCGCAACAAGGAGCGCTTCAAGAAGTTCGTCGAAAAGCTGCGCCCGCTCGGCGGCACCAACTTGTGGAGTGGCTTGGAAGCTGCGCTCGACATCAAGATGATGAAGTACGGCAACCACTACGAGACCACGGTCGACGAGATCTTCTTGCTGTCAGATGGCGCGCCGTCCGTTGGCGACGTGCAAGATCCAATCGAGATCCTGCGCCTCGTGGAGGAGGTCAACCGCTTTAAGGAAGTCCGCATCAACACGGTCTTCATTAGCTCGCAGACGCCGCCCGAAGTTGCTGCCGCGCAGCGCCGCATGAGCTTGGTTCCGAAGGAACTGATGCGCCGCATGGCGAAGCAGAACGGCGGCAAGTTCCGCGACGTCTAGTCGCGAGCGACCAGTCACCGCAAGCCGCGAGCCCGCCCGCCCGCTCGGCGGCGGCCGCCTACTTCTTCTTCTTGCCGGTGCCCTTCGGCTCACGCCGACCGCGCCGCAACATCGGCCCGGTCACTGCGACAAGCCCACCGACGATGACCAGCACCCATGCGGCGCGGTCAGAAGCGACCAACGCCTCTTTGGGGACTTCCGACATCGCGAGCGCCATGCGGGTTTCTCCGCCTTGGAACGCGAACGTCGCCTCACCCATCGCACGCCACAGGAAGAACGTGTTGTCGACTTCCTCACGCATGTAGCGCGCAAGTGCGACATGGCCGTGCAGCACGAGGCCGGAGCCCAGTAGCACGCCTCCGATGAAAGTGAACAGCCAGCGCGCGATGCCGATCATGCCAACATCGTCGCGCTTTGGCTCACCGAGTGCGAGCGCAGTCGGTCTCGTCTACCGCTTTACCTTGACCGGCTTGACCGAAGTCGGCGCGACCTTCTTGTCGACAGGCGTCTTGCTCGGCTTGACGTGCTTCGGTGCCGCCGGCTTGACGTGCACGATGCGCTTGCCATCGCGGAACACCACGCGCTCACCGAGCGCCAGGATCTTCGCTAGGTGCGGCTTCTGCTTGAGCAGCGCGAAGTAGTCGCTCGAGAACGACTCAACCACGACCACTTGCTTGCGCCATTCCTTCGGCAAGCCCTGCTCGACGAGGTCCACACCAACACTAACGAACACCCGGCCGTCAGCTCGGTAGAGCAACTCGCGCAGAGCCTTCTCTGAAGACTCCGACCGGGCCGCGCTCTTGCGCATGCTGCCGAGGTAGAAGTCGTCGCTACCGGACAGCGCCCTGCTTTCTGCGACTGCGGCATTGCCGGTGCGCGTCGCGCCGAGCTTCGCCAGGCTATTGGGATTCCGCGTAGGTGCGCTGCCGCCGCGGCCGCCGCCGGCACCGGGTTGCGGGACACCTGACAGAACGCGGCCACCCGTCGTGGGCCCGCGGCCAAACGTGGCCGGGCCACTCGGACCACCCGTCGATGGACCAGCGGGACCACCCGTTGATGGACCACTGGGGGCTGGAGCTCTGGGCCCACGCGTGGTCGGGCCACTTGTGTGACCGGCGAGACGCATGCCTTCTTCGAGAATCAGCTGCGACGTGTAGGGAGTGACGATGCCGTAGCGCGTTGCCAGCTGACGCAGTTCTTGCATCAACTCCGGCTTCTGGCCGTTGCTACGAATCGACTGCAGCAAACCAGCGACGTGCTGGCGGGCCCACAGCGTTTGCACGAACGAGTTCTTCGCGGCCGCCTCGGGGAAACTGACTTCGAACACGAACTCCTTCGGCTTGCCGTTCTGCGTGCCCGAGACGCGGACGGTGCGCGGGCCGTGGTCGCGATAGCGACCGACCACCTGCATCATTTCGCCGCAGAACAGGTCGCGCGTCTTGGTCGGATGCACGTGGAAGGCATCGAGTCCTTCGCACTTCACCACAACGTCCGACAAAGCCGGCCGCGAGATCTTTTGACACAAGGCGTCGACCTTGGCCTCGATCTTCTCCGTGTTGCCAACGAAGTCGCGAGCGCCGTGGTGTTGCGCAACCAAGTCGTCCAGCAAGCGAACGTCAATCTGATCACCGACACCGAGCGCGAAGATGCGCGTGCGCGCCTTGTCAGCTTGCTTGGTCAGCTCGAGAATCTGCTTCGGCTTGGTCATGCCGACGGTCGGCTGACCATCGGTGATGAACACAATCTGCGTCACCGGCACGACGGTGCCGTCAGCCGGAGTCGCTGCTTCCAAGGCCTCACGCAAGGCATCGCCGATGTTGGTGCCACCCATCGCTTCGAGCGTGTCGACACGCGCAATCGCAGCCTGGATGTTCTCGGGCGTTGCTTGGCGCGGCGACGGGAAGAACGTCTCCACTGCCGAAGCAAAAGTCACGATTTGGAAGCGGTCTTCGCGACGCAAGCTCTTCAAGAACGTGTGCAGCGAAGCCTTCGCCTGCATCATCTTTTCGCCCTTCATCGAGCCCGATGTATCGACGACCAGTTGCACAAGGCGCGCCGGCACCTTGTCCTCGGCGAGCGTGCGCGGCGGCGACAACAACATCGTGAAGTAGCCAGCCTCTCCTTGCATGCGATAGGGCAACAGGTGCAAGCCAAACTCCTGCTTGCTCAACCCGTAGAGAACGCGAAGGTCTTCGAGTTCTCCCTTCGAACCTTCGAGCGACACCGACGCCTTGTGCTCACCCTGGCGCGAGATCGCGGCGCCTTGATGCGGCGTGACGACTGAGCCCAATGCCGTTTGCGATTCGATGCGAACCTCCAGGCCAACCGGGCCGGATTCTGCGTCTCCCAACTTCGCCACGCGCAGCGGGAAGCTCCACTCATACATGCCGCCAGTCGGCTCCAGAACCTGACGCAAACGAACTGTGACGCCAACTTCGCCATTGGCTGGGATCGGATAGATACGCGCGCGCAGCATGCCTTCGCCGGCGTATTCGAGCAGCCCCGGATCGCGCTTGCGGCGAACGATCGATTCGTAAACCGAACGGGCCTGGCCAGCATCGAGAACCTCGCCAACGATCTCCTTGCCACCGACGGTCATCGTGAAGCCATCGGCGACGGCTCCGGCGGGCAACGGCAGGAACCAGATGCCTTCTGCATCGCGTGGACCGGTGTTACGAATCGTCTGGTCGATCGTCGTGGTCGCGACGCCATCGATGATGTCGGCGTTGATCTTGGTGCTAACGATGTGCACGCCAGCACGAAGCGCGGGGTTGGGATTGACGACCGTTTGCGGATCGCGGCCAGAGCCATCCGGCCCGATCAGCAGGCCTTGCGAGGCCACTGTGGACGAGAACACTGGGACCGAGAGGAGAAGAAGGAGACTGGGTAGCAGACGTTTCATTTGGGCACCTTGGAGTAGCCGGTCATAGCACGGGGCGTACCGCGATCGGGCCCCAACGCCACCGGGGTTGGCCAGTTCCAAAGTATTTGCGGGGCGCCAATTCGTTCCCTTAACGAAACAACAAGGTACACATGGCCCTAGGAGTCTGAGTCGCGGGAGACAATCCGCCAGGTGCGTGAGTTTCGGGTCGGGTCGCGAAAACGCAGGCGAACTAGCGAAGCAGCAGCCAGCCACTTGCAGCACGCGACTCGGTTCATCGAGCAACTCGCTCAAAGCCGCCACCGCAGTGCCGGATGAACTCACAACGGCTACTCAAACAGCTTGGTGCCGCGCGCGTCGAAGATGACCTCAAACCGGGGCGCCAAGCGCCGCACGAGGTCCTTCGGTGTCTTGATCTGGTCGGCAGTGATCTGCGCCGTGACCTCACGATCGCCGGTCTTCTTCATGTTCCGCGTCCACACCAACACATCGCCGGGCAGCTTGAAGCACACCGAGATGTTGAGTCCGGTCAGCTGCGATTGACGGCTCTTGAAGAACGCCTCGGCAACTGGATCCAGCTGCTCCTTCATCTCCTTGGCCTTCAAGCGAGCCTGCTCCCAGGCCACCTTGCCTTGCGGGTAGAGCGTCAACTTGCCTAAGCCAGGCTTTGGCCCCTTCGTCAGCGCCCATTCCGCAGCACTGCCGCACAACGGACTTTTCTGCAACGTCGCGAAGTCCTTGAAGGTCGCCGTCAGATCCACCATTCGCTTGCCAGCTATGGTGCCAACCTTGTGGGCCGACAACACCAGACCCGCCTCGGTCAGTTCACGACCCACCTTCTCCTTCTGGAACACGGCCTGCGGGTCGCCGCGTTCGCCAAGCTGGGCCGCGGGCTGACTCTTGGTCAGTTCCGCCAGCAAACCATGGCGCATGACCATGTGAACGGTCTGTGAACCGCTGCCGTCTGCCGACAGCGTTACGGTCTGTTCGATTTCTAGACAGCCACTGAGCAGCAAACAGCCCAGCAGAGCCAGTGATTTGATCCCGCGCATAGGTCAACGATCGGCCGTTGCCATCGGCGATCTGGAGCCAATCAACTGAGACCGGACAAAGGCCGAGCGTCTCCGCGCGCCGTCCGTAGGATGCGGGCCATGCTTCTGTTTGCGGATCTTCCGGCGTGGGTCACCGACTACCCCATGCTCTCCATGCTGGCCGGCTTGGTCATACTAGTCGCTGGTGCGGAAGTGTTGGTGCGGGGCGCTGTTTGGATCGCCTTAGCAGTCGGCATGAGCCGCATGGCGGTGGGGCTGACGCTGGTGTCGATCGGCACCTCGCTGCCGGAACTATTGGTAACCCTCACGGCGGCCAACTCGGGCGAGGGCGGGGCCGACATGGGTCTCGGCAACGTGCTCGGCAGCAACGTCGCGAACGTGCTGCTGATCGTCGGTGTCGCGGCCACAATTCGAGGTATCCGCACCAAGACCCGCTGGCTCGAACTCGGCTACCTGCTGCTGCTGTCGGGCCTCGCCTGCATACCGTTCTTGGCGGGAGCGCGACTCGACCGCTGGCTCGCGGGACTGATGCTCGCAGTCCTGGCCCTGTTCCTCTACCAACTGCTCGCCCGCGAACGCGTCGCCAGCAAGCTGCTCGAAGAGGACATCGGCCCCAAGACCACGCCGGCCGGTTGGCTCTTCAACACCGCCCTGCTTGGCGCAGGCTTCCTGATGCTCAAGTTTGGCGCGGACTGGCTCGTCGGCGGTGCGTCCGAAGTGGCCCGCGAGATGGGTATGGAGAAGGACATGATGGGCGTAACGGTCCTGGCGATCGGCACGAGCATGCCAGAACTAGCAACGTCCGCAGTAGCCGCCCTGCGCGGCCAATCCGAGATCTGCATCGGCAACGTCATCGGCAGCAACATCTTCAACATCGGCGCGGTTCTCGGCGGCGCCGGCATGCTGCAACCCATGGTGTTCGATGCGAGTCCACTGTTGCTGGTGACGATTGGTGTCGCAACGGCATCGGCCCTCGCACTTACAGTCATCCTGCGCAAGGGTGGCGGCGTGCCGCGCAGCGTCGGCATTCTGTTTCTGTTCGCCTACGCCGGCTACATGGCCTACGCCGTCGCCTCCACCCAGAGCGCCTAGTCTATGGACGCACTCGTGTTTATTCGGCAGCACGCGCCATGGCTCACAGCCCCTGAGCTCGGCGTGTGCATCGTCGGCTCGCAAGCGCTGGCGATCGCCTGTCGCGACGCCGGCATCGATGGCCCGAACCCAAGTGACCTCGACCTGTCGTGGGCACTCGATCACGAAGCCGGCACCGCGTTGCTTGAGCAACATGGCGCATTGGTGCCCACCACAACTGGCAGCCAAGAACGCGGCACGCTAGCGGCGAAGATTGGCGGCGAACGCCTCGAGATCACCACCTTCCGCGCCGGCGACACCAGCGGACCAATGAAGGCACGCATCAAGTCCGACTTGTCCGAACGCGACATGACGATCGGTGCAATCGCCGTGCAACTCGACAACGGCCGCATCCACGATCCGTTCGAGGGCCTAAAGCACTACCGCGAACGCCTCATCGCGCCGGTCGGCGACGCCGCGCAACGCGTCACCGAGCACGGCATTCGCTGGCTCAGATACTTCCGCAAGGCGCACGAGTTTGGCTTCCTCGTCGACCACTCGATCCGCGGCCTCAAGCGCAAACTCGACCCGGCCCTACTGCTAACGCTGCCAAAGGAAGCCGTCGCGCTCGAACTGCGCGCGATGCTGACCAAGACCAAGTCGCCCGGCCGCTGCTTCCTCGACCTGCACGAAGTCGGCCTGCTAGACACGCTGTCGCCAGCCATCGCGCGCCAGTTCGACGGCCGCCCCGCCGGCCCACAACGCTGGCACCCCGAAGTGTCGCAAGCGCTGCACATGATTCTCGCGCTCGAGTGGGCCGTCGCCAACACCAGTCACTTCGAAGAACGCGATCGAACGGCCGTTCTGTTTGCCGTGCTTTGCCACGACCTTGGCAAGAGCGACACCAAACCCAAAGACTTCCCCCGGCACCTCGGCCACGAAGCCGCCGGCATTCCACACATCGAAAAGCTCGCAACCAGCTGGCCCGGCTTGATGGACCAGCGCACCACCACGCTCGCCAAGCACGTCAGCGCGCTACACCTAGAAGTCCGCCGCTTCGATGAACTGCGATCCGGCACCAAAGCGCGCTTCTACGAAGACTACTTCCGCGCCAAGGACTACCCGCTCGAACAGTTCGCCACCGCAGTCGCCGCCGACTCCGCCGGCCGCTTATCCTTCGAACACGAAGGCCCGATCGTGCGCGACCGCGTGCTCGCCGATCTACAGAAGCTACGCGCAGCGGGTTCCTCCGTGGACGCTGGCGCTCTGCGCGCGCAACATCCCGATGACCTCGAAGCATTCCGCGCCGCGCTGCACGAAGCCCGCGCACGAGCGGTCAGAGCGAGCGGCAAGTAGTCGCCACTAACGCCACGACTAGGCACCGGCTCTAGTCAGGTCAGCGAAAGCGGTGTCGAGTGAAGACGCTGGTTGCTAGACGGCTACGGGCTTTGCAGCTCGTGGGTGCCGGCTAGAATGGCAGTGAGGCCAATGCTCTCGGGTGTCGAACGCAGTTTTGCCGAACAACAAGTTGCACGGATCAAGCTATTCGAATGAGAGACGCTGACGAGAACAGCCAAGCCAGATGGAGTCGCCGGTTTTGGCCGGGCGGCTTCGGAGCCATCATCGGTGCTCTGCTCGGCATGATTATAGCTGGCTCGCTGGATGCGAGCATCGGCAGTGGCGCGCTGTACGGAGCTCAAGTTGGCTTTGTGCTTGGCTTCCTACTTGGCCTTGACGGACTCGAAGTCGTCATGCGACTGTGGACCGGCTAAGTCGATGCAGACTGACGGGCGCTCGCGTCACGGCGCTCGCAAAGCAAGCACCGCGCCGCGCCCTGCGGGACGCGCCCGCAGCTGATCGAGCAAAGACGCTGATCAAAGCTGGCAAGAACTGGTGAAGCCGTAGGCCAGAGCCGCCACGCTCCAACCATCCGCCAAGCTAGCACCACCTCAGTCCTTGCCGCCATCCGACGGCTAGCTCGTCACTTGACCGCGAGGTTGGCGACTGCGGTTCTGCCGACTGCCACTGCAACGATCTGTGGCTCGGACGGATCACCGGCGGCCGCTCCAACCGCACGCGCACGCACCTCATACTTCCCGGGAGCAACGCCAGTGAGCCGATAACTACCACGCATCGCTAGTTCGCCTTGGCTCCA
>JBNMNW010000206.1:0-10627 GCA_051278165.1 Planctomycetota bacterium | reverse complement strand
ACTTCCGATCTATACACCGAAGTCCGATAGCAGTTGGTACAGTACGCAGGCCTAGCGCAGTGCGGCTTCTAGGGCGGTCGAGGCGTCGGTTCGTTCGTCGCGGTACTTGACGATCATTGGGGCTGAGACTTGCAGGCCGCGTTGCTTGGCGAACTCGCCGCTGGCGGGGCGGGTGCCGGGCACGACTACGGCGCCGGCTGGGACTTCGCCGCGTAGTTCTATGCCGTTCACTAGGTCGTAGACGATCGTCGCGGCGGTTAGGGTGACGCCGGTGGCGAGCACGGCGCGTTCGCGCACGACGAAGCCTTCGAAGACGCCGCAGAGGGCGCCGACGAACACGTTGTCTTCGATGATGACTGGGCTCGCGTTGATCGGCTCGAGCACGCCGCCGATCTGGGCGCTGGCGCTGAGGTGCACGTTCTTGCCGACTTGGGCGCACGAACCTACCAGCGCGTGGCTGTCCACCATCGTGCCGGAGTCGACGTAGGCGCCGACGTTGATGTAGGCCGGCGGCATGATGACTACGCCTGACGAGACGTAGGCGCCGCGGCGGACGGAGGTGCCACCGGGCACGATGCGCACGCCGTCGGACTGTTCAAATGAACGTGCGGGATACGATTCTTTGTCGAAGAACGGCGGTTGGCCGATCGGGCCTTGGCGCACGACATCGGAGTTCTTGAAGCCTTCTAGGATCGCTCGCTTGACCCACGTCACGGCGTGCCAGTTGCCATCGACGCTGCGTTCTGCGGCGCGGATGCGACCCGACTCGAGACCGCGCAATAGTTGCTCGTGGCTTTGTCGCCAGGCGTCGTGGTCGGCGGCGAGGTTTTCGCGTTCGTAGAACGCCTGCAGTAGTTCTTCAGACATGGATCGTGAGGCTTCGGGTTTGTTGCAGGGCCGGTCGCAGAGCGAGGCGGGTTGCTTCCGTTGCGGGCAGCAGTGGCAGGCGCGGCGCCGAGTAGGCCATACCGGCCAGGGCCATCGCGGCCTTGATGGGGATGGGGTTGGGTTCGAGGTTGAGGGCTTCGAACAGCGGTTGCAGTGTTGCGAGCAGACGTCGCGCCGCTTCGAGGTCGGAGGCGCGCGCCGCCATCAGCAGTTCGCGTATGGGGCCGGGAACGATATTGCCGGCTACCGATACGATGCCTTGCGCGCCGACCGCGATGGTCGGCAGCAGCAGGGCGTCATCGCCGCCGAGCAGAGTCTTGCCTTTGGGTAGTTCGTTGGCAATCTGCGTGATCTGCATCAGGTCGTTCGACGACTCTTTGAGCGCGACGACGGTTGGGATACGCCACAGTTCGCGCGCGGTGGCAGGAGTCAGGTTGACGCCGGTGCGACTGGGCACGTTGTATGCAATCAGCGGTAGGCCGGGCGCTGCTGCCGCAATCGCGGTGAAGTGCGCGACGATGCCGGCTTGAGTTGGCTTCGTGTATGGCGGCACCGCAATCAGCGCGCCGTGGGCGCCACTGTCTTGGGCCGTCTTGGTGCACATGCAGCTAGATGCGGTTGCCGAAGTACCGGTGCCGACGATCAGCTTTGCATCACCGCGGTGCTCATCGATGATCGCGACCACTCGTTGCCGTTCGGCCTCGTCGAGCATCGCAGCTTCCCCGGTCGAACCGAGTGCGACCAAGAAGTCGGCGCCACCTTCGACGACGTGCTGCACGACGCGCACTAAGGCGGCTTCGTCGATGGCGCCTTCTGGCAAGAACGGCGTGATCAGCGCGACACCGAAGCCATTACCAAACAGATTGCTGCTATCGCTCATCGTGCTCCTCCCGAAAGTCCAGTGAACAGAGGATCCAGCACACTCGCCGACACGTCGTCCATAGAGAACACGCCGGTCTTGCCTTGGATCCAATTGGCCGCGGTCAGAGCACCGTCGGCAAATGCCATGGGGCTGCGCGCTGTGTGGCGCAGTTCGAGCACTTCGGCGGGGGCATCGATGCCGACGCGGTGCTCGCTGTAGGTGTGGCCGGAACGCATCACGGCGACACTGAGTTCGTTGGCGGCTACCGGGCCGCCGATCTTCCACGATTCCTTGCGCGCGCAGCCTTCGATCATGGTCGCTGCGAGCAACTTGGCGGTGCCCGATGGCGCATCATGCTTCTGGGCTTGGTGGTGTTCGACGAGGTAGGGGTCGAGCTGTTCATCGCGCGATGAGAAGCGAGCCATGATCAACGTCATGCGGCGCAGCAAGGCGACCCCAAGTGAGAAGTTGGGGGCGATGACGACGCCGATCTGGTTGTCGACACGTGCTGCCAGATCGGGCACGTGCCAATTAGTGCTGCCGATGATTAGTGGCACGTTGTTGGCTAGTGCCCACGCCAGCCGGGCCGGAACTTGCGTGCCGCTGGACGCCTCAATGATGGCGTCGACGTCGGTGCTAGGCGGATCTTCGCGCGTGACCTGCCACGCGAGTTGTGGACCGAGGCGTTCGGCAATCGCCTGGCCGAGGCGACCTGCTCCAAAGAGTCCGATGCGCATCGGGCCAGTGCGAACAGGTGCTGTCATCCGTGGCTCTCCTCAGTGGCGGCGGGGGTGGTGTTACCGAAGAACTCGTCGTGCAAGCGACGCACGGCAGCGTCCTGTTCGATGCTGCGCACGACGAAGGACAGGTTGCGGCTGTTACCGCCGAAGCTGACCATCTGGGGTTTGATTGGGTAGAGCGCACGACACGCACGCTCGAGCACGCGATCGGTGTGCTGCAAGCCGTCGCCGATGGCCGCGACGATGGCGCAACCGGTCGTGATTTCGACGTGCGCGAGGCCGTCGAGGGCCGCGATCAGGCGTTTGATTGGCGCGTCGGCTTCGACCGTGCAAGCGACCGAAACTTCGGCAGTGGTGACGAGGTCGACTGGGATGTTGAGTTCGCCGAAGACTTCGAACAGTCGCGCCAGATAACCACTCGCATCGAGCATGCGACGACTGGTCATCGTCAGCACCGTGATCGGACCACGCGATGCCAGTGCGGCAATGCCCGGCACATTCTTAATGCTCTCGCTATCAATGCGAGTGAACGCCCCATCGGGCCGCATGGTGTGCCGAACGGTGACCGGGATGCCTTTGTCGACAACCGGTTGGATCGTCGACGGGTGTAGCACGTGCGCGCCAAAGGCGGCGAGCTCGGCGGCTTCTTCTGGGCTCAGATGTGCGATCGGCCGTGCTTCCTTGACGATGCGAGGGTCGGCAGTCAGCACGCCTTCGACGTCGGTCCAAATCTGCAGTTCGTCACCGCCGAGGGCGGCACACAACAAAGCAGCTGACCAATCACTGCCACCGCGACCGAGCGTTGTGGTGGTGCCGTCTGGTGCCGAGCCGATGAAGCCTTGCGTGACGACAATGATGCCGTGAGCCAGGCTCGGCCCCATGTTCTGGTGCGATCGTTGCAGGATGGCGCCACGCATGGGCTTGGCCTTGCCATACGCATCGTTGGTGCGAATGACATCGCGCGCGTCGACGGTGATCACCCGCTTGTCTTGTTGCCGCAAGTGTTCACTGAGCACCAGCGTCGCGATGCGTTCGCCGTGCGCGATCAATGCATCCGTCGTACGAGCAGTCAGGGTCGCATCGGGCGCACGGCTGGCCAGGCGGCAGATGCCGCGCACGAGCAGTTCGGTGTCGGTGCGCAGTTGCGCGAGGGCTTTCGCGACCGGTGCTGGGTCTTTGAGCAACTCGTCGATGACGGCTTGCGCGTTTGCGAAGATGTCTTCGATTATCACCAGCGCATCCGCACTGCGGTCGTCACCAGCGGCCTCGGCGGTTGCCAATAGCTTGTTGGTGGTGTCGCCCATCGCGGACAGCACGACGCAGGGCGCGGTTGCCGAGGCGATGATTCGTTCTGTGACCTGTTGCAGGCCGGCGGCGGTCGCCAGTGACGAGCCTCCAAACTTCATGATAATCATCCTGCGCGCCCCTCCAAGAAGGTCGTGGCCAGCGCAATCAACAGTTCGCAACCGTCGGCCAAATCTGTGCCAGTGATGTGCTCGTCGAGGGTGTGCGCAACCTTGATCGTGCCCGGGCCGCACAGTGCGACGCGCTGGCCACCGACCAGTTGCCGCAAGCGTGGGGCATCACTGCCAAACGGTACGGCGGCGTGTTCGAAGCCCGGCACATGCGCGAACACTTCGGGTGGCGTGAACGACATTTGTTCGAGCAGTCCTTCTGGCGGCGTCAAGTTGCGAGCGCGTTGCTCAAACGAGGACTCGCGGATCGTACGCACAAACAAGCGCGCCTCGGCCTTGGCCGGAATGATGTTGGGTGCGGCGCCGCCGTTGATCTGACCGAGGTTCCAAATCTCGGAGCCGAGATCGGGGTCGACTTCAGTTTTGAGTTCGCGCAACTGTTGCAGCCATTGCATCAGCGGCCAGATTGCCGAATGGCCGAGTTCGGGCATGCCGGAATGCACTGCCTTGCCCTTGGTAGAGAGCTTTAGTTGCAGCGAACCGCGTTGGCCGGTAGCGAGCTTGTTCTCGGTCGGCTCGCCGTTGATCACGGCGATGCACTCGCGCAGGCTGGCGGTCAGATCGCGAGCTGCATTGGCTCCGATGCTGTCCGTCTCTTCACCGACGACCCCAAGCCAGGCGAGGTCGGTATGGCCTCGCGATAGCAGTTCTTGGATCGTCGCAAGCTGCGCCGCGATCTGGCCTTTGGCGTCACATGTGCCGCGACCCGACAGCCGGTCGCCATCGCGGCGCGGCGGCAGGAAGGGCGGCACCGTGTCGAGATGCGTTGAGAACAGCAGCTTTGGTTTGCCCCAGGTCGCGAGCACGTTGTGGCGCTTGGGCTCGACTTGCTGCAGTTGCACCTCGGCGCCGAGTTCCGTCAGCAAGCTGCGCAGCGTGGGTAGGCCGGTGTCTTCGCGGCCCGTGGTGGTGTCAAACTTGCACAACGCCTCGGTGCGATCGAGCAGCCAGCTAGTGCGATCGACGCTTGGGTAGCCCGTTTGCGTTGGGCTTGGGGTCTTGGGAGCGCTACTGCCGGATGCGCTACTGTCGGATGCGCTACTGTCGGATGCGCTACTGTCGGATGCGGTCATCGTAGATCGGTGTCGGGTGGCTTGATGGTCAGGCCGCCTTTGGAACACCGAGAAACCGATATGCCGGACGCATATCAGCCTCTGGCCCTCCGCATCGCGCTAAGCGAGATGCGACAACCGCGAGGGAATTAGTCCTCGCAGCCAACTAGGGCACGTTCGGTCGTGCCTAAGCTTCGGCGACCGTCGCCTTTCACGGATGCTCGTATCGGGCTCCGAAGCCCTGACATCAGTTACTGATCGCGGCCGCTCCTCCAGCGGTCAATGGAGAATGATGTGCAGCGCAAGCTTCGTCAATGGGGCAGGTGCCACTTTGTTGCGAACACAGCTGCGCAAGTTCGTGGCAAATCGGATCACGCAGCTCGTTTGCCCGATTGCCGATGCCCGGCACGCCGTTCACTACGCGCAGCATCAAGTCAGCGGTGGTCGTCGCTTGCTCATCTTGCGCGATGCGCGGACGGGCAAGCAACTAGGCAGCGCCATTAGCTATGTGTTACGAAGAAAACTCAGCCATGCGTGTCGGCTGGCGCGCGTGGTCGACAAAGATCCGTTAGCTGTTTGCGGTGCTGCCGTGCGACGAGGGTAATCGCATCAGTATGTTGGCTTGCGGCTCGGTGGTATGGCGATGTAGTTCTAGTGGTGGTTGGCCCCTAGGGGCGCAGCGCTCGTCAGGCACCTTGAGGTGGTTACGTTCAGGCGATGAAGGGGTTTGCGAACGGCTTGGAGTGATGGTGCTGCATCCAGGGGGGGGCACCTGTAGCCTATCGCCGGAGCAATCCCCCATGCCCAAGCCAAACCTCGTCGTTCTCGCCGCGACGGTGTTCGCATGCGCACTCGCCGCGCAGCGACCCGTTGTGACCGTTGGCGGTCCTAATCCAGATCATGCCGACTTGCCAGCCGCCATTGCGGCGGCGGCGCCCGGTTCCATTGTCGAAGTGCGTCCCGGCGTCTACACCGGGTTCACGTGCCAAAAGGCGCTGCGCATTGTCATGACCGGCGCGACGGTGCTGCCGCCCGCTGGAGCCAACTACACCATTCAGCTGGAGAACATCGTTGGCGCGGATCCGTTCGTGCTCAAGGGTGTCTCGACGTTGGTCGGATCTGGATTGCTCGGTGTGATGCGCATCAGCAATGTGTTGGCGCCGGTCATCATTGAGAAGGTGACGCTGTTCGGCGGTCTGCAGCAGTCAGCGCTGGAGATCTTCAATGCCGGTGCGGTGCACATCGCACGTTCGATCCTGCTCGGCTATCCCGGCTTGCAGGCGCAGTTCTGCAATGTGATCTCTAACGAGAACTTGATCGGCAACACCTACGGGCCGGGCGCGATTGTGTCCGACGCATCGTTGGACTCGGCGCGCACGTTCTTCGTCGGCACGGAGCAGCCGGCGCTGCGCATCTTCGATACCGTTGCGCGGCTGTCGACTGATGGCACCAGCGGCCTCTATGTGACTGGTGCACCGGTGGTGCCCGTCAGCCCGTTCGAAGCATTCGATAGCGAAGTCTATTGGAACCCGAGCTCGTTCGCTCTGGGCGCGGCAAATGGGGCGCCGGTCTTCTCGTCGCAAACGACCACGGAAGTGATCGGAGAAGTGCCGATGCTCAACGCCGGTCCAGCCGAGCTAGGCGGCATGGGTGTGGTGCGCATGGCGTCGCCGACTCCGGCGTACGGGATGATCGCTGTAGGTTTCTTGCTGCCAACGCCAATCGTCTTGCCACCGGCTGGCGTCTACCCGAACCCATCTTCGTTCGTGATGGCGGGTAGTGGCTTGATTGACGCGGCGGGTTTGACGCTCAATATCCCGATCGTCAACGATCCGGCGGTGCGCGGCGATGTGATGGTGTTCCAGGGCATCGCATTCTTTGCCAGCGGCGGCACTTCGCTAAGCGGGCCGGCGCTCTGGTATATCGAATAGCTACTGCTTGACGAACTTCGCGAGCGCGCCGACCACGTCGATCTGTTCGGCCTGCGTCAGCCCTTGGAAGATCGGTAGTGCGAGTGCCGTGCGGCTGGCTTCTTCGGAGACCGGGAAGTCCTTGCCGTCGTAGCCAAGGTATTCAAAGCACGGCTGGCGGTGGAACGGCACCGGGTAGTAGACCGCGCAGCCGATGCCCTGTTGCCGCAGGTGGGCAATCGCCGGGTCGCGTTGTGCTTGCGGCACGTGCAGAACGAACTGATGGTACGCGTGGCGATCCATGTCGGTCGGCAGCGTGGCCCAGTCGAGAATGTCGGCTTCGGCGAACAGCTCGCGGTAGTTCTCGGCGTTCTGGCGGCGGACCTCAGTCACCTCTTCCATCCCGCGCAGCTTGATGCGCAAGGCGGCGGCTTGGAGCGCGTCCATGCGGAAATTGCCGCCGATGTAGTTGTGCAGATACTGCTCAGCCATGCCGTGGTTGCGCATCAGCTTGCACTTCTCGAAGAACTCAGTGTCGTTCGTCGTCATGAAGCCGCCGTCGCCAATGCCGCCAAAGTTCTTGGTGGGGAACGTCGACCAACCGGAGCACAGGCCGTTACCGCCAAGCATGCGGCCTTGGTACTTGGTGCCGATCGCTTGCGCGGCATCTTCGATCAGCGGCACCGAGTAGGCGCGGCAGATCTTGACGATGGCGTCGACGTCGAATGCGCTGCCGAACAGGTGCACGCCCATCACGGCCTTGGCACGGGTGCACTTCTTCAGTGCGTCCTCGAGGCGCTGCGGGTCGATGTTCTTGAACGTTGGTTCCGAATCGACGAGCACCGGCGTGGCACCGAGGCGCGCAACGACGCCGGCGGTGGCGAAGAACGAGTAGTTCGGCAGCAAGACTTCATCGCCCGGCTGGATGCCCATCGCCATCAACGGCAACAGCAGCGCATCAGTGCCCGACGACAGCGATAGCGCGTGCTTGGTGCCGATGTATTGGGTTAGCTCGGTCTCGAGGTTCTCGACCTCTGGGCCGAGCACGTAGCCACCACTGCGAACCACGCGCACCACGGCAGCTTCGATTTCGGCGAGTTGCGCTTTGTTGCGCGTGAGATCAATCATTGGGACCGGCATTTCTGCCAAGCAGGATAGATCGCCTGGCCTATCCGGTTCAAACAACAACCGTGGGCATTCACGTGTCGCCATTGCTTGATGACCGCATATGGGCCACTCGAACGGGCGAGATGTGCTTTGCCTTGGGTTGCTGATTTCTTGCTGGGGTCGCGGCTCTTCTGTGGCACCAAGGTCGCTTGTGTCCCGTGGCCTATAAGAACCCGATCGTCGCCGACAAGCCGTTCGAGCTGCCGATTGTCACGATGTTGCCGCCAGCGGCGAACTGCATGGGCAACACTTGGTGGGGCAGCGTGGCGCCGAGCAGGGCCGCGTTGTTCGGGAGCCGCATGAAATCGTAACCTGATGTGCGTTGTCGCTCGCGAGCCGACCGGTTTGGGTCGGTTTCGACCGTGCGAGCTCGATGCTCGCGATTCCTGGCTAGCTGACGTGCGTGCCCTGGCGCCAGCGGTCGGCCAGCGAGTAGATCGGGTCGCATAGCAGGTCAACCACCGGCATCGTCGCCATCAGATCCTCGTCGAACGTCGGCTCCGTTTCGGTGACGGCATCGGCGAGCGCTTGGTAGCGGTTGCGGTAGCCACCGAGCACCGAGCGCAGCGCTTGGGCGTCGAGGTTCTCTTGGAAGCGAACGTGCAGCAAGGTCAGGCCGATCGTTTGGTTGTTGTGCACTTCGGGCAGGATGACCACCGTGCGATCGTCGCTGCGGCCCTTGGCGACCATCAGCAAACGTTCTGTGGCAACCAGGTGCTTTGTGCCGCGCAGCACCGGATTTTCATCGGTGCGCGAACGCATGGATGCTGCGACGCCGCGGCGATCGATGACGTGTGCGGTCGCTTCGCCGTCGTGGCTGGGATCGCCTTCGATGCGATAGCGGGTGCTGCCAACCACTTCGATGACCGCTGGGTCGAGACTGGCGAGCGCGCGCAAGTCGCGGTAGCCGAGGTGGTCGCGCAGGGCGCCGGCGGCGAGTGCTTCGCGCACGAACGGGGCCGTGAGCAACGCTTCGTCGGTCCGCGAGATGCCAACCGTGACGGTCTTCGCCTGGTGCTTGATCGCATCAACGGGACGTGTGAGTTCGTCGATCGCCGTGGTGAGTTCTTCGGTCAAGCGGTCGACCACGGCGCCCGGCGCACCGGGTTCGCCAAACTCGACTGGGAACGAATCGAGCGGCGTGAGATTGAGCGCGTAGTTGCAGAGCGACGTCAGGCGCGACGCCGTGCGAGCTTCGAGCGTGCCGTCGTAACGACCGAGCAGCAGGTCCTTGCGGAACGTGATCCAGTGCGGTTGCAGGTGCGGCGCGAGCGCCTCGAGCACGGCACTCGGCGTCTCGTCCTTAAACGTCTCTTCGATCGCGCCACGCATCAAGCGCAGCGGCTTGGCGAGTTCGTCGATCGCGAGTGCCGCGCGGTAGCCAAACAAGTGGCCGGCCATGGTCGACAGGATGTAGGCCAGCGCTGGGTGCGATTGCGGCACTTCGATGATGCCGTCGGCGGCGTCGAAGCGGGTTTCACCGACGGTCGCGATGACGATCGGCGAAGCCTTGTGCGCTTTGTAGATAGCGACTTCCTTGGCGACGTCGTCGGCGGTCGAACCGGTCAGTCCGGCGGCGCAGCACAGGATCATCGGTTCGCATGACAGGTCGATGTGCTTCTTGTCTTCGGTCGCATCACAGGCGATCGACTTGTAGCAAAGCTCCGACAGCTTGATGCGCACTTCGGCGGCGGCGACGCGGTTCTTGCCGTTGCCGACCAGCGCCCAGTAGCGGCGCTGCGGGGCGAGCGAACGCGCGATCTCGGTGATCTTCTCGTCCTGTGCGAGCACGGTGCGCATCGCGTTGGGAAGGTCGATGAGTGCGGTCAGCAGGTCGTGTTCGTCTTGGTCGTTGGCGCAACCGGCAGCGCGCGCGATGACCAGCGCGAGCAGTTGGCCGGCGGCACACTGCGCATAGAACGCCTTGGTGCTCGCGACACTCATCTCGACGTCGCGGCCGTCACTGGTGTAGATGACGCCGTCGGCCTTATCGGTCAGATCACTGCCGCGTCGGTTGACGATCGCGACGACGGTGGCACCGCGGCCGCGAACCAAATCGACGGTGCGGTTGGTGTCGGTGGTCGTGCCCGATTGCGAGATGGCCACGATCAGCGTGTCCGACATGTCGTCGCTGAGGCCGAAGCCTGACAACTCGGTTGCGGGTATTGCTTGCACCGCGATGGCCGAGTTGGCGACGGCATCGGCAATGGCGCCGGCGATCGCCTGACCAGCAACGGCCGCGGTGCCTTGACCGATGACTAGAATGCGGCGGGTCTTGCCGGCTTGCAGTGATTCGACGGCCGACTTCGGCAGCGAACGTTCCGGCAGCACCACTTCGAGGCGCTCACCCTTCTGGGCGATGCGGCCACGCAGCGTCTTCTGCAGCGAGTTCGGCGACTCGCCAATCTCCTTAAGCAGGTAGTGCGGGAAGTCGCCGCGATCGATGTCGCGGGTTGTGACCGATGCGGCGGCGAGGTCCTCTTCGCTGACTGGCAGCTCGGTTGCGTCGTACGCCTGGCGCGTGATGCCGGCG
>JBNMNW010000205.1:0-10719 GCA_051278165.1 Planctomycetota bacterium | reverse complement strand
ACGGAGCCCGATGCCCCGAAGCGTGCCCCTCCGAAGTGTAGTCCGCAGACTCGTTCTGCTATTCACCGCCACGGTCTGTATCCAGATGACTGCTGTTGGGCAGGCCGACGGAACGCCGGGTAAGGACCTTGCCGAAGCCCAGCAGCTGACGGCGGCTGCGATCCAGGAGTGGATGGACGACTTCTCGCGCGGTCGCATTGGGCCGCGCGGGGCGTTGCGAACTGGGGCGCGATTGCAGCCGCGCTACATGGCGCACGCGAAGCGGGCCGGTCACCTGCGGGATAAGGATCTCGATCGTCTCAATCATCTCGATGCGCTGCAGAAGCTGTTGTTCTTCGCCGAGAAGAACCCTTCGCCGGAGTTGGGAGAGGCCGTGCTGTCGGTGGCGTCGGCGGGGCTCGATCGCTCGTTCTTGGATCGCGATGCGTTTGAATTGCGGGAAGCTGGTCACTGGACGTTGATGCGCATGGAGAACCAGGGCATCTGGTTCCAGTTGTTACGCGCGGCGGCTGGCGAGCGCGTGCCGGTGTTTGATCAGTTGCGGACGCGCGAAAAGAAAGAGGAAGAGGTGTCGGTTGGTCCGGCGCGTCGGGTGGCCGCGTTGCGGTTGCTTGGCCAGCGCGGCCTGCCGGTGTTTCGCAGCACGCTAGAGGCGGCGCTGATCGACCAGGATCCGCGCGTGCGATTGGCCGCGGCCGAGTCGATTCGACCGCCGTGGAAGGCCGCGACGGTGAAGCGCGTCGGGTTTGCCATGCAGCGCGACCGCCATCCCGTGGTCTCGCAGGCGCTGGTTCGGTTGCTCTTTCAAATGTTGAAGCGGCCGCCGCGTGACCTGACCCCCGAAGTGCGTGAGTCGGTGGTTTCCGGCGCGTTTGCGCAGATGGGGCTGGCCGGTTGGCGTACCGACATGGACCTGCTGGATCTGGTCGAGGCCTATCCGCACAAGTCCGCCATCCCGAAGTTGATCGAAGCGCTCGACCTGAACATCAAGTCACCTGATGCGTTGGTGTCAGCGGTCAACAATCAGGCCTCGCCGTTGCTGCGGCAGCGTGCTGGTCAGTTGTTGCGGGCGATGACGGGTGCGTTGGTGCCGATCGAAGACCCTGATGCATGGCGTGCGTTTTGGGCGAAGGAACAGAACAACATTGTCGTGCCCGAGCGTTTGGCGAAGGCTGATCCCAACGGCACGACGGTCAAGTTCTTTGGCGTGCCGGTGACGGGCACGTCGATCGCGTTCTTGATTGATACCAGCGGCAGCATGGATAGCGCGCCGGCTGGCAAGGGGCCGACCACTGGCTTGCGGCGGACGCGGGTGGCGCGGACGCGCTTGGAAGCTGCCAAGGAACAGTTGGTGCTGGCGGCGCAAGTGATGGCGCCGGCGTCGCAGTACTACTTGTTGACGTTTGCTGACAAGGCGAAGACCTGGACGCGGCAGCCGATTCGACCCGATCGCGGTTCGACCCGTTCGTTGACTGGCTTGTTGAGCCGGTTGAACGCGCGCGGTGGCACCAACCTGTATGCCGGTTTGATTGCGGCGCTCGAGACCGAGGGGCGGACCTATGGTGACAAGGCGCTGCCGAAGATCGACGAGTTGTTCCTGCTCAGCGATGGCGATCCAACTTCCGGTGACGTTCGCGATACGGAGTCGATCTGCGAAATGGTCAAGCTGGCGAATCGTTATGCGAAGATTCGCATCAACACGGTGTTCACTGGCTCCGGCAAGGGCGCTGCGCTGTTGCGGCGCCTAGCCGACGAGAACGGCGGCGTCTTCGTGCAGCGGTGATCTGCTAGTTGTGGCGCCGAAAATCTGTCACCGCGCGTGGCCGAACATGTTGTTTTTTGTCCAGGCACCGTACCGACATTAGTGGCCTAGGGTGCCTTGTAGGCCGTTTGAGCTTAGCAGGTTGGCTGGGTTTTGGTTTGTGAGGCAGATTGATTGGGCGGTCAGGATGGCGCCGACTAGGGCTGGGTTGTTTGGGATTGGGAGCGACACCGTGGTGCTGCCGCTCGCGGCTAGGCCAGTGAGGCTGCCGAGGATCGTGTTGATCCAGAAGGCGCAACCAGGGGCCTCGAGGCCGATGGCTTGGAACGGTAGGCCGGGGCCTTGGGCGTCCCCGAAGAAGGTGATTGCGAGCGGGGAGATCGCATCGATATTCGACGTGGTGATGCTCCAGTTGCTGTTGAGCATCGGGACGTTGCTGGTCAGTGCCAGCGGCAACGGTTGGACTTCGACGTCGCCGATGTTGATCGTGCTGGCCAGGTCGGCCGACAGGTCGTTGCCGCCGCCGTCAGTCAAGACGCCGCCAGCGGTGAAGCCGACGAGGTAGTTGTTGCCGGTGTTTTGGGTCACGGTGCCGTAGACGATCGTGATGTCGCCCGTAGCAAGTTCGAACTGGACCTGGAACGTCTCTCCAGCGGCGCTGCCCCAATTCCAGACGTCGTTCCAGCTGACGATCGCGAGGCCGCCAACTTCTTCGAAGCTGATCGTGCCACTGCCGGTCGCGTTCGGTTCGAAGTCGTGCCACATCGGGCTGACCATAGGCGCCGCCGAGGCGAGCCATTGGGATAGCACCGGGTCGAAGCCGTTGCCGTTGCCAACCGCCCCGAGCGTGATTTGGCCGTTCGACGAAACCGTCAAGTCCGTCGTCGTGCCACCCGGGATCGGCATGGCGCTCGACAGCGCGACGGTCTCCTCAAGGTCATCACCGAACGCTACGACCACGGCCGCTGCCGTCGGTGCGACGAACAGTCCGGAGATTGTATCGAATACCGTGTAGCCAGCACCGGTGCGCAGCAGGGTGATGGTCGCGCCGTTGAGGTCAAACTGGCCTTCATTAAACACTTCGTAGAGGTTGGCCTGCACGCCACCACAACCGCTGCCGTAGCGGATCGCCGTCGCGCAGTTGGCGATACCGCCCAGCGGTTGCACCACGAAGCCCGGGTTGCTAGGGGTCATCTCGAAGCCGTCCGACGGCATGTCGAAGGTGTTGGCGACGAGGAACTCTTGGTAGGTCGAGTCGTCGAGCGTGGCAGGGCCCGCGCTCAAATCGACGCTTGCCGGGAGCAGCGCACCGCCGCCAGGGCTGCAGCCGATGATGCTGTGGTCGGCGGGGGCCGGGAAGATCGAGGCGTTGGTGACGTTGGCGTCGTAGGCGACCTTGATGTGCCCAGCTATCGACAGGGTCAGTTGGAACGAGAACGTCTGCGTGCCACCAAAGTTGACCATGTCCTGCCAGGTGATCACGAACTCACTGGCGGTGCCGCCCAGATACACATCGCCAATGCCGCCAGGGACAATGTCTGCCCAGAACGGCGCAATCACTGGACCGTTGTTCGCCAGTTCCGCTGTGACCGGTGAGTAGACGAACGGCGTGGCGGTTGGCGCGGCCGGCACGCCAGCGTTCGACAAGAAGCAGATGCCGTGATCCGAGATGGAGATGTCGGTGTAGGTCGTGCCAGCAAATGGGAACGCAAAGCCGATCGGCTGCGGTGACGAGATCGAGTCTGGCGCGATGCCGATCGCAGCACCCGGCGCGACCAAGCAGGCTTGCGCCGCGGCCGAGCTTGTCAGCAGGCCTATGGCCACGGTTGATGTGATCGTGGCGGTCGTCGTGCGGAAGATCGTGCGGAAGATCGTGCGGAAGATCGCGCGGATGATCGTGGCGAGGAACTTCGTCATGTTGCAGCGGGGTGATCACGATGAGGCAATCGCTGGGCACCTTCAAATACGAGTTTCGCAGCATACAACGATAGCTTCGGCGTGCGCTGTCGCGGGCGACCCGATTGGCCGCCGACTTGTGGCTCGCCATGGACTTGTCCGCACTACATGATGCGCCGCGCCCAGCGCTCGGTGACATCGAGCCTGTTCCGAACCACATGTGCAAACGACCTGACGTGACCAGCACGTCCTAATGAGCGAATCCTCGCGTCCTGAGGTGACCAGATGTTGGCTCGGCTTTGCCGGGTTCTATACCTGCAGCTTTGCGGTGCTGGGGATCTACATGCAGTTCTTGCCCGTGTGGATGCATGAGGTGCAAGGCTTCGACGCGGACGACATCGCGGTCATTCTCGCGGCGCAGACGATCTCGCGAACGGTTGCTGGGCCGATTTGGTCGAATCTCGTGGATCGCACCGGCAATGCGCGCCGTGTGCTGATTTGGTTGTCAGCTGGTGGTGCCGGAGCGTTCACGTTGTTTGCTTGGGCTCCGACGTTGGCGACCGCGTGGTGCGTCGCATTCGTCTTCGGTTGCCTCTATCCACCGATGCATCCGATTGCGGACGCGGCCGCGGTGCGCGCCGCGAACCGGCTCGGGTTCTCGTTTGGTCGGCTGCGCGTGATGGGCTCCAGCTCGTTCCTGATCATCATCCTGCTAGCTGGCAGCTATCTCGAACGGAACGGCACGCACCACGTCTACGGCATGGTGCTCGTGGCGTTGGCGGTGACGGCGTTGGCTGCCTGGTTCGTGCCGCGCGACCACCTGCATGTGCCGCAGGCCAAAAGCGACCGCACGCCGTGGTGGCATCTGTTTCGGTCCAAGTCGTTCGTGATTTTGATGATCAGCGCCGCGCTCATTCAAGGCAGCCACGCGACCTACTATCAGCAGTCGACCGTGTATTGGAACGCGCATGGCATCGACAACTCGACCGCGGCCCTCTTGTGGGCCGAAGGTGTGCTCGCCGAAATCGTATTGTTGTTCTTCGCCAAGAACACGCTGGAGAAACTGCGCCCGACGACGCTGCTGTTGCTCGGCGGTAGCGGCGCAATCGTGCGTTGGATCGTGATCGGCTCGACGACCTCACTGCCGTGGTTGTTCGCGACCAACTGGTTGCACGCGCTCAGTTTTGCGGCCACCTATCTCGGTGCCATTCGCGCGGTCGAACGGCGCGTGCCGGTCGAGCAGCGAGCGACCGCGCAGGGCGTGATCGGTGCCGCGCAGGCCGGTGGCGGCATGGTGTTCTGCGGCTTGATCGGTGGCTTCACGTTCAAGCACTACCAAGGCCAAGCGTTCTACTTCATGGCCGGGTTTGCGGCGGTTGGGGTGGTGCTAGCGATGTGGTTGCGTCGCGTTCGCTGAGTCGCTCAGTGCGACGACTTGGACCTGAGCGCCAGCCAGACGGAGAACATCGCGCCAGTCAGGATTGCTGCCGTTAGCCCGGCGTAGTGCCAATAGGGTTGTGACAGCAGGTGGTCGGCGACGCGTTGCCACGAGCGAATGGCGGTTTCGCCCATCGGCGAAGCCAGCACGCGTTCGGGGCGCGTCTGCAGGATGACCGGGATGGCGAACGCGGCGAGCGCGATCGTCGACAGCAGGTTCTTGAAGCGCAGTACGCCGAGGCGACGCAAGCAGATCGTGGCCAGGGCGACGAGGCCAAACGTGCCTAGCACGGTCGCCAGATGGATCGTAGTTACCGAGGCGCAGGCGAGCGGTAGCGCCGGGGCTACGAACAGGGTCGCGAGCAACAGCCGGTGGTGGGCGCCGCGGCGTCGTTGTGGTTGGTCGAGCCAATCATCGAGGCCCGCTGCCCCCATGACGGTGATCGCGAGCACGCTAAGCCACCACGACATCGCCGGCACGGCCCACACCGTGAACAACGACGGCATCGAGGCCGACATGCCGGGAATGGTTAGCAAGATGGTTGGCAGGGCTCCGACCACAGCGAACACCAGCCACAGTGACGTGGTCACGTGGCGTTGTCGACGCAGGATGCCAAGCAGCGCGAACCAAACCAAGAAGGGACCGACGACGCGCAAAACGACCATCGGCGTCGCATCGCCGGACAGCACGTTCTTCGGAGCGATTGCTTGATGGTTGCCGAGCCAACCCGCCAACGGGTCGAGCCAGGCTAGGTTACTTAGTGCCAGCGCACCGATGGCGATGGTCGCGAAGATGGCGCGTCGCGGCACGCTGTCGATGCCTTGGCCGCTGCGAAGCACGGTCATCACGAGCATGCCGGTTGCGAGCGTGGCCGCGAGTGTCGCGATGACGGTAACGCCAAGCACGAACGGCAAGGCGATGCAGAGGCCTGCCCATGGCAGCCAGATGCGGCGCGTCGATGGGCGGTCACATTGGCCAACAGCTTCGAGTGCCAGCGGCACGAGCGCCGCGGCCAGTTGTTCGCGCGGGCTATCGATCAGACCGGCGAACAGCGGCGACATGCCGTAGGCGACGCCGCCGAGGAAGCCCGCGTAGCGACTGCGGCCTTGCGCCCGCAAGAAGCGATAGGTCAGCATGCCGCCGACCGCGCCGGCAATCATGGTGACGTAGGCGGATTGGCCGAGGGGGCCGTGGCGCAAGGCCGCGGCAAGGTGTGTTAGCGCGGTTAGCACGCCGATCAAGCACACGGCGGTAATGCCTTCGCGGCGACCGGTTCCGAACAGACTCATCGCAGCATCTCCCGGAAGGGCATCTGGTCTGCGCGGGCGTTTGCTGGCACGAGCAATGATCGACCCTTGCCGAGGCTACTCTTGAGTTTGCGTCATTGCTCGTGCCGGGCGCTTGCGCCGGATCAGCAGCAGCCATGCTGCGAAAGCGATCACTGTCGCAATCAGCATCATCCAGAAGCCCAGCTTGAGGCCCGGCGCTTCGTAGGTGAAGACGACTTGGCACGCGGTCTCTGGCAGCACGATCATGCGTTGCGAGTGGTTGCAGCGGATGATCGTGGTCTCGTTGCCGTTGATCGTAGCGTGCCAACCCGGCAAGAACGTGTCGGCGACGACGAGGTGCTTGGTCTTGCCAGCGACTACTTCGATCTCGATGTGGTTCGGGTGGTTGCGGGTGACATTGACGGCGCGAATCTCGTCGAGACCAGCCGTGTTGTGGTCCGCCTTGGGCAGATCGGCCTCGGTGACGAACGCTTGTTGGCGCGGTTGCAGCGTCTCGGCGGTGATCGCTTCAAGCACCGCGGCATCGTCTGGCAAGTGCGTGAGGCTTTGCGCGACGTAGATGCGGTTTAAGGCGTTTGGCCGTTCGATCACGAACAGTGCGCCGCGTTTGCTGCGCAACTCGGGTCCGACGACCGCGCCGGTGATACGGGCAGTTCGCGCAACCACTGGATCGGTGGTCAGCGCGTAGCGAACCGCCATCAGGTCGAACAGTGGGTGTCGCAGCAAGGTCGCCGGAATGGATTGAGTCAGGAACCCCTTGCCGGCAATGCGATCGCCATCAGCCTTCGATAATTTGCGTTCCAGCAGCATGCGAACGGGCACGAGCGTGCGTGCATCGGCATGGCTGTAGAAGTTGAGGTCGTGCACCGCGGGATGCATGATTTGGCCCGGTGGCAACTGTTTGGGTTGGCCCGGCGACAAGTCCGTCCGCACAATCTGGAAGCCGCCGCCGCTCTTGCGCGCCTCAGCTTGCTCGCGCAGGAACGCGTGCACTTCGGAGTCCTTGCCCTTGGCGTTATTGGCGCCATGCGTCAGCGGAGCGCCGTGTAGTGCTAGTTGCACGATCGACGCGAGTGCCGCGGTGACCAGGATGCCCTGCCGTGCGCGCGCGTGCTTCAGCAGCGTGAACGCCATCATCAGGATGCCAATGGCAAATAGCCACGCGGCATACTCGGCGCCGTTCTGCGCGAACTGTTCGAAGCCCTTCTCGAAGCGGTCGAAGTCGACCGGCGGGTCGCCTTGCACGTGATTGACGACGCCGGTGCGATCCGTATGAAAGTGTTCGACGAGCGACTCGATCGCCCACTCAGGATTGTCAGCGTGGTATTGCAGCGGTAAGGCACTCAGCCACCAAAGCAGTCCGGCAATGATGACACTCACGATGCCAGCCACCAAAGGCGTACGCTTGACGGACGTTGCGACGCGCTCGAAGCCGCAGGCGGCGAGCCACGTGACGAACAAGGTGCCCGCTGCCGGCCAGCGGAACGGCCAGACGTTCTGCACGATCGGCAGATGGAATAGCAGCTGCAGTCCTGGCCAGAACAAGCCGAGACCGAGTGCTAGCAGCAGCGCTATGCGGGCGAACCCGGCGCGGCGGCTGCGGGCGAAGATCGCACCGATGATGGCGAGCACGATGCCGAAGCTCGAGACGAAGATCGAATACTCGGTGAAGTTGTAGTTGGGCAGGGCTGCGTTGCCGTTCTCAAGCAAACGCGCGTTCAGCAGTAGCTGCATCGGCGAGTTCATGTAGGGCAACATGCGTAGCGTCGTCGGATCGCCAAATCCGTTCGGCATCAGGTAGCCGAGCAGGCCATATGGTTCGAACGCCTGCCCGGAGATGTCGGTCCACAACGGCTTCGGCAGGCGAGCACTCTCCGGGAAGAACGCGAGCGAGGGCAGCACCTGCGGCAGTGCCCAACACGCACCGAGAATTAAGCCCGCGAGCAAGCACCCGGCCAATCGCATCGCGTGTTGGCGGCCGTGCGTGACCAGGCTTTCGGCTGTCAGCCAAACGAATAGGCCGCCGGCGAAGATCGTGGTGGTGGCGGCGAACGGTGGGAAGCCAGCGAGCCAGGTCATCGCGAACGCAACCGCGAGTGCTAGCGTCGCCAGCGGCTTGAAGCGCTCGGCTTGCGCGATGCGCAGCATTGGCCAGAGCACGCCGGGCAGCCAGATGAAGCTAGCAAGCCGCATCCAGAAGAAGCTGTTGGCGGCGACCGGTCCGGACAGTTGGAACAGCGCCGCGCCAAACCATGCCGCTGGCAAACCGAAGCCGAGCTGTCGGAACAGCCCAAACGCCAACAGTCCTGCCAGTGCCAGGTTGCACCACGCGACCAGGCCGAGCTTGCTGGCCGGTTCGTCGGCAAACAGTGCCAGCCAGTTTGGCGGGTAGCACAGGCCAATCAGGCCGTGCGCATGCAGTGGCGCGCCGCCACGTGCGGTTGGGTTCCACGTCGGCAGGCGGCCCGCTTGTAGCTCTCTGCTGGCAAGCTCGAGTTCGGGCACGAACCACACCGGGACTTCGGTGACGTCAAAGTTGGCGCCTTCGCGGGCCAGCGCCAGTTCGCTGTCGGTCGCCGTGATGCTGCTCGGCGGGAATTGGTTGATGTCGTACGAGACGAACGTGCGGTCGCCGAAGACGCAGGGGGCTAACCAAACCAGTGGCAGCAGTGCCAGCGAGAGCACTGCGAAAATGGCGTTGCGCGTGGGCGTGCGTGGTGCGCTCATGCTGTGGCTCCGATCAAGTTAGGCGACTTACTGCGGCCGGTGACAAGGCATGCCAGCACGACAAGCCATGCCAGCAACGTCAGTCGGAACGGCCAGACGACCCGGGCGCCGTCGTAGGTGAAGACGATCTTGTGTTCGCCTGGCTCGACGTAGACGGCGCGCAAGTAGTGGTCTGCGATCAGGATCTCGGTCGGCTCGCCGTCGACGGTCGCACACCAACCCTGGTCGAACGGATCGGCAAGTCGCACATAGCCATCGTGCGAACAGGTAACGTTGAGTTCGACCCGTTCGTCGTCGTGCAGCGTGATTTGCACGTCGGCGATCGCGTTGTCAGCGGCAGTTGGGCGAACCGCATCTTCGCGCTCGAGCACGATGCGGTTGCGAACATCGCGGTCACGCTTGCCTAGTGCGTCGAGGCGCGCCAGTTCTGGGCGTGGTTGCTGGTCGTCCGCGACATCGGGCAGTGGCGGGGTGTTCGCAATCACGTCGACGTTGCGAACAAACGTGGCGCGCGGCATCGCCGTTGTGCGTTCGAGCAACCGGAAGATGCCGGTGCCTGCCGGCGTGCGATCGAGCAGCGTCGCGGTTGGTTGTACTTTCGTGTTGGTCACGATGAAGCGAATGCCATACAGGTCGCACAGTGGATGCGTCAGCGACTTCGGGTCGCGGAAGGAACCGACGCCAGCGCCGCCGTAGCCCATGTTCGCTTCGATGATTTCGAAGAACTGCTCGAAGCGAGCGGGGGGTAGCGGATTGTAGGCGTTCGCATCGGCGAGGCCCAAGAACCCTGGCACGTTGCCGGGCAAGCCGTTGCTCGCGGAGACACCGGCGAGCAACCGTTGCAGGCGCGGGCGCGGTTGCTTGTCTTGGTAGCTCGCAAAAATCGGTGCCATCACCTTGGGCACGGTCGTGACCCGTTCCGCCGGGACGGTTTGCATTGGGCCAAGGCCCATGACCACCAGCTCGGTAATCGTGGCGACAACCAGTGCGATCACCGGGAAGGTATTGCTTGGGCCGAACACGCGCGACCACTGCTTGGCGAGCGCGCCGATCCCGGCAAGGCTGATGAGCAAGGCCCACATCGCGGCGGTGAGAATGTGTTGGCGATTGACTTCGCATTCCCCGGCCAAGAGCACGCGCTTGGCCATCTTTGCAAGCAGCACCGGGTCGCCTTTGGCCTGTTGCACCACGGGATCACCCGCGTCGAGTGCATACAGGTTGGCGTAGGCCTGCAAGAAGTCGGCTTCGTTGGCGTTGCTGGTCGCCCAGAAGATCGCGGCAACCGAGGTCGCGGCGATCGCTGCGAGCATGGTGCGCCCGGGCCAGCGCATGCCATCTCGGAGCCAGGCATCGCAACCGAGTCCGGCAAGCACCACGAGCGGCATCGCTACCGAGAACAGCAATCGGCGTAGATCACCAGCGGTCATGCCCGGCAGGATGCGCGCCAGCGAGAAGAACGGTTGGTCGCCGGTCGCAATGCCAAACGCGAGCAACGCGAAGATGGCAAAGAACACCGCCATGACCCGATGGCGTTTGCTGAACAGCGCCGTCACGGCAGCGGCTAACGGAATCACGCCGATTGCAAACGAGGTTTCAACCCAGTTGTG
>JBNMNW010000204.1:0-10766 GCA_051278165.1 Planctomycetota bacterium | reverse complement strand
CTAACTCGTTGATGGCGCGGCGCAGGTTGGCGCGCGCGGCCGCTTCTAGCGTCGCGCCCCATGGCGTAAAGAACAGGCGGTTCCGTTCGAGCATGCTCGTGAAGAACTTGCGCCGGCCAGCTGCGAAGTCGTCGTCGGGCACGTGGCAATACTCGGCGCGAATCGCGGCGGTATTCATCTCGAAGGCGGGCCAGCTAACGGCCAGCGACATCAGGTCGAGATCGAGTACGGGCTCGGCTTGTAGCGTCGACGGCATATGCCCGCGGGTGTCGAGCACCATGCGCCCAACGCGCTCGATGGCTTCTACTTCCCAGCCGCACTTGGCGAGCCACTTGCTGGCAAGGCGCGCGCTCTTTTGCTCATTCTGGTCACTGGCCGGGTCATAGACCGCGTCGTGGAACCAGATCGCCATGATCTGCTCGTCGTCTAGCGGGAATTGACGTCCCTGGTGCAGCATGGCCGCCACATGTTCGAGCGTGTGGTAGTGCCGCTGCGATTCCTGGTAGCGATGCGTTAGATCCAGCAACAGGGAGGTCGTCACGCAACCAAGGCTAACCGAGGCCAACACCGAAATCGCTATGGCTCAGGCCGCGCTTGTGTCGCACGATAGATACAGATGTCCTTGATGCTGTCTCGCCTACGCATGACATCGCTAACCGAAGCGACGTCCTACATGCTGTTATTGCTCGTCGCGATGCCCCTCAAATACATGGCGGGGATCGCGTTGGGTGTGCAGGTCCTCGGCATGATCCACGGCGTATTGTTCCTGATCCTGATTTGGCTGCTGGTTAGAGCGTGGTTTGAGACCTCGTGGCCGAAGTCCCGTCTCTGGTTGCTCGCGCTGGCATCGCTGGTGCCGTTGCTGCCCTATTTCCTCGATCGCAAGGTGCGCGGATGGATTGCGGAGTCCCAAACAAATTGAGACCGTTCGCTGGCGTGGTCCTTAGCGGGATCATGTCGGCGTTGGCTGCGGTCGCTCAGGATCGGCCGGGCAGTGTCGTTAAGGCGGTCGTTAAGGCGGTCGTTAAGCCGGTCGTTCAGGTGGTCGCCGAAGCGCAGGGCCCAAAGAGTGACCCGACTAGTCGCGCTGGACTGAAGGCCGCGATTGATGCTGGCCACGTATGGCTGAAGAAGCACCAAGAGAAGGACGGCCACTTCAGTGCATCGATGTTCTTGGTGCACGATCCGCGCGGCAAGGCGTGCGATGGTCCTGGCAAGCCCGACCAAGATGTGTTCGTCACCGCGTTGGTTTCGAAGGCATGGCGCGGCATGGGTTGGCGGCCCGACGCGGGGCGCACGCACGATTATCAATGTCGCGCGATGGAATGGTTGGAAACGCAAGTGCAGGAGGACGGCGCGCTTGGCTTACCTGGCAGCCGCACGCTGGTGCGGGACACGGCGATTGCTTCGTCATCGCTGCATCGGTCCGAGCGCTTGATGGCCGGGCTGGGTAGCGAGTTTGATAGCGGACTGGCCGCGAAGTGGCTGTTGGCCCAGCGCTTGCCGTCAGGCTTCTGGCAGGCCGGTGCCAAGGCACAGGGAGAACGCGGTGCCGATTGGTTGACGACATTCATGGCGGCCCGTTTTCTTGCGGAAGTGGATGCGTCTTCGATCGACTGGGCATCGCTGAAGGGCTTTGTCGAGTTGCAGTCGGACGTGATGCCTGGCGCGGCATACGGGGGCGGTGCCCACCTGGCTGCTTGGTACATCCGGCATGTCGGTAAGCGCACAGAGTACTGCAAGAAGTCGCTGCTGGAGCTGCCGGCCAAGCACGCGCGCGCGGACAAGGTCGACTACTACTCGTGGTTTGGCACCACGCAAGCGATGCAGTTTGAGCACGTCGATGATTGGCAGGCGTGGTGGCATGCCCTGACGACGACTGCCGTCAGCATGCAGCGCACCGACGGTTCGTTCGCAGGGTCTTGGGACCCGCTGGATGTGCGTGGTCGCGACGGCGGCCGCATCTACGCGACCGCGACGATGTTGCTGGCGCTCGAAGTGATCTGGCGCAAGCAATACCGCGATCGCTAGCCTGCCGTGCAGGCTTACTTGTTCTGCTTCTTCAAGAACGCGATCAGGTCCCGCAGTTGCCGCTTCGATAGCAAGCTGCCCATCATCGGCATGGCGCTGTCCTTGCTCGACGAACGCGACTGGATCTTGTCCCACGCCAGCTGGTGTGACTTGCCGTTGATGTCGACGAGCGTGATTGCGCCATCTTGGTCCTTGGTGATGACGCCGGCGAACAGCGCGCCGCCCTTCATCTCGACGGTTGTCGTGCCAAAGCCTTCGGCAATGACCTGGCTTGGTTGCACCAGGGACTCGAGCAGCTTCTCCGGTGGCAGGCGCATGCCGACGCCATTGAGCACCGGACCCGCGTTACCACCCTTGTTGTTGAGCATGTGGCAGCGTGTGCAGCGCGACGCTTCAAAGTCGTGGAAGACCTTGCGTCCGGCTTTGACGTTGCCGCCATCGATGCACATGTCATATGGGCCTAGTGCGCCGAGCAACTCGCTGGCCTGCTCGTGAGCGGTCACCAGTGGCTTCAGCGCGTCGTGCTTGTTGGCCGCCTCAAGAATGTCGAGCACGACTCCCTTGTCTACCTTGCCGTTGGTGATGCGTTGCATCCAGGTGCGCAACAGCTCGGTTGCCGACACATGGCTAAGGTTGCCGAGTGCTTCGCACGCTGCTTGTTTTTCGCCGAGTGAGGCGTTGTCGAGCAGCGAACCAAGCACTGGCACGGCCTTTTCGGGCGATGTGTTCGACAGCAGCGCGATGGCCCGCTTGCGGAGCGCAACCGGTGCATTGGCGTCGATAGCGGCCAAGGCGCCTTGCAGTTCGTCGGCCTTGAGGTCGGCGAGCGCATTGAGTGAGGCGACGCGGGCTGCGGCCGGCATGGCCTGGTTGGCAACCAGCTTCGCCAGCGAAGGCGCCTGCTCGCGCACGTTGAGTTTTGCGATTGTGCGTGCCGTTGCCTCCGACGTGACCTTGTCGTTGAGCAGCACGTCTGCCGAGCCGCGGAAGTTCTGCACGACAATGTCAGCGTCCGGATGCTGGCTCGGTCGCCAGTTGCCGATCACTCGGCATTGGCCGTGCGGTGCGCGCCATTCGGCGAGCACGTTGAGTGCTTCGAGGCGGATCTTCTCCGAGTGACTGGCTTGCGTCGCCATGTGCACGATGGCCTCGCCCTGTTCGACTTTGCCGATCATGCGTGCCGCGTTGATCGCGCGCCAATCGATGCGCTCACTGTCAGCATCGTTGTCGTAGACGAGCAGTGCCAGGTCCTGCATGGCGCCGGCAATCGGCAATTCGTAGATCGCGCGCGCGGCTTCGTAGCGGAACTGTTCATCGTCGTGCTTCAAGAACACGCGGATCTCTTCGCCGCGTTGTCGAGCCAAGGCGAGCAGCACGGCGCGTTGCACGGCGCGGCTGTCGTTGTTGATGCGGGCCACCAGCTCTTGCCGGCTTGCTACTTCGCCGAGGGCGTAGACGCCGGCGTGGCGCAGCACGAGATCGCGATCATCGTTGTGATGCAGCATCGCGAACAGATCGTCGGTCGCCTGCGTCGATGGCTCGCCGATGTGGGCGATGGCTAGGGCGGCTTCGCGTTTGACGCGTGAGTTGTCGTCGCGCAGCAGCTTGCGTAGGGCGTCGACGTGGCTCTGGTCGCGCGTATCGCCGAGCATGCGGGCGGACATGGCGCGCACGTCGCCGTCGTCATCCGTCAGTAGCGAACGCAGCGTGTCGGTCGAGTGTTTGCGATTGCGAGCAAGCGTGCCGAGGCCCCAAATGCCGTGCAGGCGCGCGACCCTGGACTGACGCGAGTTGGCAGTCGCCTCGAGCACGTCC
This sequence comes from Planctomycetota bacterium, assembly GCA_051278165.1. Lineage (GTDB taxonomy): Bacteria > Planctomycetota > UBA1135 > UBA1135 > UBA2386. Next base: position 6,920 of record JBNMNW010000204.1, on the reverse strand, counting down.
GTCGCTTCCTGATCGATCAGTGCGAACTGTGCCTTCTGGCGGATGCGGCGATCGGCGTGACTCAGTATCTTGCCGAGTTGCACCTTGCCCAGCTTGCCGAAGTCGCTGCCCAACAGCCTCGCGTTGTTGCGCAGCTTGAAGTCGTTGGCCATCTCCTTGCTGCGAATCCGGTAGATCCGGCCCTTGCCGGACTTGCCCCAGCCGTTGACCCAATCGTAGAAGTAGAGCGCCCCGTCAGGGCCGAACTCGACATCGCACGGCAGCACGTTCCATGCGATCTTATCGTGTGATTCGACTTCGTAGGCGGCGCCGCGGCGGCTGAGCTTGAAGGTGCGGATGCCGCTGTAGCCGCGGCCACCACGGAAGTCGCACAGGAAGAAGCAGTCGCGGAAGCGGTCGGGCAGACCGACACCGACGTCGTAGGCCAGGCCGGACGGGCCGTCGGCAAAGTTGCCGATCGGTGGCAGGATCGCCGCCGTTTGCTCGGGGTGGCGCGGTTGCCACATCTTCTCGCGGTTCCACGCGCCGCGATCGCTGAGCCATTGGAAGCCGATGCGCCAGCCGCTGTCCGCGCCGGGTGTGATCTGCACGAGACGCGCCTTGTCGCCGCCGTCGCTGTTGTTGTCGCCGGTGAACAGGTCGCCCCATTGATCGAACGCCAGTTCTTGTGGGTTGCGCAGACCGTGGTGCACGACCTCGAGTTTGCTGCCATCGAGTTCGCAGCGAAGCACCGCGCCTTCGTGCGGGTAGTCGTGCACCTTGCCTTCGTGCTCAACGTGGAGACCACGGTCGCCAATCGAGAAGTACAGGCGGCGATCCGGGCCAACGATCAGGCCGTGCATGTCGTGGCCGATCAGCGAGGTGTGCACGCCGTAGCCATCGTGCAAGACGATGCGTTCGTCGGCGACCCCGTCGTTGTCGCTATCGCGCAGCTTCCACAGCTTTGGGATATTGGTGATGTAGACGTCGTCACCGACCGGCAGCACGCCGGAAAGGATGCCGTCGGCCATGTCGTTGAAGCCTTCGGCGAAGATCGTCGAGCGGTCGAGCGAGCCATTGCCGTCGGTGTCGACGAGCATGCGCACGCGTTCGGTGTAAGCCGAGTAGGTCGCGACCTTCTCCTTTAGATACTTGTCGTACTTGGCGACGCGGTCGGCAACCGTCAGGCACTCGAGGTCGGCGTCCTTCCACTGCATGTAGCTGCGGTTGTCGAACACGCCGTCGCCAATGCGGAACGTCTCGCAGACGTAGAAGCGGCCTTGGTTGTCGATCGAGAACGCGACGCCGTTGCAAACGTCAGGCTCGGCCGCGATCAGGTCCGCCGTCAAGCCTTCGGCCAACTTGAACGAAGCGATCTCCTTCTGCCCGTCGTCGCTCTTGGGCGCGACATACATGGGCTTCTTCGGGTCAGTGGATTGCTGCGCGCCATGCTGCGCCAGCACGGCGGAGCAAAGCACGAAGGGGAGCGCGAGCGTCAAGGTGCGAACCATTGCTGGCTGAGTTTACGCAACCACCAGCAAACCTCCAGTTGTTCGCTGCCCGAACGTGTTACTCCGCACAGCCGAGGCGAAGCGACCCCTGGCCGGGGCGCTCCGCGCTACTCGTCGGGCTGCGCCGGCGTCTCTTCCGAGCTCGCATCGGCGTTTGCCGTGCCCATCGCCGTGACCGACAGGCCACCGTGCTTGGTCGTGAACGCCGGCGCCAGCGTTAGGCCAGTGCGGCGGGCGAGGCGCATGTCATGCGCCAGGATCATGGCATGCCAGTCTTCGCCGAGTGCCTTGGTGCGGTGGCCGAGCGTTTGGTAGAGCGGCAGCAGGTTATTGTTATTGTTGTTGTTCTGGATGCGCACGCCGTAGGGAGGGTTGGTGATCACCGTGCCAGCCTTCGGAACGTCGCGACCTTCAAGCCATGGTGCCGCGGCGAGTGCGTGCACGTCGCACTGGATGGCTTCTTGCACCCCGGCACGTTCGGCGTTTTGGCGGGTGGCTTCGACGGCGCCTTCGTCGCGGTCGCTAGCGGCAATCGGTGCGGCGGGATCGCGGCGCGTGCCCTCTTCGAGAAGTTCGTGCCAAACGTCGATGTCGAAGCGTGCGGTTTGTTGCAGCGCCGGCGGGCGCAAGCGGCCGGGAGCTAAGCCCATCGCGAGTCCTGCGGCTTCGATGGCGATCGTGCCAGAACCACAGAACGGATCGAGCATCGCAGTATCGGGCGACCATTCGCTGGCCAGCACCAAGGCGTGCGCAATGTCTTCGCGCAGCGGCGCCTTGCGGCCGTCAAGTCGGTAGCCGCGGCGGTGCAGTGGGGTGGTGGTGGCGTCGAGCGAGATCGTGCAGACGTCTTCGTCGAAGCGCGCAGCGACGCCGGCAACGATCTCGTCGTCATCGCGGGCCAGTTTTGGTGGCCCGCCAAGCGCCCCGCCGATCGCGTTGTAGATGCGTTCGGAAATGCCACCGGTGTGGTAGACGCGCGAACGTCGCGAGCGTGATGTCAGCGCAACGGGCACGCGACCGGTCAGCCACTCACGCCACGGCAACTCAGCGGCCTTGCGCTGCAATTCGCCGAGCGCCCGGCAGCGGAACTGTGCCAGGCGAATACGCACGTGGCTAGCCGTGCCGAGCCACAAGCAGGCGCGCATCACGGTTTGAATGTTGCCCGTGAAGTTTGCGCCTCCCGGCACGGCCGTGGCGTCAACATGTTGACGCGCGAGCTCTTCGATGAGGAACGGTTCGAGGCCTGGCTGGCAGGAGGCGAATAGGGGGAACGTGTCTGTCACTTGGTGCGGAGCTCGGCAATCACTTTCATCAGGTCTTCGATACTGGTCAGTTTGTGGCGCAACTTGCCGCGACTCTCACCTTCTTTTCGTTCCCATTCGTCAAGTCGTTGCCAATCAGCCCATGTAACGGCATCAACCGACCGTTCTGCAAGCAATGCGGCGATGTCATCTTTGCTCGGTGAAAGCAGCTTTTCGGCCTCATAGTCGGCCAGCATGCCGACGACTGTGTCTTTGGCGTCAAGGCTGTTGGTGCCAATCAGGCCAGTTGGGCCCCGTTTGCACCAGCCAGCGGCATAGTGGCCGACGCGCACGTCGCCGCCGAGTTTCTCGACCACGCGGCCGAACTCGTTGGGCACGATGCCCTTGCGCTCTTCGAACGGCACGCCCGGCACCGGTTCGCCGCGGTAGCCGATCGCCTTGAACAGCAGGTCGACGGGCACTTGTTCACTTTCGCCGGTTGGCCGCGGTCGCGGTGTGCCGCTGTCGTCGGCCTGCAGCTGCATGTGGTCGATCGAGATGGAGGTCAGTTTGCCGTTCTCGCCGTGTAGTGCGGTCGGCGACACGAGGAAGCGGCACCGCAGTTTGTTCGGTTGCTCGCCCTCGCCAAGCTCGGCCTGCTTGGCACAGAAGTCGGCGTTGCGCTTTTGGCTGCGAGCGCCGTCCTTCTCCAGCCAAGCGGCACTCAACTCGTCGAGCGTGGCGTCCTTCTTGGTGATGACGACGTCGACGTCGGGCAGCGCAGCAATCTCGGCGATCTCCTTCGGCGAGAACGCCGCCTGCGCTGGTCCTCGGCGGCCGAGCAGCACGACTTCTTCGACGGTGCTCTTGCGCAGCGTCTCTAGCGAGTGCTCGGCGATGTCGGTCTTGGCCAGCTCATCGGGTGACGCGAGCAAGATCCGCGCGACATCCATGGCGACGTTGCCATTGCCAACCAGTGCGACGCGCTTGGCGTTATGGAGATCGAATTGGTGGTGGCGATGGTCAGGGTGGCCGTTGTACCAGCCAACAAAGTCTGTCGCCGCGTAGACGCCTGACAGGTCTTCGCCTGCGACGTTGAGCTTCGAATCGCTTTCGCAGCCGAACGCATAGACCACTTGGTGGTAGTGCGCGTTCAGGTCATCGACTTGGAGGTCGCGGCCGAGGCACACGTTGCCGAAGAATCGGAACCCCTCGTTGGCGGCGATCTTGTCGTAGATTTTGACGACGCCCTTGATCTTCTGGTGGTCCGGCGCGACGCCACCACGCACCAGCCCGAACGGCACAGGTAAGCGATCGAAGAGATCGACGGCGACTCCTTGCACACCCGATTTGAATAACGCGTCGGCGGTGTAGAACGCCGCGGGGCCTGACCCCACTACTGCGACGCGCCATGTCCTGTTGGCATCAGTCATGGTGGCGAATCATAGCGAGTGAAGCGGCGAATCGTTTTCTCTTCGGAGAGGTTACGTTGTCGGTATGGCGTCTGACCCTGCCAGCTTCCGTTCGATTCGATTCGACCTAGACGATCTTGGCGAGCAGGTGGAGGGGTTTTGGCAGCGTTGGCCGGAGTCGCGCGCCGACGAAGCGGGGCAGCAGTTTCTATCCGCAGACGGCGCGGGTCGGTTGCGGTTGCCACTGGCCGGGCCGCGGGCGCAGCCAGGGGAGCGGATCGGCGACTACTTCGAACGGTTGCCAAGCGATGCCGCAGGCCATGACGAATGCCAGTTGGTGCTGCTGTTGCGGGCTGGGGCGATGGCGTTCGGTTGTTGGCAGGGTCGCGAGCTAGTGCAGCACAAGGCGGTTCGCAAGTATGTCGTGCGTGGCAGCGGTAAGGCTCAGAGCACGCATTTGAAGACGCGCGGCAAGTCGCGCTACGGCTCCCGCCTGCGGCTGCAGAATTGGCGCAGTCTGCTGGGCGAGACCAACGAGCGCGTCGCCGATTGTGAGCAGCAGTTCGGGCCATTCGAACGGATCTTCTTTGGGGTGCCGGTGCGCGTCTTCAGCGAGCTGTTTGAGGCCGATCCGAAGCCTGCGTTTGGTCGCGACGCAGGCGAACTGCAGCGAATCCCCATGCACGTGCACCGCCCGGATTACGAAGAACTGCTACGGGTCCGCGCGTGGCTGGCCCGCGGGCGCGTCGAGTTGCCGAGCTGATTCCTGCGATGCCATCGCCGACATGGCGTTGCGCTCAGTCGCGGGACTGGGGCTGGCCGATGCGACTCACTGACCAATCCGCCATTGCACCGCATCAAGGAGACATCTCCCATGATCCATAGCTCCAAAATCTGCACCAGTCTTCTCGCTGCCACTGCCCTGCTCGCCACTTCTTGTGGCAGTGGCGGCTCGGTTAGCAACGCCTCTCCTCGAATCACCGAAGTGCCGCAACAAGTGACGCTCGGTGGAACGGCATTCACGATCGATTTAGGGGACTACGTCAGTGATCGCGAAGGCGTGGCGCTGACCTATGCGGTGACTTCGGGCGGGGGCTCGATCGCCGGCAGCACCTATACGAACACGTTCGACACGATGGGCGAGTATGCGGTCGCGTTCGAGGTTGGCGACGGTAGCAAGATCGAAAAGGGCACGTTCAACGTGCGCGTCACCTCGGCCAACTTTGCCGTCGTGCGCGAAGACAGCGCTGGCTTACTGCTGATCGACACCATGACCAGCGCGTCGTTGCGCGTCGCTGGTTCGACGGCACTGCCGAGCCTCGCCGCCGGTTTGTCGGACGGTCGCATGGTCTACCAGATTGCCGCCGGCAGTGGTGCGCAACTCTGGGTGTTCGATCCGCTGAAGCGCTCCAATGCACGTATTGCGGCGACTAAGCCTGGTGACACTACCTACCGCGCCAAGACGAGTGACGACAAGATCGTCTACACGACTGGCAGTGGTAACGCGCAGGAGTTGTGGTTCTACAACCCTGCGACTGGCGTTTCGCGTGCCCTTGCGCAAGACGTTCTCAGCTCGGTCACCGTGCTCGTCAACACGGACGACACGGTCTACTTCGAAGCGAGCGTCAATGGTCAGTCGGACATCTTTGGCTACGACCCGCAAGAAGATGAAGTCTTCACGGTGGGCGAAGCCGCGACCAGCGAGCAAGTGCAAGCAGTGCTACCGAACGGCGGCCTGGTGTTCTCGCGCATTGGCGGCAACGGCGAGAGCGACCTCTACCACTATCTAACGACCGCGGGGTTGGTCTCGATCGGTGGCGACTTCAACAACATTGGCGACGACGACAAGACGTACAACGCGAATGCCTCGGCGAGCCAAGTGATCTTCACCGCTGACTCTGGTTCGGCGACTGAGATCTATGTCTGGGATCCGGCCGACGGCCAGACCTATGCGATCAGCACGCTCAATGGCGCCGGCGCGAACAACCAATACCGTGGCATCGCCAATGGCGACGAAATGGTCTACACGCGCTTCAACGGTGGTGGCGACTACGACGTCTACCTGATGGATATCGATTCGCTGAGCGCAGCGACGCTGCTGAATAGCGGCGACAACGCCCAAGTGCTCGCCGTGACGCGCGACAGCTCGGGTGGTGTTGGTTGGGCGATTGTGCTGCCGGACACCGACGACAACAACCTGCAGGCGATCTCGTTGATTGGCTCGCCCGCGACGGTCACCTGGGCTGCCGGCACGCCGGTTTCGACGACGGCGAACGTGCTCTCCAACGGCGACGTAGTGGCGTTCGCTGTCGACGGTTCGGCGCTCAACATCTTTGACACCTCGGCCGGCACCTGGGGCACCCCGATCACGGCGACCGGCCTCACCTTCGGTGGTAGCGGTCTCGACACAGGCGACTTCGTCTACTCGCTGACCGCGACGGCGCAGACGGACCTTTCGATGTGGGATGCTTCGGCCACCGCGTCCGTTGTCGTCAGCAGCACGGCAGGTAACGACGTCTTCCAATCCCTGACGCTCAACTCGACGATCCTGTTCACTCGGATTGTTGGCACGAACACGAACGCCGACCTGTTCACCTGGGATGGCACCACCGAGACGCGTCTGACCGACGCAGACTCAGCCGAACTGCTGCACGACCACACAGTGCTCGGCACCTTCGCCGGCACCCGCTAGTCGCAACTCGGACTGACCCCGCCGCTAGCGGGGCACCAACGGATCGGGTAGCCCTGCCCTGCGAACTGTGCCCTGCGTACTGTAC
>JBNMNW010000203.1:0-10797 GCA_051278165.1 Planctomycetota bacterium | reverse complement strand
CGCTGATGAGCACTGAGATCAACCAGCGCATCGATCAAATCCCGTATCAGCATCGTGAAGAGCTGGTGCAAAACCTGCTTTGGCTGACGCAAACCGGTGAGCAAACCATTCCAGCTTTGCTGACTGGTCTTGCCAGCGAGAACCCAAAGGTGCGGAGCTCGTGCTGCTGGGTGCTCGGCCGTCTGCGCGACCGCCGAACGGTGCCGCAGCTGCAAAGCCTCGTGGCAGACAGCGAGACGAGTGTTCGCATGGAAGCCTGCCGCACGCTGGTGCTGATGGGTGACTTGCAACAATCGCCGAAGCTCATCGAGGGCCTCGACAGTGATCGCAAGGAAGTCCGCTACATGTGCCACGAAGCACTGAAGACGGCGACCGGTCACGACTTTGGCTACGACCACCTAAATCAGAACCAACAAGAACTGCGACTGAGCGTGCTGCACTGGCGCCAGTGGTGGGGTGAATACGCTGGTGACACGTTCTTTGCCTCGAACTACGAGCAAGAACATGGTCTGAACAACTTGGCGGCGCCTGGTGGCGAGACCAAGTTGAGCGGCGCCGGCGTCTCGCCCGGCCAGGAGAGGGTCGACGTCATTGAGCCGGCAAACCAAGGTGCGACCGAGGGCGCTGTTTCGCCGCCGGTCGAGAACGATAAGGACACCACCAATGGCTCAGCCCCCGCAACTGGCGATCGTGCCAGCGGCAACGGCGGTTCGGCAAATACTGGTAACACCGTTAGCGAACTGCCACCGAGCGTGCCGCCGACGATCCCAGCGTCTGTCCCGCCGACCATCCCGCCGGTGCAAGTTGAGACCATCGAGGTCCTCGAGGTTGTCTCCGAGCAGGCAACAACGGGCACTGAGTCGGTTCCCGAAATCGCCCCTGGAGCGACCAACATCGGGACCGTCAAGCCGACCACCAAGCCAGCCAGCGTGATCGAAGTGCCCTCTGCCACTGGCGGTAGCGCCAATGGCGGCAACGGCAACGGCAGCGAAACCGGCGGCAACTAGCCGCAACTGGCTCTCGCGGGCCATTTGCTTGTGGCCGTTCCCTTGAACGGCCCGACGCACTAGACTGATGGGGACCCCTACTGACCCATCACCCCGCGAGACCGAACTACATGCGCCGTTCCCAGTCCGGCTTCACGCTGATCGAACTTTTGATCGTCATCAGCATCATCGGCACCCTAGCTGCCGTTCTCCTGCCGCGTATCCTCGAGACGCGCGCCGCGGCCAACGCATCAAATGACGCGTTGCAGATGCGAACCCACTATCAGTGGTTCGAAATCTACAAGCGCGCTCACCGAGGCGCCTTGCCGACGGCAGGCGGCCACAAGTTTGTGCTGTCCACTTGGACGTCGAAGATCTTCGACCACACCCAAGAGAACCTCGACTTATACTTCTCGCCGGGAACGCGTGATACCGACGGGCATTACCAGACGCAGCGCCAGTTGATGGCGAAGGGTGATGATCCGTGGCCGGACCTCGCCTCGGTGACGTCGGCAGACACCCACTACTGCGGCCGCGCCAAGAAACACATGCGCAGCGCCACGCAGAGCGCCAAGGAAGCGTGGATGGCGACCGACAACGAAGGCGTATGGTCGTTTAGCGATGGCACCGTCAACATCCTGTTCAATGGCGGCAACATTCGCAGCTACAGCTACCAGGATTTGCAGAGCACCTTTGATCTAGGTGACCTGAACCTGGATGAACCACTCGAGACTTGGGGACCTAACTCTCCGATTACCGAGTGCCAAAAACTAGATAACTAGCCCGGTTCCACAGCACGCCTGCGCGTTGCGCTGGCGGCGTGGAACGACCGCTGGAAGCGGTCGCCCGCGATACGCGCGGTTTGCGCGGCGTGAATACTCAGCGGGGCGATCGCCCCGCCGCCGTTTCACTTGCCTGTTCGCCTAGCCAGCACATCGCGTAGGCGCACGGTGATTCAGGCTTGCTTCGGTTCATTTGGGCAGCTGTGTGTACTGAGCGTGGAATTATGGGCCGTTGGTTTAAGGGTTTTGGGCTAGGTAACGGGTTGGGGGGAAGTGACTGGGTTGGGGTTCTGGGCTTACGGATTGGTGGCGTTTGCGGTCATTAGGTCAACGAGGTGATGGCTATGAATGACCGATCTGTGGCGGCGCGTTGTGGTGGGTTTACGTTGATTGAGCTGATGGTGGTGATTGGCATCATCGGGGCTTTGGCGGCTGCCTTGATTGGCGCGGTTGGTGGGGCGAGCGCGTCGGCAAATATGTCGATGGATGAAGTGCAGCTGCGCACGCATGCGAGTTGGTTCAAGTTGTATGAACGCAAGCATGGGGGCGGTTTGCCGCCGGAGCATGGACATCGCTTTGTGCTCGCGACTTGGACGTCGGGCCTGTTCCATCACGCGGAAGAGGATCTGGATACGTATTTTTCTCCGGGCGCTCGGGACAACGATCCGGACTACCGGGCGGCGCGTGACGAGCTCGAGATGGGGCGCGATCCTTGGCCATCGTTGGCGGCAGTGAGCAGTCGCGATACGCACTACGTTGGCCGCGCGAAGGCGCATGTGGCGACGGCGCGGCGCGGTGGCCAGTTCTTGATGGCGACCGACAACGAGGGCTTGTGGCGTTGGCAAGATGGCACGGTCAACGTGCTGTTGTCGAGCGGGCACGTGCGTTCGTACAGCTACCAAGATCTCGACAAGCGCTTTGGGCTAGGGCCGCAGGATATGGCGGTGCCGATTGCGACTCATGGCGCGGATTCGCCGATTCCTGAGTGTCGCAAACTGGCGAACTGATCGCGGTGGAGGGGCTTCAGACTTAGCAAGCATGCAGCCCCATATTATTAGTGTAGGGCTCTGAGGTCGTGTTCTTAGAATCGATTAGAAGAACGTCATTACAGGCACCGAGGTCGAAACCGAGCCAGAGGTGGCCGCTTGGTTGCTGCCGTTGGCGATGCGCATTGCTGGGATCGGCAGGCTGCCGGGTGGTGGCGTGACCAGCGTGATTGCTTCGCTAAACGCCATGTCGACGGTTGCGAGGTTGATCGATCCCGCTTGGCACCAAAGGCGGAATCCTGGCGGTAGCACCGGCAAATTGCTGAGCGTGCCGTCGTAGCTGCCGGTGCTGGTCATCAAGCCAGGCAGCGCAAACCAGACTTCGGATGAACTCCAGAACGGGCAGTCTGAGCGCAGCGGCCACGGCGTGCCGTCGGGGTTGTTGCCGAGGGTTAAGAACGCGCGCGTCGTGCCGGTGCCAGGATCGGCGACGCCGCGCCGGATCGAGACGTCAAGCTCGGTCGTATTGTTCGCGAAGCGCCACAGATCGAGATTGGCGTAGCTGTTGGTGGTGCTGCCGGGGGCGGGACAGCCGGCGCCGAGCCGGAAGCCCGGTTGCACGGCGCGGCCGTCGGCGAACTGTCGGTGCGCGTCTAGGTAGATGCTGACGTTTTGATCGCTGCCGTTACTGGTCTGGTTCCCGAACACTTCGACATCGACGCACAGCGTGCCGCCTGTGGCGGGCACCAAGAATGGCACCGCGTAGGGGATCGCAAGTTCGAACGATTGTGCCGGATCCAGCGTCGGTCGCAGGGTTGGTGGGAATGCCAGGATCGTTCGTGGCAGCGTGACGACGGGGTTGGCGCCGGTATTGGCGGCGAAGATCGAAGAAGCCTGGGCCGCCGTATGCGAACTCATTGACAAGGTCACTTGCAGATCGCTTTGCAGGCCGTCGATCATGCCGCGCACGCCGATCGCGTCACGGCGGTAGGCGTGACCCGCGATCAAGGTGCCCGCTGGCACATCATCATGCAGGGTCTGCATTCGTGCGCTGTGACGGCCGATTGGGTAGTTGGTATACGAGCTGCCTTCGAGGCCCGCGCGATCAGCAGGTGACACGACTTGAGCAGATGCCGCCGCGGTAATGGCGGCGAGCGAGGCGAGGAACACTAGTTTGCGCATAATTTCTCCGTCGTGGCAGGTCAGGCCTTTCCTGCGCGCCACGGAGGTAGTGGCTTGGATCCGTGCTTTCCTGCGAAGAAAATTGGCGATTGCAGCAGTTGTCCTGACGGATCACATCGCTAGGATGCTCGCGCTTGTTGTCATCGCTCGCGCGACGAGAACAGGCCAGTCGACTTCTGATCTCTTCTCGTTTCTGAGGGTTCTCACGCATGCAAAGCAATGGGAACGATTCGGGCGCGGACAAGAGAGTGAGGCCACCAATGGCGAATCCCGCCATCGGAGCTGGGATGACGTTGGCGGTGACCGTTGGATTGTCTGCCTTTGGCGGGATCTGGCTGGATCAGCAGTGTGGCACCAAACCGTGGCTCATGCTTTTGCTGGTCTTGTCAGGAATCGTAGGCAGCATGCTGCATTTGATTCGCGTAGCTGCTCCTGATATGTGGCCGTTCGGAGACCTGAAGCAAGCTGCTTTGAAGCAAGATCAGAAGAAAGCTGAGGCTGCAAGAGCCAAGGCATTCAAGCAGAACGCCGTCCAGAAGAGCGATCGCGACAGCAGTAGCACGACCCCATAGGCCCGCCGTCCCCCCGGCTGACCAATGTCTCAAACACCCTCCTCCACTTCCTGCGCAGATGCCATGCCTTCCGAGGCCTCGGTCCCGGCCGCCGGTGTGGCGAGCGCTGGCAATGCCGACCTTGGTGGGGCCGACGTTGGTAAGGCCGACGTTGGTAAGGCCGACGTTGGTAAGGCCGAACTCGGTAGGGGAGCACTGCTTCGCGCGATGATGCAGGCGTTCGCCTTGCTCGCCGTTGTTGGAGCTGGTCTGGGAGCATTGTTGTTTGGCGGCGGCAACTTGCTGGCTGCCACCGACCTGCCCTACTTCGTCGTTGGATTGGGCGCTGCGGCGTTCGCCGCGATGTTCACCGTCTGGGTGCATGGCCGCTTCGCAGCGACGCCGTCGCCAGCAATTGCCCCGAATGGCAACCCGGCGAACGCGGGCCATCTGATTACGGCTCGTCTCCAAAGCTTGCTTGCGGCAGCGTTCGGCGTGAAGCTGATCGTGCTGGTGCTAGCCGTGCTCGCCCTCAAGCAGTTTCCCCTAGGTGAAGAAACTGCGAAATTCTCCGAACTCACGACCTTTGCCGTCACGTTCGCGGGAGCCGCGCTGCTTTGTCAGCTGGCCACCGCGTTCGCCCTTGCTCGAACCCTTCGACGCGCTCAGTAGCTCCACCAGCATTGCTCCAACAAGCACAGCTCCAAAAGCACAACTCGCGACGCGTCCCACTCGAACCCCTAAGCCAACCCGCCTTCTCTTGAACATGCTTGCCAAGCGATTCCTGATCACGGTTTGGTTGTGTCTTCTCGCCACGGTATCCGTGTCGGCCCAAGAAGATGCGAGCGGCAGTCTCGCGAGCGGCAGTCTCGCAACTGGCAGTCTCGCAACCGGCAGCCACGCTGCAACCGGAGCGCCTGCAGCAGTTGGCCAAGCTGCCGCGGAGCATGCTGCCGGTGAGCAGGCTGCCGGTCACGGCGACGAGCACAAGCCAAAGCTCACGATGGAGATGTCCAACTCCGACATCTTCAAGTGGCAGTTCGATCACAGCGTCACCTACCCGGTGGCACTGTTTGACGTCCACACCGACGAAAACGGCAAGTCCCACAATCACACGCACTGGTACACGATTCACAACGTGCAGCCATGGCAGTGGGTTTGCCTGTTGCTGATGCTGCTGGTCTTTGCGCCGGTTGTCGGCAGCTTTAAGAAGGGTCAGGTAGGTTGGTTTACCCGCGTCATGCGAGGCTTCTGCCTCTGGGTGCGCGACGAAATGGTCTACTCGGTCATGGGCAAGGAAGAGGGTCGCAAGTTCGCGCCGTTCTTCATGTTCATGTTCTTCTTCATCGTGTTCATGAACGTGATCGGGTTGGTGCCTTCGGTAAGCCACAGCTTCCCGGGCGCTATCTACACGGCAACCGGCACACCCTATGTGACGGGCGCACTGGCGCTGATCACGCTGGGCATGATGCTCGGCTGCGGCATCAAGAAGAACGGTGGCTTTGGCTTCTTCAAGGGCCTGGTGCCAGCCGGCCTGCCGGCTCCGTTGGTGCCGCTGATGTTCGTGATCGAACTTATCAGTCTGGTGGTCAAGCCGTTCGCGCTGACCATTCGTTTGTTCGCCAACATGCTCGCCGGTCACTTGGTCATCGCCTCGGCGATTGGCTTGATCTTCCTGTTTGCCAAGCTGCAGGACGGCGCTGCTACCAGCTACTTGACCGCGCTTCCGTGCTTCGGCATGGCCGTGTTCATCTACATCATCGAAGCCTTCATCACCTTGTTGCAGGCCTACATCTTCACGTTCCTTAGCATCAACTTCGTCTACTCGTCGATCCACCAGGATCACTAGTTAGGCGACGCCTAAGCACGTATTCGTCAGCTTCCAATCCATCCCCCTCGTTAGTTAGAACGGAGAATCCAATGATCGCTTTCTTCCAAGATGCCATTCAAGTCGCCAACGCCTCGAACGCCGGTCTCGGTATCGGTGCCGGTCTCGCTGCTGGTCTCGCCGCTGTCGGCGCAGGCATGGGCATCGGTAAGATCGGTGGCTCAGCCGGCGAAGGCATTGCTCGTCAACCGGAAGCTGCCGGCGACATCAAGGGCAACGCCCTGGTCCTCGCAGCCTTCGTCGAAGGTGTCGCGCTGTTCGCAGCCGTCATCGGCTTGATGCTCGCCATCAAGTAGTCGCGGGAATGTCTTCGGCCATTCGGTCGGAGACAGCATTCACCGGTTAACCCTCATTCTGCTTTCGGAGGTTTCTGTGCCAATGGCCAACGCTCTGTCATATCTCGTCTCTGGAGATGAGCCCAAATCACTGGGCATGCTCCTCGAATTCGAGCTGGGTGCTGTGATCTGGACGCTACTAGCGTTCCTGGTCGGCCTCGTCTTCATGTGGAAGTTCGTCTACGGCCCGATCACTAACGCTCTTGAAGATCGTGATCAAAAGGTCGAGGACTCCATCAAGGCAGCTGAGGTTGCACGCCAAGCCGCCGAGGCGCAAATGGCGCAGGCCAAGGCAGAACTTGCTGAGGCACAAGCCAACGCTAAGCGCATGGTCGAAGATGCCATGGGGCGCGCCGAGCGCCAAGCCGCGGATGCGGTTCGCGAAGCGGACGAGCGGGCCAAAGCTGAACTGCAAAAGGCGCGTGACACCATCGCCGCTGAGAAGCGTCAAGCCGTCCAGGAGATCCGCGCGATCGCCGTCGACCTGACCATTCAAGCAACCGGCAAACTGCTCAAGCACGAAGTCGATGCTGCTAAGAACAAGCCGCTCGTTGAGCAGTTCGTTTCAGGCGCGGAGAAGGCGTAATGACGCTGCTCGCCAAACGCTACGCAACGGCGCTGTTCGCGCTCGCCAAGGAAAAGGGTGCGGTTGATGCCGTGGCCTCGGACATGGCCGCGTTGCACGGCGAACTGCACGCGCCTGGCGCCTCGTCATTGCTGACGAGCCCGGACGTTACTGTCGCTGAGCGCACGATCGTGCTGTCGAAGCTGACCGATGGCCGCCACGAGTTGGTTGTCAATCTGGTTGGTGTTCTGCAGCGACGTCGGCGTCTCAACGTGCTGGCGGACATGCCGACTGCTTACCGCGAACTGTTCATGCAGGACCGTGGCGAAGTAGAAGGCGTAGCCGAATCGGCGCACCCGCTGGGTGCGGATGAACTGGCTGCATTGAACACTCTTGCCAATCGTTTGAGCGGCAAGAAGGTCCAGCTGACTGCGGCTCACAACCCCGACTTGCTCGGTGGCGTGCGCCTCATCGTCGGCAACGTGCTCTACGACGGCTCGCTGCGCGCCGCGTTGACGCAACTCCAAGACAAGTTGCAGCAATCTTCTGTCTGATTGGCTTCTGTCTGATTGGCTTCTGTCTGATCGGCGTATGTCTGATAGGGCTCTCGGGTCCTAATACCTCGGTCCTAGGACCTGGTATTGAGGGTCTTCGGACCTGATTGGCACTGTCCTTCCGGGCAGCGCACTACTGAACTTCCTGCGAGTGACACGGAGACCCGTTCATTCGCGACTGACCGCACAACATTACGTCTTCCTAACGAGTCACCATGGATCTCAAACCATCCGAAGTAGCCACCGTCCTCAAGGCCGAGATCGAAGGCTTCCAAGGCAAGATGCAAAAGTCGAACATTGGCACTGTGCTAATGGTCGGTGACGGCACCGCCCGCGTGCACGGTCTCGACGACTGCATGATGAATGAGAGGCTCGACTTCGGGAACGGCATCTTCGGTGTCGCCCTGAACCTCGAAGAAGACAACGTTGGCGCCGTGTTGCTCGGCAGCGACCGGGAAGTCAAGGAAGGCGACACCGTGCGCACGACCGGTCAGATCATCTCGGTGCCGACTGGCCTGCAGATGTGTGGTCGCGTAGTGGACGCGCTTGGTGAGGCCGTCGACGGCAAGGGCAAGATCCAGGTTACCGAAGCGGACATGCGTCCGATCGAAGGCCGTTCGCCGACCGTGCCGGAACGTCAGCCGGTGACCGAACCGCTGCAGACAGGCCTCAAGGCCATCGATGCGATGATCCCGATTGGCCGCGGCCAACGTGAGTTGATCATCGGTGACCGTCAGACCGGCAAGACCGCGCTGATCATCGACACCTTCATCAACCAGAAGTCGACTGGCGGTGGCGACCCGAACAACCCTGAGCAGGTCATCTGCATCTACGTTGCCGTCGGCCAGAAGCAGTCCACCATCAAGGGCGTTGTCGACAGGCTCGCCGCCAACGGCGCGATGCCCTACACGATCGTCGTGTCGGCGCCCGCGTCGGCCGAAGCCTCGATGCAGTTCTTGAGCTGCTACGCCGGTGCCTCGATGGGTGAGCGTCTGCGTGACGAAGGTCGCCACGTCGTGATTGCTTACGATGACTTGTATAAGCAGGCATTGGCATACCGTCAGGTCATGCTGCTGCTGCGTCGACCGCCGGGTCGTGAGGCCTTCCCGGGTGACGTCTTCAACTTGCACAGTCGCCTGCTCGAGCGCGCGGCCAAGCTTTCCGACGCCATGGGCGGCGGTTCGTTGACGGCGCTGCCGGTTGTCGAGACGCAAGAAGGCGACGTGTCGGCCTACATCCCGACCAACGTGATCTCGATCACCGACGGCCAGATCTTCCTAGAGTCATCGCTCTTCAACGCCGGCCAACGTCCGGCCGTGAACGCTGGCATCTCGGTGTCCCGCGTTGGTGGTGCCGCTCAGATCGGCGCCATGAAGAAGAATGCTGGTGGTCTTCGTATCCAGCTCGCGCAATACCGCGAGTTGGCAGCGTTCGCCCAGTTCGGCAGCGATCTGGATAAGGACACGCAACAGGCGATCACGCGCGGTCAACGCATGCTCGAGATCCTGAAGCAGCCCGAGTTCGAGCCGGTAGCCGTCGAAGAGCAGATCATCGCGATCTACGCAGCAACTTCGGGTGCCATCGATGATGTCCCGGTCGATCGCGTCAGCGCGTTCGAAAAGGGCTATGTCGCGTTCGCTCGCGCCAATCACGCCGATGTGCTGTCAGGGATCCGCGAAGGCAAGAAGTGGACGGACGACATCAAGAAGAGCTGTGATGAGATGGCCAAGACGTTCAAGGCTGAGTTCCTCGCCTAAGGTGCAAACGGCTTTGCTGCTAGCTAACCGAATCCCCGAAACGAACTGATCTGACCCATGGCGAACCTCAAGGAACTACGCGGCCGCATCAAGTCGGTCTCCAGCATCGCCCAGATCACGGGCGCGATGGAGATGGTTGCGTCGATGAAGCTGCGCAAGGTGCAGGCCAAGGCGCAGAGCTTTGCTCCCTACACCACCGAGATCCGTGACATGATCCAACGCATCGCAGCCAAGGTTGCCGGTGAAGAGGACATCCCATTGTTCACGGAGCGCGACGTCAAGACGGTTGGCTTCTTCCTGGTTACGTCCGATCGTGGCTTGTGTGGCTCCTACAACAGCAACTTGTTGGCGGCGCTGAAGAAGCAGGTCGAGGCGCTGAAGGCCGAAGGCAAGACGGTCAAGTTCTGGGTTTACGGTCGCAAGGGCTATACCTGGCTGATGCGTCGCGGCTACGAAGTCGAGCGCCTCTTCGCTGAGCCTGCGCTCGACAAGGCCGATTTCTCCGCAGCCAAGATGGCGGCACAAGCACTAGTCGAGGCCTTCACTTCAGGAACTGTCGACGAGATGCGAGTGCACTCGATGCGCTTCATCTCGATGGCCAAGTTCAAGCCAGCCGAGCAGCAGTTCTTGCCGATCCGCACCATTGCGGTTGGCAACGACGCCTCAGAATCCAACTACGAGCTCGATTTCTTGATCGAGCCGGACGCATCGACGGTGTTCAACGCCCTGATGCCTCGCTACCTAGAGACGGTCATTTTCGATGCCATGCTCCAAGCGCTGACCAGTGAGCACGCTTCACGCCGCATGGCGATGAAGGGTGCAACCGACGCAGCCGGCCGCATGACGAAGGACCTCAAGAAGGTCTACAACCGCGCCCGTCAAGAGAGCATCACCAAGGAATTGCTCGACATCATCGGCGGCGCAAGTGCTGTCAGCTAACGGCTGGCCAGCAACACGAAACACACGTAACGCATACTCAAAACGAGGACGACAGAAGTGACTACCGCAACCCAAATGCAAGGCCATATCCTTCAGGTGTTCGGCCCCGTGGTGGACGTCAAGTTCCCCGAGGGCCACATGCCGAACCTCTACAACGCCATTACGGTTGTTGATGCGGCTCGCAAGATTGACCTAGTTCTCGAAGTCGCCCAACAGCTCGGCAACTCGACCGCGCGCTGCGTGGCGATGTCGACGACCGACGGACTGAGCCG
>JBNMNW010000202.1:0-10800 GCA_051278165.1 Planctomycetota bacterium | reverse complement strand
GGCGGGGTCCACGCTGCGCTTGCCAGCCCGATCCGGATTCGTTTTGTTCTGCACCGTGATCTCGACGATGAGTCCGTGCAGCGTTGCCTGACGATATGCCGTGCATTCTCAGCCCGTTGAACGACGATGCTTAGCACGACGCATGTGAGTCACGAGTGGCACACGGATCCACCGCCCCTCTAATAAGCCCCATTCGGCTGACGTGCTGTTTGCCTCTCCAAACCGCTCGTCTCTCCAAACTGTTTGCCTCACCAAGCTGTTTGTCTTTCCAAACTGTGAGCCCCTCCAAACTGTGAGCATCTTCAAAGCCTACGACATCCGCGGCCTCTACCCCGACCAGATCGATGCGAAGACCGCGTTCCGCATTGGCGCGGCGATGGTGCGATTCCTGTCCGCCAAGCGCCTAGTCGTTGGCCGCGACATGCGCACGATGGCGCCTGAAATCGCTGACGCCGTCATCGACGGTATGATGTCGCAGGGCTGCGATGTTGTTGATATCGGCCTCGCCTCGACGCCGATGGTCTACTACGGCATCGGCAAGATCGAGTGTGATGGCGGCATGGTGGTCACGGCCTCGCACAATCCGAAGCAGTACATCGGCTTCAAGATGTGTCGCGCCGAGGCGCGCCCACTGTCAGGCGACAACGGCATCAAGGATATTGAAGAGATGGTGCTCAACGCGGACCTCTCGCCAGTGGGCGAGAAGGGCAAGCGTGAGCAAGTCGACCTGATGGAAGACTGGTGCGCCCACATCGCTGGCTTCGCACGTGACATCAAGCCGATGAAGGTGTGCGTCGACTATGCCAACGGCATGGGCGCCAACGAGTCCCCGAACATCTTCAAGCGCATCCCGGGTCTCGAGATCATCTCGCTCTACGAAGAACTCGACGGCACCTTCCCCAACCACGAGGCCAACCCGCTCAAGGAGTCCAACCTGGATGACGTGCGCGCGCTGGTCAAGAAGCACGGCGCAACGCTCGGCCTTGCGTTCGATGGCGATGCCGATCGCTGTGCCTTCGTCGACAACGAAGGTCGCACGGTTCACGCCGACCTTATCACCGTGATGTTGGCGCGCGGCATGCTGCAACGTCATCCGGGCAAGGGCATCATCTACGACCTGCGTTCGAGCAAGGTCGTAAAGGAAGAGATCTTGCGTCTCGGCGGTCGCCCGGTTCGCGAGCGCGTTGGCCACTCGTTCATGAAGGAGACGATGCGCAAGACGGATTGCATTGGCGGCGGCGAGCTGTCGGGGCACTTCTACTTTGCCGAGAACTACTTCACCGACTGCGGCGTGCTGGCAGCGATCGAGGTGCTCAATCAACTGAGTGCCGAAGGTACGACGTTGAAGGAATCCGCCGACCCGCTGCGCAAATACTTCGGCACCGGCGAGATCAACTTCCAGGTCGAGGATAAGGACGCCTTGATGAAGCAGATCGAAGAGCGCTTCAAGGATGGCGAAGTCGACCACCTCGATGGCGTCACGGCGACGTTCTCCGACTGGTGGGTCAACGTTCGTCCCAGCAACACCGAGCCGTTGCTGCGCATGTGCCTGGAGGCCGACACCCAGGAGTTGATGGAGCAGAAGCGCGACGAAGTGTTCGCTGTTCTGGGAACGCCGGTCGACCACTAGGTCGCACTGAGCAGAAGGAGCTCCTGACGTGACCGAAGAGCCTAGATGGTGGCGTTGGCTTGCCATACTGGCGCTCGCGGTGGGCGTAGCGCTGCGGGCCTGGCCATGGCTTTCGGAGCCCTTGCTAGCCTTCGAAGACGGTTCGGTGTTCTTCGCGCCAAACTACGCGCAGTTCGAGTGGGGTGGATTCGTCACGCCCTATGCCGGCTACGTGCCGTTCGGAGCCAACCTGTCGGCGCTCCTGCTGTGTCGATTGCCAACCGAGTGCATCCCTACCGCGTTTGTCGCGGGCGCCGCCGCGCTGCATCTAGCCGCTGGCTGTGCCTTGCTGAGCAGACCTTGGCTGGCTGTTGCGCCGTTCTGGGCGCGCGTGTTGCTAGCGGCAGTCATCGTCTTGTTGCCGATTTCGTCGTATCTCGAGTTCACCACGTTGGCCTACATGCAGTGGCCGATGCTGTGCTGGCTGTTCCTGCTGCTGGTCGAGCCGGTGCACCCCGGTGTCAGTAGCACCTGGCTTCGCCGCTGCATGCGCGTCGCCTTGCTGGTGCTCTTGACGCTCTCCCATCCGCTCGCCATCGTGCTGGCGCCACTCGCCTTGCTACGTTCGGTGCGCGATGCCCAGCGGCTCAGGTGGTTTGCATATGCAGCGGCACTTGCCGGCTATTGGCTGGTGCACTTACTACTAATTGGCGAACACGGTGCACCGGAGTCTGCGATGTCGCTGATGCGCGCGTTCGATTGCATTCCCGCGCTATTGGTTCGCGTTGGCCTTGAATCGATGGTGGGCTTTGGCGGTTGGCAGTGGCTGTCGGCATACGGCGCCGTAGTCGTCTTCAGCATGGCGATCCTCTGTTGGCTGGTTGCCGCGGCGCTGGTGACCCTGGCGGCTCGGAGATGGCAGGCAGCGACGCGCACATTCGCCATAGCCTGCGGCTGGTTGATGGTGGCGCCGCTTGCCGCGAGCTTGCTGGCTAGAGACGTTGCCTGGGATGATCAATGGATCATTCGCTACCTGTGGCTCTCAAGGGTCGGGTTCTTGTTGGTGTTGACGCTCTGTGTGACGACGTTGCTGTCACGCTGGTTGGTTGCTGGCGGGGCCGTGTTGCTGGCCTTCGCCTTGTCCCACAGCAACTCTGGCTGCCACGGCCACGCCTCAGGTGCGGACGACTTGCGGCAGTTCGTTGGCAAGCTGCAGGCCAAAGAACTGCGCGATGGTCATCGGCGCCTGATTGACGAACGGTTCCACCGCGGCAAGCAGTCGCCAATCCTGATTCGTCCGCACTAGGAGTCTGCCCGTTGACCGACCAAGGTCGATCGTGTCCTTTGCTATCACTATGTATGCGCGCCCATCAGGCATCGTCACGTTGACCACCGACTTTGGGCTGCGAGATCCCTATGTCGGCATCATGAAGGGCGCACTGATTGCGGCGTCGGACAAGCCACGCATCGTCGATTTGAGTCACGATGTCGCGCCTCAGGACATCGCGATGGGGGCGTTCATGCTGTGGACAGCAGCGAATCGCTTCCCCAAAGGAACGGTACACATCGGGGTCGTCGATCCAGGCGTCGGCACCAAGCGACGGCTGCTGGCAGCGACGGCCCACGGCAGATACTGGTTGGTGCCAGACAATGGCCTCTGTGGAGCGGTTCTGGCCAGCTCGGACACGTTCGAAGTTCGTGAGATTGACTTGGATCACCTGCGGATTCGCCGCACCTCAGAAACGTTCGACGGGCGCGATGTCTTAGCCCCAGTCGCCGCGTGGCTCGCGAGCGGTCACTACGGCTTCTCGGCCATGGGCCCGCGCATCGAAGACGCGGATTGCACCGACCTGGTGTTTGGCGGTGAGCACCGCGTCGTGCACGTCGACACCTACGGCAACCTGATTACCAACTTGCGCGGCACTGTGCTTGTGGACGGCACTGTGCTCGTGGACGGTGCTGAGCAACAAATTGTTTGCGGCGGACAATCGATGCCGATGCACCGCACCTATGGGGATGTTGCGCCGGGCGAACTGTTGGCCTATGTCGGTTCGTTCGGTCTGATTGAGGTGGCAATGGCCAATGGCAGTGCAAGTGAACGACTCGGAATGCAACGTGGTGCGCCGATTGAGCTGTCCAAGCCGTAAGCTGGTCCACGAATATGACAACTAGCGAAACCAACCCGAAGCCAACTCTGCGCTTGGTCGGAGTGCCCATGGATTTGGGTGCCGGCCGCCGCGGTGTCGACATGGGGCCATCGGCAATCCGCATTGCCGGGGTCAGCGACAGCCTGCGTCAGCTTGGCTATATCGTCGAAGATGACGGCGATGTTGGCGTGCCAGCCCCCGAGACCCGCGAGCCCGGCGACAAGACGGCACGCTACCTCGAGCCGATCTACCACGTCTGCAATCGGCTGCGCCTGCGCGTGCGTCGCGCGCTTGATCAGGGCGACATTCCGGTCGTTCTCGGCGGCGACCACAGCATCGCAATCGGCACCGTGTCCGGCGTTTCAGAGCACTTCCGCCAGAAGGGTCAGAAGGTCGGTCTGATCTGGGTGGATGCGCATGGTGACATGAACACGCCGGAGAGTTCGCCGTCCGGCAACATCCACGGTATGCCACTCGCGACAGTGCTAGGCCTGGGGCATCCCAAACTGGTCGAGATGGGTGGGTTCTCACCAAAGGTCGACAAAGCCAACGTGGTGCTGATCGGCATTCGCGACATCGACGACAACGAACGCAAGATCATCCGCGAGTCCGGTGTTCGCGCCTACACGATGCGCGATGTCGATGAGCGCGGTATCGGCCCAATCATGAAGGAGGCGCTTGAGTTGGCGAACAACGGCACTGCAGGCTTCCACATGTCGTTCGATCTCGACGGCATGGATCCGCGTGACGTTCCCGGCACTGGTACGCCAGTAAAGGGCGGCCTCAATTGGCGTGAGGCCAACCTGCTGATGGAGATGGCTAGCGACTCAGGCACGATGCGCAGTCTGGAAATCACCGAACTCAACCCGATTCTCGACATCAAGAATCAGTCGGGCGAAGTCGCCGTCGACGTGATTTGTTCCGCATTCGGAAAGCGCATCCTCTAGCGCATGCTCTGAGCATGCGGTGGGGTGCCTGCTAGGCGCCAGTCGTAGGCCGTAAGGGTGTTGTGTCCCCGGATGGCAGCGGCTCGGCAGCAGCTAGCTAGCTGGGCCCTACGTGGCGGAGCGGTGCGAGGCCGAAGGCTGGTAGCTGTGTGTGCTACCAGCTTTCGCTTCGTTACCAGTCTAGGCCGAACGTGAAGTCGGCGTAGAAGCCTTGGTCCAACGCACCTTCGACGGGGTCGAAGTTGCTGGCGCCACTGCTGAGCTCATACTCGCCGGCGAGCACGAGGCCGCCGCGGGCTTGCAGCGACAGGTAGTCGTTGAAGCGGTGGGTCATGCCAATGTAGGCGATGACTTCTTGCACTCGAACGTCGGCGGCTTGCTTGCCGGTCGACGAGGTCGAGCGCACTCGGTATTCGGCACCGCCGACTTCAGCGCCAAAGGCGAATGAGGTCGAAGTTGTCGGCCAAAACGAGAGTTCGATGTATTCAGGTGCGAGCAAGTCGAGGCGCAGGCCGTCGACGATCTCCCAGCTGAAGCCCAAGTAGGGGAGCCACGGGGCGTCTTCGAACACCTGGTTGTAGCGCGCACCGAACTTGAAGAAGAAGTTGTCGACGGGGCGGTAGGTGAATAGAGCGCTCGACGGGAAGTCGAAGTCCTTGTGGTTCGGGCTGTCCTCGAGGTCCGAGTAGATGCCCGGGTTGGTCTCCAGTTCCATCAACAAGTTGGGCGTCAAGAACCAGCCCAAGCCGATGCGCGCGCCAGCAGCCGTCAGCGTTTCGTCGCCGAAATTGCTTTCGCTGTTGCTGCCGGGGTTGTTGCGCGAGCCAAACGGCGCCGTCGTGTTGTAGTGACGCCCGTAGTGGTAGATACCAAACTTGAGGTAGGCCTCGGTCGTGATGACCATCGCGGCTTCGACATCGAAGTCGTAGCCCAACATGTCGAAGCTGCCGGGCTCATCGGAAACTCGCTGCTTCGGCAATAACCGCGCGCGCAGTTCGAGTGCCGGATCGTAGCGCTCGAAGCGATCCAGGAACTCGCCATGGTGCTGTCGGAACAGCTGACCCAGCGTGTAGCGGTTGTCGTCCTGCTGCGGCAAGCGTTCGCTATAGCGCAGGGTGAGCGTGTCTTCGAAGTGGCTGCTGCCGCCGCCGCTCATGCCAAATGAAGACTGACCTGATGAAAGCTCACTTGCTGCGGTGGAGGCACCGAGCTGAAGAAAACCTGTAGATGTAGCAGGCTCTTGAGCGACCGCCGAAGCGACGCCGAAGAACGCACCGAGAGTTACCCGTGCAAGTTGGTTGCGCATACGCCCTGTCTGACCGTGTCTGACCGTTGTTGACCTAATACGGATCGTGACCACGGCACCGTCGGATTCAAGACCAAAGGTTCCTGGCTACGTGGACAGTTCCTAACACTGGCCGCAAGTTGGTCGCTGGAATGGCCCGTCCAGCCCCGCAATCCCTCGCTCCTCGACCGCAGCAGCCGGGCCGATCGAGACTTGGCTAGCGCTGAAAAATCGGCAGGTATTGCCTGGGCATCTGCAGGAGAATGCAGGCCATCGCCGTTGAGAACTCATCGCCGGGGCCAACCCGGTTGCGCCAACGACCGTCGCTAGCTTGCGCAGCGAGCAGGTCGGCTGCCAACCGCGCATAGAACTCGCGCAGGCGCGTGCCGCCAAATTGGTAGAAGGCCTGGGCCGCGTAGTAGTTGCCGTACCAGTAGAAAAAGTGGTCCCGGTAGTAGCCGTGCACGGACGGGTATTCCTCTTCAAGGAACGTCAGCACGGGATCACAAAGGTCGTCGTCGTGAACCCCGGCGCTCGACAAGGCGGTTAGCGCAGCGGCGTTGATCGCGTATTGACGCCACTTGTCGTAGGCGCCACGGCCGAAGATTTTGTAGTAGTAGAGACCGTTGCCGAGGTAGCCGTTCTTGACCCGGCTATCGCTGACATACTTCATCGCCCGCGCGATCGTGTCGCTCGGTACGCGGATGCCAATGTTGCGCGACGCACGCAGGGCCTGCAGTTGGCAAACGGTGACGGACAGGTCCGTGGCGCGATCGAACGGGTTGTAGCGCCAGCCGCCGCCTTCGTTTTGGCTGTCGACCATCAAGTTGACAGCCTTCTCCAGGGTGGTCTTGGTGCGCTCGTTGGCGGCCATGCCGTAGACCTCAGCCAAGAACAGCGTGCCGAATGCATGGCTATACATACGCGTGCCGGCAGAGGACAGCAGCCCAGACTTCTGCGAATGCGTGACGACGAAGTTCTCGGCAAGCCGCACGACATCCTTGTGCAAGCCGCGATCTGGCAAGTTGCCACCGGCAAGGAAGGCCATGCCGCAGATCGCCGTGACGCCGAGATGCCCTTCACCGCCTTGGCGTTGGCCTTCCGGCAAGATGCTCTGATCGAGCACGACGTAGTAGTCGCCCTGCTTGTGCCCGACCAAGCCGGTCCAACCGCCGCTGGTTAGTTGCTGAGCCTTGAGCCAGACCAAGCCGCGATCGGCAGCTGCCGCGCAACGGTCGGCCAGGTCGCGATCGAACCAGGGCTGCTCAGACCTCTTCTCAGGAACAGCACTGCTGGAACTAGCACTGCTTGAACTAGCACTGCTGGGGTCAGGATTCTTGACGGTCGCTTCGCCACTCGCTGGCCCTTGGACCTCTTGCGTAGCGCTCGACTTGGAGCGAACCGGGTCCTGCTCAGGCGTTGCACCGGAAGTCGTCCCCGGCGCCTGCGCGAGGCAGGCCGTCAGCATGATCAGTGTCAGCATGTTGGCAATGCCCATGTTGGGCGGCTCTTATTGTCGCGACGCATGACGAGAACGCCAGTGCATCAACGCGACATTGGCGAATTGCCCCGCTCAATCGGATCGACACAACTGCGGCACAGCGCCACGCGCTCAGTCGAGCAGGTCGCGCACGACATTGCCGTAAACGTCCGTCAGACGCAGGTCACGGCCGCCGAAGCGATACACGAACCGTTCATGATCGATGCCAAGCTGCCAGAGCAGCGTTGCATGCAGGTCATGTATCGACATCGGGTTCTCCTCGGCCTTGTAGCCGTATTCATCGGTGGAGCCATAGCTGGTGCCAGCCTTGAAGCCGCCGCCCGCCATCCACATCGTGAACCCGAACGGATTGTGGTCGCGACCGTTAGTGCCCTGCGCGAACGGCGTGCGGCCGAACTCACCGCCAAACACAACGATGGTTTCATCGAGCAAGCCGCGTGCTTCCAGGTCGGCGAGCAGTGCGGCAATCGGTTTGTCGACTGTCCTGCAGTTGCGGTCAAGGCCGCGGCGAAGGTTGCCGTGTTGGTCCCAGCGGTCACTACCGGTGTCTGGGATCGTCAGTTCGATGAAGCGCACGCCGCGCTCGACAAGCCGTCGCGCCAGTAAGCATTGCCTGCCATAGGTACGCGTCTGTTCGTATTCGTCGTTGCAGCCATACATCTCGCGCGTCGCTGCGGACTCACCGTCAATTTCAAGCAGGTCCGGAACCGCGGTCTGCATGCGGAACGCCAACTCGTGGTTGGCGATTGCCGCATCGAGTGCCGGATCGTGGCCGTCGGCGTCGAGCGATAGCTGGTTGAGTCGACGCGTCAACAACAGCTTACGCCGCTGTCGCTCGTCGGTTTCGCGTGGCTTAATGTTGGCCACCGCTTCGCCCGTCATGCGAAACAGCGAACCCTGGCTGTGTGCGGGCAAGAACCCGGAGTGGAAGTTGTCGACGCCGCCCGGCGGCACCAGGCCGCCGTTGAGCACGACGAATGCCGGCAAGTTTTTGGCGTCGCTACCGAGGCCGTAGCCAATCCAGGCGCCCATGCTCGGACGACCTTGTAGGCCGTGCCCTGTGTGCAGGAAGTAGTTGGCGTTGGTGTGTTCGCTGAAGTCCGCATACATCGAACGCACGACGCACAGCTTGTCTGCGGCCTTGGCGATGTTTGGCAATAAGTCGCTGATCCACTGGCCGCTCTCGCCGTGTTGCTTGAACTTGGCGACCGGTCCAAGGGTATTGCCGTTGTTGTTAAACTGCGTCGGCTCCTTAGGCAGTGCGAATGGCTTGCCGTTCTCTTTGACCAGCCGCTCCTTGTAGTCGAACAGGTCTTGGCCGCTGGGGGCGCCATCCATGTAGAGGAAGATCACCGAGCGGGCGCGCGGGGCGTGGTGGCGCACCAGCGAGCCACCACTACTGCCAGCCGGTGGGGCATTGCTGCCAATTGCACTGCTGGCTTGGGCGCTGGCATCGCGACCCAACAGATGGGCCAGCGGCAACATCGCAAAGCCGTTGGCTGCTTGACGCAACATGTCGCGGCGCGACGGGCCAACGGACGAATTACCAAAGGCTGAATGATCGATTGGGTTCTTCATCGGCGGAATCGGAACTCCGTAGTGTTGACGAGCGCGTGCACCGCATCGGTCCAGGTGCGCACTTCCTCGTCGCCCTGTTCGTCGTCGCCCTGTTCGTCGGGGTTCTGGCCAACAAACGCCAGCAGCGAGGCAAGTTCATTAGCCCGCGGCTTGCGAGCAAAGGCCAGTTGGTAGGCAAGCTGCAAACGTTGCGCGTGGTTGTCGCTGTGCGCGATCACCCGCTTGGCGAACAGCCCGCAGAGGTCGTGCACCAACGGCGCGTTGGCGAGCGCCAGAGATTGCGCGGGAACGTTCGAAGTGTTGCGCCGGCCGACGGTGGCGAACGGCGTTGGCAGGTCGAACGCCAGCAGCATTTCCGGCATGAAGTTTCGTCGCATCGCCAAGTAGATGCTGCGACGTCCATGGCCGTCACGCGGACCGTGCTGGCCTGGGCTGCCGCGCGCATTGGTCACGGCTTCCTTAGGCTGCTCAATCGATTCGCCGTAGAGCGCTTCGTCGAGGCGACCACTGATCGCTAGCAGCGTGTCGCGCAACACCTCGGCTTCGAGCGGGCGCACGTTCTGGCGATGCAGCAGCTTGTTGTCGCCATCGCAAGCGGCGGCGTCCTGGCGCAACTGGCTGCGCTGGCGATAGGTGTGCGACGTCACGATGCGTCGGATGCTGTGCTTCAAAGACCATCCGTTGGCCTCGAAGTCCGTGGCCAGCCAGTCGAGTAGATCGGGGTGTGTTGGCGGTTCGCCCAGAGCCCCAAAGTTGTCGACGCTTTTAACCAAACCGCGGCCAAACAGGTGGTGCCACAGTCGGTTGACCATGACGCGCGCAGGCATCGGGTTTCCCTTAGTTAGCACCGCATTGGCGAGCTCAAGGCGACCGCTACTCTCTTTTGGAACCGACGTCGCCGACGCTTCGAGGGCCGACAAGAACCGCCGCGGCGCGGGTTCGCCAGGACGCTTGTGGTCGCCGCGCAGGTAGACGTTGGTGTCCATGCCACTGCCATCGGCCATCGCGGGAATCGTTGGCGAGACTGGCAGTGCGGCGACGGCATCGCTGAGGCGTTGCCGCGCATCGCGCCAGTTGGCTATGGTGCGCACCGCGTCTGCCTCGGTGACCAACGGCAGGGCCGAAGTCTCAGGTGGACTGCCGTGTGGGGAGTTACTCACTGACTGCAGTGCGATCCAACAGTGGTCCGGATAGCGGCCGCGGTTGTGGCGCGGATCACCCAGGTCGGGGGCACGTTGGTCGATCGCTTGCAGGTGAGCTTTGTGGCCAAGCCACATCTGCACATCAAACGTGATCCAGTGCGCTTCCTGCTTATCGATGTTGCGATGCAGCTCGCCGTAGATCGGGTCGCGGGTGATATGGAAGCCATCGACGATCAGCTTGAGGCGACTGTGATCGCCGGCCGTGCGGACGTGCACGTAACGGTGCTCGAGTGGGAACGTCGCAGTGGCGATCGTGCCTTCGCGTTGCGTGCCGGCGGCGGCACTGAGCCAGAACGCGCCTGGCAACTGGCGCAGTTGTGGTTTGTCGTCGTTAGGGTTGGCGCAGAACGGACCGCGCCACGGCTCATTGCCAAACGCGTCATTGCTGACGAACCATTGACTGTTCGACAGCTGACTGCCGTCCTGTTCGCGTTTGTGGTCACTGGCGTCGGCAATGACTACATCTTCAGCACGGAACGTGACGCCGCTTGTTGTCGCAGCGGCATCTGGCAACCACAGGCTGCTGAGCTC
>JBNMNW010000201.1:0-10878 GCA_051278165.1 Planctomycetota bacterium | reverse complement strand
GGTAGAGCTCACCGAGCCACGGGAAACCAGTCCAGTAGTCCCAAGCGAAGGCACTGTTCGGCACCAAGATGCACTTGCGCTGTCCGGTGATGGTCTGGATGTAGCCGCTGCCCGAGCCGCCATGCGGGGTCAGGTCACTCGGAATCGAGTTCGGGTAGCCGTTGGCCGAGTCGTAGCCAATGTCGTTGCCAATGCCGAGGTAGTAGTACGAGAACCCCGTTAGCGACGTGTAGACGCAGGCGCTTTCAACCAAGGCGCCGCGAAGCAATTGGAAGTAGCGCGGTACGTCGCACCACATCGAGTCCCCCCAGCGGTTGCGCAGGTAGGCACCGTTGATGCTGCCGAAGTCAGTCTGCGCCATCTCGCTCGAGTTATCGAGGCGATCGTGGTACCAGTTGTAGCTGTCGGGGAAGTCGTCGCCGCCGCTAAAACAGTCCTTGTAGGGCAGGTGGCGCGGGTCGCCGTTGAACTGCGCTCGTTCGGTCATCGGCACGTCCTCGGCGCTATCCGACCACCATGCGTAGGTCGTCGATAGGTTGTCCGGCTGCAGCATCGTCGGGAACATCGTGCCGCCCCGTTCCCAGTCCGTGCTCCCGTCAGACATATCGCTCGCGATGCGCGTCTTCACTTGCAGCTTCACATCAGAGTTTGGGTCGAAAGGGTCACCATCCGCGTCGATGAACATCGAACTCGTCAAGATCGACGGATCGAGTTCGAGCATCCAACGCGCCGTGTTCTTGGTGCCCGTGCCATGCGACGTCAGGTCGGAAGTCGCAAAGTTCAAGCTGGCATCGATCGGGCTCGGCACATACTCCATTTGGTAGAGACGCGCCTGCTCGGTGTTGGCCAAGCCTTGGCCATCGCCGTCCTGACCGCAACTGAGCGGCGTGTTATATAGGTAGATGCGCGTTCGCGGCTGACCTTCCAATGGGTTGCTACTGTCGAAGATGTATTCAGCGGTGTAGTACATCTCTGCCCCGACGTCCGGGCCTTCGCTGAGGTGCTTCGCCGGCTGAGCCACAGCCGGATAGTCCGTCGAACCGCCAAGCGATACGCCGCCGAAGATGTACTTTAGGTCCGCCGCAACAACCAGCTTGGTCGGCTCGAGCGTCTGCACCAGGTTGACGCCCATGATCTCCACGACCATCGGCTCTGACATGCGATCAACCCCGCTGTAGTACTGCGGGTAGTCCGTGTAGGCATACATGCGGAAGCGCAGCGGATCGGTAACGCCAGCGTCGTCCTTCTTGGTGCGCAACTCTTCGGGGTGCGTCACGCAACGCCAGCTCGGGTGACGGATCGGGTCCTTAGCCGCGTCGCTGAAGTTGCGCAAGGCGGGCATCGGCAGCAGCTCACCGTGCAAATTGATGACCAACGCGTTCTTGTACTTCGCCGGGTCGGTGTTCATCTCGTCCATCAGGATCCGCATCGTCGGCTCCCTGGACATGTCAGTCAGATCGGCCGGAACCGTCGTGCCGGCCGCCAAGGCGACCGCAATCGCGTCTTCACGATCCTCGACCGCCTTCACCCGGGCCTCCCACAACGCGTACTCATCCGGGTAGCGCATCGCGTGGTTGTAGAAGTCAGCCAACGCATACGGGTGCGGGTTCAGGATCGGGTCGTAGCCATTCATTTCGGCGCCATCGAGGTTGATGCGCGCCTTGATGTTGTCGGGCACGTAGTAGTACGACGACGCACTACCGACAGGCATTGCACCTGGATAGTGGTAGACCTCGGTAATCGGGTTCAGGCTGTCGTCGGCTTCGTTGATAAACGGCCGGTATGCCATGTTGCGACCGTAGGCGGCCTTCGTGATCCAGTGCGTCCGGAACGTCATGCCCGGGTTTCGGTTCTCGAGGTCGGTGATCATCGACTCGACGAACGGCTTGATCGAGTCCATGAAGACCCACCAACCCGGGATGTTTTCGATCGCCAACAGGTAGACGTCGAACACCTGCGTTGTCGGATAGGCGCTGCCAGCGGAGTTGATCACTGCCGACAGGTCGGCCATCGGACTCTCGTTGCCGTTGTTGTCCCGCTTGAACACGCGCACCGTGACGTAGCGCACGTTGCGGTTGTTGAGGCCAAGAAACGGCTTCACGCTGATGCGACGTGACCAAAGCCACTCCCCATCACGCTGGTAGTTGCCCGAGACCGGATGGTCGGCGGCAACCAGCGCGCCACTGTCGGTCTGGATCGTCAACGGCGCCTTGGTGACGATGCCATCATCGAGAACGTCGAGGTCGACGGCTGCATCAATTTGGCCGCGGTCCACGAATCCTTGGATCTCCGCCAGGATCGCTTGCGCCTTACTGAACGCGAACACGCGATCACGTTCAGTCGCCGTCGTTGAATAATTGACGGATAGGTGATTGATCAGCACAGCTGATGAGACCACCAGAATCAGCATCGCGAACGTGAGTTCGGCGAAGGTGAACCCAGCCTCCTTCTTCGGCATCGACTTCTTCATATAGAACTCCTGGTTGGCGCGCCGTGGCATGGTCCGTGGGCTATCGGCAGATTGGGCCCTTGGGGTGGTGCGGATCAGGCCTACGAGTTCCGGTTTGAGACCGAGCCGCCACGAGTGCGATCGTGACGAGGTTTGCAACCCTTGCCCCGCCCGTGGATGCTGAAGTCACATTGCCCTTAGTCCGTTCATTGTCCCGCGCCTTCCGCCGCCCGTTCCGACATCTATGCCGACACTGGGGCATGGTCGTGATCGGACTGCTGCTGATCCCGATCAACTGCGGCGTCATGCTGTGGATGCCGCGCTTGCTCGGCGACATGATCGACATCCTGCCGAAGGGCGGCACCACGGAGGCGCTGGCAAACACGTGCTTCTTGCTGCTGGGCCTGGCGATCGCCGAGGCACTGACTCGGTTCACGTCGCGCAAGCTGCTCGTCAATGCGTCCCGCATGGTTGAGCAGTCGCTCAAGGACGAGATGACGGCGCACCTGCAGCGACTGCCGATCGCGTGGTTTGACAAGTCGCGCACTGGCGACATCACCTCGCGCATGACTCAAGACGTCGAACTGGTGCGCTTCGTCATGGGCCCGATGCTGCTACACGGCGGCACGACGATATGCCTACTACCTGCCGGCATGGTGCTAATGCTGCAAATGGATGTGGCGGTCGCGCTGGCGTCACTAGCGGCACTGCTGACCGTGTTCGTCGGCATGAAGTTCATCCTGCCGCGCCTGCACAAGTGGAGTAAGAAGTCGCAGGAAGCGATCGCCGGAGTCTCGCAGCAGGCCCAAGAGGACTTCGCTGGCGTGCGCGTCGTGCAGCAGTTCGACATCACCGATCGCGAACTGGCGGCAATGGCCACCAAGAACCGCCGCTACCTGCTAGCCAACCTGCGGCTGGTGCGGCTGCGTTCGCTGATGAACGCTCTGACGCACTCAAGCACCGGGTTCGTCATGCTCGGCGTGCTGCTGGTCGGCGGCCACCAAGTGATCACTGGCCGCATCACCGTCGGCCAACTGTTCCAGTTCACGATGTATCTGGGGCTGATGACCTTCCCGTTGCAGATCCTCGGCTGGACGGTCGCGATGTTGCCACGCGCCTACGCTAGTGCCATTCGCATCGAAGAAATCTTCGAGGCCGAGCCCGAACCGCAGACAGGCGCGCAGCCAGAACTGCGCGGAGCCATCAAGGTTTGCGACCTGACGTTCACCTACCCTGAAGCGGACAAGCCGGCACTCGAAGACGTTTCGTTCGTGCTCGAACCAGGCCAAAAGCTCGGCCTGATCGGGCCGGTCGGCTGTGGCAAGTCGACGCTGCTATCGCTGTTGCTGCGCTACTACGACCCGCCGCGCGGCACGATGTTCGTCGACGGCCACGATGTGCTGGACCTCGCTCCTGGCAGTCTGCGCAAGCTGTTTGCGCTGGCACCCCAAGAGCCGTTCTTGTTCAGCGACACGGTCACCAACAACATCACGTTCGACGACAGTGACATCGATCTTCAGCAGCGCGACGCCGCCGTCGCGGCCGCCGCGCTCGACCAAGACCTGCCGCAACTGATTGACGGCATCGACACCATCGTCGGCGAACGCGGCGTGACGCTATCAGGCGGTCAGAAGCAACGCGTTTCACTGGCGCGCGCCGTGCTCAGCGACCGCCCCGGCATGCTGCTCGACGACACGCTCTCCGCGGTTGACCCGAGCACCGAGCGCCGCATCCTCGATGGGCTCAACGATAGCCGTCGCGGCCGCACCGTCATCGCGACCACCCACAGGCTCAGTGTCACGGCCAACGCCGACCTGATCCTGGTGCTCGATCACGGCAAGATCAAAGAACGCGGCACGCACGACGATTTGGTGCAGCGCGGCGAGCTGTACGCCAAGGCCTGGCGCCTGCAAACAGAGGCACGTGCGCTCGAAACCGACAGTGACGATGCGGAGCAAGGTTCGCGATGAGCAACCCCTACGACGACGACTTGCCGGCCGCGCGCTTCCAGCTCAGCTTCATCAAGGAGCTGTGGCCGTTCGTACGCCCCTACAAACGCGGCTTCTTCGCGTGCCTGCTAATCCTGTTCTTGTCCTTCGGCCTCGAACTGCTCGGTCCGTGGCTGATGAAGCTCGCGATCGATGGTCCGATGACCGACGCCACAGCCGTTGAAGGCGATCGCCTATCGATGCTGTGGTGGTATGGCGGCGGCTTCATCGTGGTCACGCTGGGCGGCGCAATGCTCGGCTATATCTACGGCCTACTGACAGCATGGAACGGCCAACGCGTCATTCGCGATGTGCGTAGCCGCTTGTTCTCTCACGTCATGTCGACCGGACTGTCGTTCCACGAACGCAACTCCGCTGGCAAGCTGACCACGCGTATTACCAGCGACGTCGAGAACCTCAACGAGTTGATCTCCACCGGCGTGCTGCAGTCGGTCTTCGACCTGCTGAAGATCTTCGGCGTGCTCGCGGTGTTGTTCTTCCTCGACTTCGACCTCGCTCTATTCACCCTCGCGACCACGCCAATCGTGGTCATCCTCAGCGTCATCTTCCGCAAGAAGGCGCAGGAGGCGTATCGCGCGGTGCGCAGCCGACTCGCCCTTCAGAATGCGTTCGCAACCGAATTGATCGGCGGCATCCGCACGACCCGCGCCTACGGCCGCGAAGACGCAATCGCCGCGCGCTATGCCGAACGCAACCAGGCGACTACCGATTCCTGGAAGGACACCGTCCAACACTTTTCAGTGTTCTTCTCGCTGATCGACCTCGCCTTGCGCGCGACCACCGTCGGCTTGCTTTGGTTCGGCGGCAAGGCCGTACTCGGCGGCGAAATGCTGCCCGGTGAGTTCATCCAGTTCTGGCTCTACTTCGCGATGCTGTCCGGCCCGATTCGCGAACTCGGCGAGAAGTACAACGTGCTTCAGGCCGCGTTTGCCAGCTGCGAACGCATCTTTCAACTACTCGCCGAGCCGCTCTTCCCGCCGGCTCGCAAAGACGGGCAAGCCGCCGTCGCCAGCCCCAAACTCGGCGTCGCCAAGATCACCTTCGAAAACGTCATCTTTGCCTACGGCAAAGGCCCGACCGTTCTCGACGGAATCTCGTTCACCGCCGAACGCGGCCAAACAATTGCCATCGTCGGCCCCACCGGCGCCGGTAAGACGACATTGCTATCGCTGGTCTCGCGCCTACGCGAAGTGCGCTCCGGCAGCGTCAAGGTCGACGACGTCGACGTGCGCGACCTCGACATCTCGCAGCTGCGCCGACGCATCGCCTTCGTCGCGCAGGACCTGTTCCTGTTTACCGGCAGCGTGATCGACAACGTGCGCCTGTTCGACCCGAAGGTCAGTGAAGAACGTGTCTGGCAGGCGCTCGAAACGGTCGGTGCCGCCGACTTCGTGCGCGCTTTGCCGGACGGCCTGCAATCCCCGGTGGCCGAACGTGGCGCGACGTTCTCACAAGGCGAACGGCAACTGCTCTCGTTCGCCCGCGCGCTGGTCGTCGAACCGGACGTGCTAGTTCTCGATGAGGCAACCGCAAGCATCGACAGCGAATCCGAAGAGCGACTACAGCACGCGCTCGAAACGGCGCTTCGCGGCCGCACGGCGCTGGTGGTCGCACACCGCTTGTCGACGGTTCGCAACGCGGACCTGATCCTCGTGCTGAACGGCGGCAAGATCAGTGAACGCGGCACCCATGAAGAACTGCTGCGACTGGGTGGTCACTACGCGAACATGACGCGCAACGCAGCTGCGGTTCGGTAGGGATCTGCGTTGCGATTGCGGCCGAGTGGTTGCGAACGAAGTGCTACTCGGTTGGCACGCGGTCACAGCTTGCGGATCCGGCAATGTGCGCAGATCGGGATGCCTGCCCTCAGCTTGGCCGAGAAGGCGACATCACATCGCCTTGGCAAGAGCCGCACCTAAGAGGGCGGCAAATCAAGCGCCCGGGCAGCGGCGACTGCGCCGCGCCCTCGGCAGCGACTACTTGTTGGCGAACTCTTCGGGCAGCTTGCCGGTGAGAGCCTTCAAGAAGACGACGATGTTCTCGACCTGCTCGTCGTTGAGATCGAGCGCGAGCTGGTTCTTGCCCATCGCCTTAACCGCGTCTTCGAGCGTCGCAAGCGATCCGTCGTGGTAGTACGGCGCGGTCATCTCGACGTTCAGCAGCGAGGGCACCTTGAACGAGTACTTATCAGCCACGCTGCCGGTGAGCTTCATGCGACCCGTGTCCTTACCGACGTAGGGAACACGCAGACCGAGCTTCTGGTACGCGTTGCCGCCGAGCAGCTTGCTCAAGTGGCAAGTGGTGCAGCCAACGGCAACAAACGTCTTAAGACCAAGCAGCTCTTCGTTGCTCAGCGCCTTCTGGTTGCCCTCGATGTAGTCGTCCCACTTCGAGCGCGTCACCAGCGTGCGCTCGAAAGCGCCGATTGCGATGCCGAAGTTCTTGGCACTGACGGCAGCAGCATCACCGGGGAAGGCCTTCTTGAAGCCATCGACCAGGTCCTTCTGCTCGTTGATCTTCGCCAGCATCACCGCTTCATCGGCAAGGCCATGCTGCATTGGATCGAGCACCGAAAGCATCGCCTGCTCTTCCACTGACTCAGCAAGTCCGTCCCAGTGCTGACGGAAGTGGCGGGCGGCGTTGTACGTAGTCGGCGTGTTGCGCTCGCCGTTCTTGCCAGTCGAACCGGGCGACGTCGTCTTGTTGTCGACACCGTAGGTGCTCAGGTCGTGGCACGACGCACAGCTGATGTTGCCCTTCTGCGACAGAGACTCACTGTGGTAGAGCGCGTTGCCGAGCGCGATCATCTCGGCGGTCGCCTCAACCGGGGCCTTAGGCGATGGTGGGTCGTTGCCAAGAATCATCTTGAGCATTCGATAGTCGACGCGCGGGCGACGAATGCGCTTCTTCTTAGGCGCTTGCGTGGCAACAGGCTTCGCGCTGACAGCAGCATCGGAAGCGTCGCCACTCGGCGTCTTGCTCGCCGCAGCATCACCGGCCAGGGTGGCAGGCTTACTGGTGGCAGGCTTACTGGTGGCAGGCTTACTGGGGGCAGGTGTGCTCTTGGGAGTCGACGACTTGGTCGGCGTTTCGCCACCACAAGCAACCAACAACAGCAGCGGCAGCAGTCCGCCGATTAGGGATCCGATCTTCATGGCAGTAGATGTAGGGCCGATTTCGATGACATTCACGTGATGTAACTGCGAACCTGATTGAGGATTTCACCGGGTCCGCCTCGGGTTGGCCCAGACGGATACGTTTCCCGACTCGAATCCCAAGCCTGACTCAGTCGTCACGCACGTGCAGCGTTCTCGCACAACCACCTGACACTACGAGATGAAGGAACGGTAGCCTCCGGAAATCGGATGGGCAGATTGCCGCGTATGACCTCGCTTGCATCTGCACCGTAACTAGCGACGATTGGCTGTATGCCAGGGCTGATATTAGGGAGTTCCTCCGGGTACCGACGCACGTTGATGGAACGTCTCCGGGTGCCATTCACCTGCGAAGCGCCGGGTGTCAACGAGGACGTCGTCAAGCAGCTCAAGCAGGATCCGGTTGCGACCGTTCAAAAAATCGCCCGCCTGAAGGCACAGGCCGTGCTCGGCCGCAACCCAACTTGCGTTGTCATTGGCAGCGATCAGGCGGTTGTCATCGACAACGAATTGCTTGGCAAGCCAGGTGACCGCATGGGGGCAATCAAACAGTTGACCCATCTGCGTGGCCGTGAGCATCGGCTGATTACCGCGGTCACGATCGCCAATAGTGAAGGCCTCACCGAGTTCCATGACACCACACGGTTGCTCATGCGCGACTTGACCGACGGCGAAATTGCCCGCTACGTCGACGCCGAAGAGCCATTCGACTGCGCCGGTAGCTACAAAATCGAGCAACTTGGCATCGCGCTATTCGAACGAATCGACAGCCATGACCACACGGCCATCGTTGGCTTGCCGATGCTGCAACTGAGTCGTGAGTTGCGCAAAATCGGCATGGCGCTGCCGTAGCCGCAGCCCGAGCGGGTCGCCTTCGATTGCATGGTTCGGCACGCCACGCTGCTTGAGCTAGCAGCGCATCGCCGCAACTTCATCGATTGCTACGTCACCGCCAACCCGGCCTCTAACCAAAAAGAGGGGTGCCTTGCCGAGCCCAAACAGCTCCTTCGCGACCGCCAGCCGGCCGGCCAGCATCGGCTAGGGCTCACCATTTTCATAGATCCGCGCGCCCGGCACTAAGATGCAATCGGCTACTGGCACATCACCTACCGCACATACGAGCGGCTGAGCCGAAGCCACCGAATGGTGCGGAACAAGCCATGTTGTGGCCGAAACAGCCAGCAGCAGAACCAACAACTAGCGCCGTAATTGACGCATTTGGGGCCGTTTCTTTGCCGCTGCTGCTTGGGCTACTTCGAGTTCTTTCACAGCCTGGCCCGCGCCGCAGTTGACCGCGACCGGCCATTCGCGACAATCCTTCGCCGCCTTTCACGGCTGAAGCTCGCCAACATGGCTCAAAATATTCGCAACGTTGCCATCATCGCCCACGTCGACCATGGCAAGACCACGCTCGTCGATGGGCTCCTGCGCCAAACCGGCACCTTCAGTGACCACGAAGCCGTTGGCGAGTGCGTGTTGGACAGTAACGAGCTCGAAAAGGAGCGCGGCATCACCATTCTGGCCAAGAACACGGTGGTGAGCTACGAGGGCACTCGCATCAACATTATCGACACGCCTGGACACGCCGACTTCGGTGGCGAAGTCGAGCGCGTGCTGTCGATGGCCGACGGCGTATTGCTGCTGGTCGACGCCGCTGAAGGCCCGATGCCGCAGACGCGCTTCGTGCTGCAGAAGGCGTTCGCCCACCACCTGAAGCCGATCGTCTTGGTCAACAAGATCGACAAGGCCGACCAGCGCGCGCAAGAAGTCGTCAACGAGATCTTCGACCTGTTCATCGACCTCGATGCCGATGAAGACGCGCTCGAGTTCCCGGTGTTCTACGGATCGGGACGCCAAGGTTGGATGACCAAGGATCTCGAAGCCGCCAAGAAGGGCGCCGAGGGCCACGACCTCAACACTCTGTTCAAGGAAATCGTCGAGCACATTCCGGCGCCGACCGACGACCCGGAGCAGGCCCTGCAGTTCCGCGTCACGACGCTCGACTGGAGTGACTACGTCGGCCGAATCGCGATCGGCCGCGTGCACCGCGGCAAGATCAACAAGGGCCAGCGCGTCATGCACCTTGCGCGCACCGGCAAGCAGACCGAAGTCAACCTGCGCGGCGTCTACGCCTTCCGTGGCCTGGGCCGCGTCGAAGTCGACCAGGTGGAAGCCGGCGACCTCTGTGGCATCTACGGCGTTGAAGACATCTCGATCGGCGACACGGTTGCGTGCCTTGAGCACCCCGAAGCGATGCCGGTAATCGCCATCGATGAGCCGACCATGACCATCGTCATGAAGGTCAACGACTCGCCATTCGCTGGTAAGGACGGCGGCAAGTTCCTGACGTCTCGTCACCTGCGCGAGCGCCTCGAGAAGGAGCTGCGGGTCAACGTCGCGCTGCGCGTCGAACAAGGCGAAAGCGCCGACAGCTTCAAGCTGAGTGGCCGCGGCGTCATGCACTTGGGCTTCCTGCTCGAGTCGATGCGCCGTGAGGGCTACGAGTTCGCCGTACAGAAGCCGATGGTGCTAATGAAGGATGTCGACGGCAAGAAGCACGAGCCGATCGAATACCTGACGGTCGACGCCCCGGCCGAGACGTGTGGCAAGGTCATCGAGATCCTCGGCACGCGCAAAGCCGAGATGCTCAAGATGGACCGCAAGGGCACGTTTACCCGAGTGGAGTTCACGGTGCCGGCTCGCGGCCTGATCGGCGTGCGCAGCCGCCTGCTCAACGCGACTGGTGGTCAAGCGACCATGCACCACGTGTTCCACGGCTACGGCCCGTACCGCGGCGACATCGAAGAGCGCATCTCTGGTGTGCTGATCTCGATGACGAATGGCTCAGCAACGTTCTACTCGCTCAACAACCTGCGCGAGCGCGGCACGTTCTTCGTTCCGGATGGCGCGGAGATCTACGAAGGCATGATTGTCGGCGAGCACGCCAAGGACAACGACCTGGTCGTCAACGTCGTGCGCGAGAAGGCCAAGACCAACATCCGTAGCTCGACCAAGGAAGCGTTCGTCAAGCTGCCGCCGCCACGGTCCTTCGGGGTCGAAGATGCGCTCGAGTATGTCGGCGAAGACGAATTGGTCGAAATCACCGCGGCCAACGTGCGCCTGCGTAAGCTGCACCTGCGAGAAACCGAGCGCAAGCGCCCTGATCGCCGCCACCAAATCAGCTAGTGGTGTGATGCAGACAGATGGGGTCTTATCCGTGAGTCGGCGGCGACGCTCGCAAGGCGGGTCGCCGCAGGCCTATTCG
>JBNMNW010000200.1:0-10945 GCA_051278165.1 Planctomycetota bacterium | reverse complement strand
CCAAACCAGTGCTTGCCAAACCGGTGCTTGCCAAACCGGTGCTTGCCAAACCAGTGCTTGCTTCAGGCTCGCTCGCCGCGCGGGCAACCACGATCTCTTCGCCACCTAGCGGCACTCCGTCATCGAGCTTCCACGCGCCGAGTGTGCGGGTTACGGGATGGAGTTGCAGGAACTGGAAGTCACTCCAAACCTGCGTCCACGTCGCCTCATCAAGGAAGTCGTCAACAACGCGGAAGTTGGGGTGGTCGAAGGTCGCGGCCATGAGCTGCACCGTACTCGCGGCGTGGCATGTTCGGCAAGCACGCATCTGACGCTCGCGTCGCGACCAAGCAACCGGTCCGGCCCCTTGCTAGTGAACCGCAAGCCAATGCTGACCGTCCGAACCGAACGTGTCGACCGCGAGCCGCTGCGTATTGATGTTGTTTTCGGCAACGCCAATCAGGCCAGCACCGGCGGCCGGCACCAGTGCCGAACCCGAATAGGTCGTGTTCATCGACTGCAGCACTTGTCCCTGCTGGTTCACAAAGAACGCGCGACGTCCAGTCGTCCCCACTTCGACAGGCCACGCTAGGCACGTCCAGAAACCATGAGCTAGGCGAGGGTCGATCGCGCCGCTGTTTGCCGGCATGCCAGGCAAACCAACGCCGCTGGCGTCGGGCAAGTAGAGGCAGAAGTGGAAGCCGTGGTGCGTCGCCCAGCCGGCGGCATCGACTTTGGCGCTGCCGGTTGAGAGCAGGTTCCGGGTCACTTTTGTGCCCGTTCCACGCAGTTCATCCACGGCAGAAAGTTCGCCGAAGGTGCCGAACTCGAACCCGGCATCGCGATTGACGTCGAGTTCACCCGAGCTCTGAAACTGGAACTGAGCCGTCGAGATGGCACGCATCGTCGCGATCACGGCAGCCTCGTTGGCAGCAAGACGACTGCTCAGCAAGTTGGGAACAGCAACCCCGGCGAGCACGCCAAAGACCGTCGTCACGATCAAGATCTCGATCAACGTGAAGCCGGACTCGCGATGATTCGTTGGTGTTCTCATGCTCAGACATCTCCGTCATTTGCAACTACAGCATCCATCGACGGGGCTGCGTTGCATTTGCCGACACGCTCTGTCACCGACCGTTGGCATGGGCCGAAAAATTTCTAATCCGACTACAGTTGCGGCCAGACTGATCTACCACGCGGATCTGCCACGCCGCACAGATCTTCGACAACTGGCTGCAACCGAGCCGCAAAACCAACAACTGCACGTCGCATCGCAGTAGCGAACGCTGGCTCGATCGAAGCAAGCGTTGGCCGGTGACAACCCCGCGTCGAGCAGCGGATCTCGCTCGACTTGAGCAAGCCGATCATCCCGCAGCATGAGACAGCTGTAGGCGCGGCCCGCCCAATGCGCGAGAGTGGTCGGCATGAAAGCTTCGCAGTCGCTGTTTTGGATCGCGGCACTCGCTACGTCCGCCTGCCAAACACCCCCTCCGGCCACCACCGGCTTGCAAACATTCGGCACGATGCGGGAGGTCATGCGCGAAGGCCACATGGAAGGCCGAGTCGCACTTAGCCAATTCTCGGGCACGGAGACAATCGGGGTCGGCGCGCTTGCCAACCTGACCGGCGAGATCACGATCGTCGATGGCCAAGTGCTGGTATCGACCGTGCAGGATGGCATCGCGGTGATGCGATTGGCGCGCCCCACCGACCAGGCCACCCTATTAGTGGCCGAAGACGTCGGCCAGTGGCATCACTTCGAGATCGGCACCTGCGTCAGCTACGACGCGCTCGAGCAACGCATTGCGGAATTGCTGCGCGCCCGCGGCCACGACCTCACCAAGCCAACGCCCGTGCGCATCACCGGCAGTGCGAAGAACTTGCAGGTCCATGTCATCAACGGCGCGTGTCCGATTGCACAACCCACTGGGCCCAAGCCGTGGCGCTACGACGGGCCGGCGGACAACGTCAAGCTCGTCGGCTTCTACGTCGAAGACGCCGCAGGCCGACTCACCCACCACAACCACTCGAGCCATCTGCACGCGGTCAGTGATCAGGCGATGGGCCATCTCGACGAAGTTTCGCTGTCAGACGCCGTCGTGTCGCTGCCGGCACCTAGCCTGCGAAAGTAAACTCCACCAGGGCAGCCGCCAGCTGCTGGCAGTAGTCAGCAGCCTAATGGACTGCTGACCAGATCGCTCTGCCGCACATTGCTCGTCGCACATTGCTCGTCGCACACTGCTCGCCGCACATTGCTCGTCGCACACTGCTCGCCGCACACTGCTCTGCAACGCGCGCCCCACTCCCCCCGGTCGCTCACTATATAGCTGTGAGGTTCCTGGGGAGGAACCAACGAGATGGGCGCGAAGCCCCGTGGTTTGAGAGGACCGCGGGGCTTCGTATTTTTCTGGCCCGCAGACGCACAACTTCCTGCAACGCGTGAGGTTCTGCGCACGTTCCTCAGGTGCTCGAACACTTGGATGGCTCCTGAGGGGGAGCCAAGTCGAGCGAATGCCTCGCAGCGGTCGGTCCCGCTGCGGGGCGCATTTCTGTACCTACCACACCTCGGACAACCACGCTCGGGGCGGGTTAGCTAACGATCCAACGCGCGCACCGAAGCGAAGTAGGCACCGTGCTGCTTGCCGCCACCGCGCTTCGCGGCAACTCGAAGCAGAGTCGTGCGCAGCATGGCTGGCCCAGCTGGCAAGTCGACCAAGAACGTGGCGTGCGTCGCGGCCGGATCAACATCCTTGTCGACCTGTATCGCACCAATCGCGAGCGACGCGTGCGCGCAGTTCATCGCGCGATCGAGTTGTGCCGGCCACCGTCGCAACGTGACCTCGTAGCGGCCGGCGCGGGCGACCTCGATCGCCCACGGGCCGTTGCCAATGAAGCCATTGCGCACGTGATTCTGATGCCACGGCGTACCGCGATCATTGGTATGCCAGTCATGCGACATCAATTCGGCGGGGTTCTCAGCACCACCAATTTCGATGCGCACGTAGTCGTCAAACTGCGGCGTCAGGCCCTGCCACCACCCTTCGTATTCCTTGCGCAGCTTGGCCACGACGTCCGCGTGGTTCGCAGCGAGATCGAGGCGCTGGCCTGGGTCCGCAACGATGTCGAACAGTTGCTTACCGTTGATCAACCGCCATCGCTCCGTCATGACCGCGCACTTGCGCCACATGCGCGGATGCTCCACACGTTGCGAATGCACAAACATCGTGCGGTCCACGGGGGTGACTTCGCGGCCACGCAGTTGCTCAGCGAACGAAGCTCCATCAAGTGTTGCCGTCGGCTTCTTGGCCAAGCCGCACAGATCGACGAGCGTCGGCAAGACATCGACGTGTGCCGTCAGATCCTCAACCTTGCGGCCACCGACAATGCCGCCATCGGGCCAGTGCACAAAGAACGGCACGCGATGGCCGCCGTCAAACTCGGACCCCTTCTTGCCGCGCATGCCAGCGTTGAATCCCGGCCACTCGCCCGCCTCATCGGCACGCTTCGCGTTGCCAGCTGCGGTGCCATTGTCCGTCGTGAATACGAACACTGTATTGTCCGCCAGGCCGCATTCCTTGAGCAGGGTGCGCAGCTTGCCGACGTTCTCGTCGATGTTGCTGATCATGCCGTAGAACTTGGCCATGGTCTTCGCCACGCCGGCGTCTTCGTAGGGCTTCGAATACTTCTCATCGACCAGATACGGCCCATGTGGTGCGTTCGTCGACAGGTAGATGAAGAAGGGCCTCGCGTCTTCTCGGGTCAAGAACTCCGACGCTTGCTCGAACCAGACGTCGCTGCAGTAGCCATCGAACTTGCGCCAGGAGCCGTCCACTTCGTAGGTGTCATCGAAGTAGTCGTTGCCCCAGTAGTCAGGTCCCTGACCAACCCCACCGCCGTGATGCCAGACAACACGTTCGAAGCCTTGATCCTGCGGCCGACACGGCGCGTTGTCACCTAAATGCCACTTGCCAAACATGCCCGTGCGATAGCCGTTTCCGGCAAACACTTCCGCGATCGTCTGCTCGCTGCCAGCCATCAACGAACGCCCCATGATCGTGTGCCAGACACCTGTGCGCGTGGAATACCGGCCGGTCATCAAGGCACTGCGCGAGGGCGAGCAGGTTGGGTCGACGTGGTAGTCGGTCAAGCACACCGATTCGTTGGCGAGACGATCGAGATTGGGCGTGCGAATCTTGGTGTTGCCGTGCACCCCAAGGTCGCCGTAACCCTGATCATCGGTGATCACCACGACGACGTTTGGCGTGCGGCCGACTAAAGTGCGGCTGCCACCAGCACGGGCCTGACTGATCGCAACGGCAGAAAAGGCAATCACGGCAAGGCCCACAAAGGAAACGAAACGAGTGTTCATGGTGCGGTTCAGAACTGCGACGATTCGCATTCCACTAGTCTCCCGCCAAGGCGTCCGCATGAACACACGCATCCTCGCAACCTTTGTTATCAGCACGCTCCTGTTGCTGGTACCAAGCACGGCACAGGACGCGGCGCAAAACACTGCCGAGGGCACCGCACAAACGCGACCCAACATCCTGTTCATCCTGGCTGATGACCAATCGCCGTTCGATCTCAAGATCTACGACGAGAACTCTGTTTGCCGCACGCCCGTGATCGACAGCCTGGCCGCCGCCGGCACGGTGTTCGACGGGGCCTACCACATGGGCTCATGGTCCGGAGCGGTCTGCACGCCATCGCGCCACATGATCATGAGTGGCCGCAGCGTCTGGCATTTGCCGCGCCGAGGCATGCGCGGCGAGCAGCACAATCCGCTGTGCCCGAAGGACCTCGCCAACAACACCATGGCGGCGATCTTCAACCGCGCCGGCTACGAGACGATGCGCACCTGCAAGCGAGGCAACAGCTATGCAGCGGCCAACAAGCAATTCACCACGGTGCACGACCAGACCAACCGGCAGGCTGATGCGGAGCGTGGCTCGCCCTGGCATGCCGAGCGCGTGCTCGACTACTTGCAGGCACGCGAGCAGCAGTCAGATCCGAACCCGTTCTTGATCTACTTCGGCTTCTCGCATCCGCATGACCCGCGTCATGCACCCGACGAACTACTCGCC
This sequence comes from Planctomycetota bacterium, assembly GCA_051278165.1. Classification (GTDB taxonomy): domain Bacteria; phylum Planctomycetota; class UBA1135; order UBA1135; family UBA2386. The sequence continues at coordinate 5,882 of JBNMNW010000200.1, read as the reverse complement.
CACTACGGCGCCAACAACCGCAACGTCAGCCACCCGCCGAGCGCCCTATTGCCGCCGCTACCGCGCAACTACCTGCCTGCGCATCCGTTTCACCACGGTCATCCGGGACTGCGCGATGAGGTCAATGTGCAAGGCGTCATGCGCAAGCGCGATGAGGCGACGATTCGTAACGAGCTAGGCCGTCAGTTCGCTTGCAACGAGAACATCGACATCCAGATCGGCCGCGTGCTCAACAAGCTGCGCAAGATGGGTGAACTCGACAATACGATCATCGTCTACACGTCCGACCACGGCATGGCGATCGGCCGTCACGGCCTGCAAGGCAAACAGAACCTCTACGAACACACGTGGCGCGTGCCGATGGTCGTCAAGGGACCCGGCATCCCGAGGGGCAAGCGCGTGCACGGCAACGTCTACTTGCTCGATGTGCTGCCGACGCTATGCGACTACGCCAGCATCAAGCCGCCAACATCGGTCGAAGGTCGCAGCATGCGGCCGGTGCTCGAAGGCAAACAAGCGAACCTGCGTGACGTTCTCTATGGCGTCTACGCTGGTGGCACCAAGCCGGGCATGCGCTGCGTGCGCAAGGGCAACTGGAAGCTGATCAAATACGACGCCATCGATGGCTTCGTTCGCAAGACGCAGCTGTTCAACCTGATCAGCAACCCCGACGAACTGCTCGAACAACACCACGTCGACAGCGTCGAGGCATTGACTCACAACGACCCTACGCGTGAGCAGATCAACCTCGCCGAAGAACCCAAGTTCGCAGCCAAACGAGCCGAGCTCGAAGCCCTATTGCTGGCGGAAATGAAACGGCTCGACGATCCTTACCGGTTGTGGAATCAGCCGCCTAAGTAGGTCCATCGCATGCCAACAGGCCTGAGCATCGCTTAGGCTGAAAAGTAAGGACTAGCCGTTACCGCGCACGCCGTATTTGCTCTTCTGCAACTGCTCGAGCAACGTGCGCAGCTGACGCACCTTGTCCGGATGACTGGCGGCCACGTTGTTCTGTTCGCCAACGTCCGACTTCAATTCGAACAGCAGCTCCTGACCCTTCTTGCCGCGCGGCTTGACGAACTTCCATTGGCCAACGCGAACAGCAAGCCGGCGCGCTTCTTCGATCATGTAGGGCAAGCCGAGTTCGTCCTGGCCCAGCAGCGCCCGCAGACTGTCGCGGCTATCGATCGCCTGCTCCTTCGTTAGATCGAGCTTGAGCAACGACGCGAACGATGCGATGAAGTCGATCTGGTTGACCAACGCATTAGACACGCCAGGCTTGATATGACCCGGCCAGCGCACCAGTAGCGGCACCCGCGTGCCGCCTTCGAAGATCTGGTATTTGCCGCCGCGATACGGCCCCGAACCATCGTGGCCGCGATCCACTTCCTTGGTCGACGTCGGCACCGTCGTGCCATCATCGTAGCCGTCGTCGTAAACCGGGCCGTTGTCACTCGACCAGATCACGATCGTATTGTCGGCAAGCCCGTGCTGATCAAGCGCGTCGAGGATCTCGCCGGTCGCCCAATCAAACTGCACCATCGCGTCACCGCGAAACCCGAGCTGGCTCATGCCCTTGAAGCGCGGATGCGGCGCCCGCGGCACGTGGATGTCTTGCGAGCTGAAGTAGAGGAAGAACGGCTTGCCTTCTTTCTGCTGCGCCAACCATCGCTTGGTCTTGGCGACAAACTCATCGGCCATCGTCTCATCGTTCCACAGCGCCGACTTGCCGCCCCACTGGTAGCCAATGCGGCCGATGCCGTTGATCACCGAGTTATTGTGGCCGTGGCTGCTCTGGTAGTAGGTCATCGCAGCGCGATCCTTCTTGCCGTCCGGATAGACGGTGCCAGTGAAGCCTTCCGGGCGCTTGCCGAGATAGAGCGGGTCCTTGGGGTCGAGCCCGACGACCGTGTGCCCATCGAGATAGACGCACGGCACGCGGTCGTTGGTCGACGGCATCAGGTAGGAGTAGTCGAACCCAACCTCCAGCGGCCCCGGCGCGACCTTGCCGTTCCAATCGACCGGGGTCTTGCCGTCGCCAATGCCGAGGTGCCACTTGCCGATGACTGCGGTCTGGTAGCCGCGCTGTTTGAAGACGCCGGGCAACGTCAGCATGTCCGGCTTGATCGTCATCGGCGCGTTCGGCGCCAGAATGCGCACGCCATGACGGAAGCCGTGGGTGCCGGTAAGCATCGAGAATCGCGACGGCGTGCACGTCGCTGCCGAGCAATGCCCATCGGTAAAGCGCAGCGCCTGCTTTGCCAAGCGATCGACGTTCGGCGTCGGGATCTTCTCGGCGCCGTAGCAGCCAACGTCGCCGTAGCCCACGTCATCGCCGTAGATGATGACGACGTTCGGCAATGACTTTGGCGCGTCGGGTGCCTGTGCCGGCAAGGTGCCAAGGACCAGCAATAGACCAAGCATTCGAACGGATTGCATAGGAACTCAGCCTACGCGCAGCCGTGGTGCGGCCAAAGCTAGGATCACGGGAAGCGCTAGCAGCTCGCCCAAATGTGCCTACGATGTTGGCATGCGCGCCATCATCGCAATGCTCGGACTGTGCCTGGCATTTGCTGGGTATACCCCAGCACAACAACCCAACATCGTCCTGATCCTCGCCGACGACCTCGGCTACGGCGACGTCGGTTGCTACAACCCGGACAGTCGCATCGCGACACCGAACGTCGACCGACTCGCGACCGAAGGCATGCGCTTCACGGATGCGCACAGCCCGTCGACCGTCTGCACGCCAACGCGCTACAGCTTGTTGACGGGGCGCATGGCGTTTCGCTTGGACTACGGCGGCGTGTTCACCGGGGCTGGCGGGCCATGCCTGATCACAGCAGACCGACTAACCCTGCCGGCGATGCTGAAACAGAGCGGCTACACGACGGCGATGTTCGGCAAGTGGCACATTGGATTGACGTTCTTCGATGCCGACGGCAACAAGATCCTGAAGAACGGACTGCCGGGCGTGCAGCGTATCGACTACTCGCGCGCCATTCCCGACGCACCGATTCACCGCGGCTTCGACCAGTTCTTTGGCACGGCTTGCTGCCCCACCACCGACTGGCTCTACGCCTACATCGATGGCGATCACATTCCGGTGCCGCCGACTAAGCGGCTCGACAAGAGCAACTTGCCAAAGCACGCGTGGGCGAACGACTGCCGCCGCGGCATGGTCGCCGACGACTTCAATCTCGAAGAGGTCGACATGGTGTTCCTCGACAAGAGCCTGCGCTTTCTTGACGAGCACCAGCAGACGTCGCCAGACACACCGTTCTTCTTGTTCCACTCCATGCAGGCGGTGCACCTGCCGTCGTTCGCCAGTAAGCAATTCCAAGGTAAGAGCGGCGCTGGACCGCACGGCGACTTCTTGCTGCAGTTCGATCACGTCGTCGGCGCACTGACCGACAAGCTCAAGACACTGGGCATCGCCGACAACACATTGGTGATTGTGACTAGCGACAACGGCCCCGAGGTCAGCACCGTGCTCAACATGCGCAAGGACCATGCTCATGATGGCGCCAAGCCATGGCGCGGCATGAAGCGCGACAACTGGGAGGGCGGCCATCGGGTGCCGCTGCTCGCACGCTGGCCGGGCAAGATCAAGCCAGGTTCGACTAGCGATCAGACCACCTGCCTGACCGACTTGATGGCAACCTGCGCCGCCGTTGTCAGAGCCGAGTTGCCCAAGGATGCGGCGGAGGACAGCTTCAACATGCTGCCCGTGCTGCTCGGCACGCAGCAAGAACCAGTGCGCGAGTTCACGCTGCACCAAACGATTCGTCTGGCCCTGGCGATTCGCCAAGGCGACTGGAAGTATCTCGACCACAAGGGATCGGGCGGCAACAACTACACAAGGAACAAGCGACTTGCTGAGCTCGCCCTTCCCGAGGCGAGGCCGGATGCGCCGGGGCAACTCTACAATTTGAAGAGTGACCCAGGCGAGACAACCAATCTCTACGACCAGCACCCTGAGGTCGTTCGTGAACTGCAGACGAAGCTCGAGGCAAGCAAGGCATCCGGTCGCAGCGCGCCGTTGCCAGCAGACTCCGCGACCGTGCTATCAACGTTCGCGTGGCCTGTGCCCGGCAGCGTCGTGATCATCGACACCACGACCAAGAAGCAGCGCACCGCCAAGTCGCGCTACACGATGAAGGTTGCGCGACACGAAGACGGCGAAAGTATGCGCGTGCGCCACGAGGATTACGAGTTTCTCGAGATCGACGGCCAAGACGCGAAGACCGAGCGCATGCAGAAGCTGGTAGCCAGCGCCCAAGCCATGGCCTCCGTCATCCCGGACTACCGCATCCATGCGTCCGGTCGCTATCTGGAGACCATCGATCTCGAGCAGATGCTCGATCGCATGATGCCGCTGCTATCGAAGCGCATGGGCGACTCGGAGGAGCAGGTCGCGCGCATGCGTGCTCAGTTCCGTCGCCCGGAGTTCAACGACCTGATGCAGGGCACGCTATCGAAGTATTGGAACAGCTGGGTCGGTGAGTGGATCGGCTGGAACATCGCGGCCGGCAAGACCGTCGAGCAGCAGAGCGAAGCGGATGTGTTTGGCGTGCAGGTGCCTTGCGTTCTGCAGCGCACCCACCACGGCGCGGCACCAAATCACCCCGGCCACGTGCGCTTGAGCCTGCGCGCGGTTCCCGATGGCCCAAAAACACTCGAGGCGATGGTGGCCATGTTCGACAAGCTCCAGGACAACGACAAGGAGTCGGCTCAGGAGATGCGCGATCAGCTTGCCGAAGTGTCGATGCTCCGTCACCTCGAAGTGATCACGCGACTAGACACGCTGCAGCCAGCGTGGGCACGATTCGAGCTGCGGACCACGATCACGCAGAAAGGCACTGGCGAGGTGCAGGAACAAATCGAACGCCACGAGTACACGTTCTCGTGGCCGAAGTAGGCATGCCGTTGCCGAGCGCCAACAACTGACGACCTACTTGCGCACAGCGACTTCCGCCAACAGTTCGCCCAGCGCGACGACGCCAGCTGTATCGAGAACCAACTGCTTCTCCTGCTTAGGCAGTGAGAACGCTTTGACGTGGGTCGCATACTTGTCGGCCTGAAGCAGCGTCTCGAACGCAGCAACAACATCGACCTTGGCCAGCCCCTCATGATCCGTCGGCTTCTGCTGGCTGACGACCCACGGCAACTTCGACATCTTCAGATCCTTGCGGAGCTGCTCCATGACCGACACGAGGCGCCTAGGCGCGTCCTTACGGAACGGATGCCAAGACATGTCGTTCTCGCCGACATGGTAGTAGATGCCCTTGAGATTGACGCGATGGCCCTTCTTCTTGAGCGACGCCACCGAGTCCTTCACGAAGGCGAGGAACTTCGGATACAGGTTGCGCGACTCAGCGATGCTGCCCTTTTCCGTCCAGTCAAGAATCTGCGAACCGCTGTGCGTGAACTTGGCGATCGCAAAGTTCTTGTGGCCGGCCTTCTGCAACGCGTGACCAAAACTCACCTCCGGACCAAACGTGTCATAGAGGCCCGCCGGACCTAGCGGCTCCCAGTCGGCCGACTGCTTCGCAGCACCACCAACGTCGTAGCGGTAGGCAATGCCATGCTGATCCTTCAGCATCGCGCGCTTGCCCTTCAGTGTGCTCAGTTCCTGCACGAAGGCACGCTCGCCCTCCATGTTGCGATGGCCGGCGAGCACATAGAGGTCAATCGTGCTACCTCGCTTATAGGGCCACTTTTTTAGCGGCCGCGGCGACTCCGGCAGCTTGCCAATCGAACGCAGGTAGGCGTTGGCGTAGTTGACGCCATGCTCGAGTTGGCCAAGCGTGCCGTAGTGATAGTGCAGGCCAGCGCCACCACCGATCTCGACGCCGACGTGCGACGTCGCGACGAAAGTC
>JBNMNW010000199.1:0-10946 GCA_051278165.1 Planctomycetota bacterium | reverse complement strand
ATTCGACACTGGGCATCAACACTAGCAGCAAATTGATCGGCTGGTAGGGCTGTGCCATCTGTGGCACGAACGGTGCGCCGCCACCGATGTCGCGAGTCCAGCGCGGTAGTTCGCCGTCACGGAGTCGGTCCTGCATGACGCGGTCCCAGCACAGCGACTGCAGATACTTGTCGGTCATGCCAACGTTGCCGCGGAACGTGTCGTCCGCATCGAACGTGCCGTTGGCCTTGGCCTCGGCCATGTGCACGTCGAACAACTCCGGCGGGTGCGGCACTAGCGCGTTGCCCGGCAGCAGGCTCTCACGCAAGAACATCACCGCGCAAACCAGCGCTAGCAGCACCGCCTGCAGGTTCTCGCGGCGCCAGCTTCCCGAATGCCTAAGGTCCGCATACCCGAGGTCCGAATGCATAAGACTCGGATCATCACTAGGGCCGGATTTGGTCATGTTGTTGGCCGCGCGGGCCACCGCGCGTCACATGACGATGCAGCAGCACCGTAGTTGACGCAACGGGGATCGCATGTGTGTCGTTGTCGCGCGCGGATCCTCGCGTATGGTTCGCAGCCGTCAATGCCCGCCGCCAAGGACGAAATCGCCCCCGAATCAACGCATGCGTCGCTCTTGGGCGCGCGCTGGAGCGTTGCGGACACTCTGCTACTGGCGGTGCTTTCGTTGCTGGCACTGGGCATGCGCCTGCTGGCCATCGAGCAATGGTCGTTCGGTGTTGCCGAAGCCGAGACATTCCGGGCGTTGACCCAGCCGCTGGCTGGCGGGGCCGATGGCTTCATGGCCAGCGAGCAAAGCAGCTACCCGGTCGTGTTCTTGTGCTTGCGGTGGCTCTTGGATGTCGGCGTCTTGCCGGACTTCACCGAGGGCTGGATTCGGTTGCCGTTTGCGTTTGTCGGCTGCCTGCTGGTGCCGTGCATCGCGCTGTTTGCCCGGCCGACGTTCGGCCGCGGCGTCGCCTACCTGTCGGCGCTGGTGATTGCCGTGCATCCGGGCCACATCGCCGCCAGTCAGACGGCGGATCCGATCGTGTTCGCCATGACCATCGCGGTCTTTGCCGGCGTCGTGCGCCTGAACGGGATGCGCTGGTTGAGCGTGGGGCTATGCGTGTTGGCGGGAGTTTGCCATCCATTGGGGTGGTTGTGTGGCCTCGGGATGCTGTGCGCGGGCGGCACCAACCTCTCACTTGGCAAGCTACCAGCGCTGGTCTGGTGGTTGATGTTGGCGCACGTGGTGGTGTTGCTGCCCTACTTGTTCGATCTGGTGGGCTTGTCCTTGCCGATCCTGGCGATGATCGCGGTGCTGATTCGGCCGCGCGTCGAAGGCCATGCCATTGCAACTGCAGGAGCTAATGCTGCAACTGGTCCGCACACACTGGGCTTGGCGCTAGCCGCACTCGCTCCGTTGGTCGCTGGCGGCATCTGGTGGTGGTTGGCTGGTCGCGGCGCAGAGAGTGCCAGCATTGCCGCCTTGGCGCCGTTGACGGTGCTCGCTAGTTGCTCGGTCGTGCGCTTTTTCAGCCATCTGCGCGACCAACTGCTTGCCCAGGGGGAACGTCGCAAGTGGTTGCTTCGCTTGTTGGTGACGACGCCGAGCATCATGTTGCTGGGCGAATTGGCGACCGGCGCATTCCTCTACTTCGTGGTCTTTGCCGGCGCGCGGCCGCCGTGGCGCGAGGTCCGCGACGCGGTGCTCGCCTCGACCACCAGCGGCCATCACATCGAAGTCATCGCTGGTCGGGGCTGTGACGTGATGCGCGCGTATCTACGCCCTCGTCACTGGCGCGAGCCGAACACTGGCAATGGCGGGTATCGCGATCCGCATCCAGGCGTGCGCATTTCGCGCCTGCCGGCGGATGCGCTGGCTGCGGCACAGCTGTTGTCGTTGACGGACGCGATGCTGGTGTTGCAACACGACGAGTGGCGGGCCTTGCAGGCATCGCCGGAGGGGCGCGCGCTGGTTGCGGACTTCGTTGCGATCGAGGTCTGGCCAAGTCCTCAGCTGCTCGGCGACCAATCGCTCTACTTGCTACAGCGACGGCGGGCCAACTGACTCAGCCGCGCGGGTGCAGCTTCTGGTGCATCGAGCGCAGCCGTTCGTGATCGACGTGCGTGTAGACCTGGGTCGTCTGCAGCGATGCGTGCCCCAGCATCTCCTGCACGGAGCGGAGATCCGCGCCTCCGGCAACTAGGTGTGTGGCGAACGAATGGCGCAGCGCGTGCGGGGAACAGGCCATCGTCAGCCCCGCGTCGTCGGCGGCCTGCTTGACGATTTGGTAGATGCGTACCCGGTCGAGCTGTCTGCCAGTGCGCGACAAGAACAGCACGTCGCCAGGATCGCGCAGCGCCCGGGCACGAAGCTTTGGGCGCACCGCCGTGCGGTAGCGTTCGACCCATGCCAGCGCGATGTCGGCGATCGGCACCAGCCGCTCTTTGTTGCCCTTGCCGAACGCGCGCACCAGTCGGTGCTCTTCGATGATGCTGGTCGTGCGTAAGCCCAGTACCTCGCTGACCCTGCAGCCGGTCGCATACAAAACGTGCAGAATCGCCAGGTCCCGCACGCACAGGTCGGTGCTCGGCTCCCGGTCGAGAAGTTTGGCGATACTGCGCCGGCTAAGCACGTTTGGCAGCTTCTGTTCGAGCTTTGGGCCGAGCAGCCCCTCGGTCACATCGCCGTCGACTTCGCCTTCCGCATGCAAGAATCGGTAGAAGCCGCGGATCGCCGCGGCGGCTCGAGCCACCGAGGCGGGGGCGTGGCTCTGCAAAAGTTGTCCAAGGTGGCGGTCGATCTGTGCGCGGCTGGGGAGGGACGTCTCGCCTCGCAGCAGGCGTTCTAAGTCGTTGCGGTAGGCGGCGACCGTGTTGCGCGAAACCTGCAATTCCGCGCCGAGATGGACCAGGAAGTCCGCCATCGCCTGTTGCGGCGATCCGCTTGGCTTTTCTCGGCTGACCGCATCCGTTCGCATGGTCTCATTCTCCGGGGAATACCCGGTTATCGCAAAGGAAGAACAAGTAGCTGGCGCGGTTGGCTTGACGGCTTCCCAAGCGCTCCGTATCGTCCTCGCCCCTTCGTCGTGGGGTGGTCCCACGGAGGAGAAGTAGTCCTGTGTTCTAACGGCTGACCGAACTGCGGTAGCCAAAGCATCATGCCAAAGCCGACGAAGCCCGAACTGACCAAGTACAGGAAAGTTCTGAAGCAGCAACTCGCAACCTTGAAGGGCGATGTTGGTTCCATGCGCGACGAAGCGCTGCGCGCGTCCGATCAGGATGCCTCAGTCGACCATTTGGCCGACCAAGGGACCGATAACTACGACCAAGGCTTCATGCTCGGGTTGATCGAGAATGAAGAAGAGACGATCAAACTGATCGAGGAAGCCGTCGATCGCATCGACGGTGACGGCGACTGGGATTACGGCGAGTGCCCGATGTGCGTCGAGTCGGCGCAAGAAGCCGCGGCCAAGACCAGCAAGAAAGCGACCAAGAAGGTCGATGCTTGGATTCCGAAGGCCCGCCTCGAATACCTGCCCTGGGCGCGCTACTGCGTTCAGCATCAAGAAACTGAAGAGCGGAACCGCGAAAGCGCGTGAGTTCTTCTGCCGAAGCCTCGGACGGCAGCTCTTCGCAAAGCGGAGAAAGCTCTTCGCCTAGCGGAGAAGGCTCTTCGCCTAGCGGAGAACCGGGTGTCGAACCGACACTAGCTGCTAATTCGAAGGGCTTTGGCGACGCGAAGGGCCTTGGCGAACCGTCGGGCTTTGGCGGCAAACTGCTGTTCTGGCTGCCGTGGCCGATTCTGGTCATCGCTGACTTGTGGAGCAAGCATGCCGTGTTTGCCTTCATGGCTGAGCGCGAGCCCGGGATCGCCGAGGTGCGACGGACGCCGTATGAGGTGTTCTCCGGCTCGGTCAACTTCGAGTTCGTGACTTGGGGCAACACCGGCACGATCTGGGGACTGTTCCAGGACGGTACGGTCGTATTAATGGTGCTGCGCTGCTTGGCGTTGGTCGGCCTGCTGTGGTTCGTGCGAACGACCTCCCGCAGTGCTCGACTCCAGTTGACCGTGCTGAGCCTCGTGTTCGCCGGCGCTGTCGGCAACCTCTACGATAACTTCATTCGGGCCGATCGCTCGGTGCGGGACTTCCTGCACTTCTTCGGCGACTGGCCGTGGATGTGGGACTTCCCGGCCTTCAACGTCGCTGACTCATGCATCACGGTCGGCGCCATTGGCTTGTTCGTGCTGTTGTGGCGCGAGGACCGGCCGAAGAAGGGCCTGGCAAATAAGGGGCTGGCAGATAAGGACCCGGGCAGCGCCTCAAAAGCCACCCCTGCAAACAAACCGAAGGTATCCTAAGAGTTAGCACCGTTCGCTCCGGCTGCACCCCTCCAGATTCCGATCGAATGACTGTGCTCGAAACCAACCTAGCAAGCCTCGAACTCGACAACCCGGTGCTCAGCGCCTCGGGCACGTTCGGGTCCGGCTGGGAAGGACGTCAGTTTTCAGACCTCGGCATGGTTGGCGGTCTGGTCAGCAAGACGGTGACCCTGAAGCCACGCCCCGGCAACCCGCCGCCGCGCATTTTCGAGACGCCGATGGGCATGTTGAACGCCATTGGGCTCGAGAATAAGGGGGCCGACGTGTTCTTGCGCGAATCCTTGCCGCGCATGCAAGAACTGGCAGCTAGCGGTCGCAAAGACGGCAAGCGCGGCCCGCGCGTTATCGTCAACCTCGGTGGTAGCAGCGACGAACTGGTCGAGTTGACCAAGCGCTTCTGTGCTGCGGGTGTCGACGCCCTCGAGATCAACCTGTCGTGTCCGAACGTCGCCCACGGCACGCGTTCGTCGACGGACCCGGCGTTGACCGAACAGGTCATCGCAGCGGTCAAGGCCGTGGCGACAGTGCCGGTGTTCGCCAAGCTGACCCCGAACATCACCGACGTCGTGCCGATCGCCGCGGCTGCGCAGCGCGGTGGCGCCGACGCCGTGACGTTGATCAATACGCTGGTTGGCATGGCGGTCGATTGGCGGCGCAAGAAGCCGGTGCTCGGCAACATCACCGGCGGCCTGTCTGGTCCGGCAATCAAGCCGGTCGCGCTGCGCATCGTCTACCAGGTTCGCGCGGCCTTGCCCGACCTGCCGATCCTCGCAGTGGGGGGCGCGCACTCGGCAGAGTGTGTGCTGGAGTTCATCTGCGCCGGTGCCAGTGCGGTGCAGTTCGGCACGTCGCTGTTCACCGATCCGACCTTGATGGTGCGCGTGGCCAGCGAGCTGCGCGATCGTCTTGGCCAGGAGAGCACCAGCATTCGCGAACTGTGCAGTGCCATGCATCAACGTGTCCAGGCCAACGGCGCTGCTTCGCCCGAGCCCACGGTCCGCAAGTTAGGAGGCGCCGCCCGATGAGGCTGACGTCGCTGACTGAGCAGATGGTCGACACCGCCGTGTCGATCTACCAAGACCTAGCCTATGGCTCGGTCGTGCCCAAGAAGCGTGCGCAGCCAGCCGGCGATGGCGATGGCGTGCTCGGCATGTTCCATAAGGAGCACGTCGAAAAGGTGCCTGGCTACACCTGTAGTCGCTACAGCATGCGACTTGGCAACCGCAACTACCCGTTCATGAAGCTCCTGCTGCAGGAGCATCTGATCGCCGGCGAGTTCTTCTTTGCAGTCGACACGCACGACCAGATGGAGATCGGGCCGGAGTTCCCCGACTACGAGCAGTGGATGGCGGTGCGCAAATTCAACGATGCGTTGAAGCGACGCATTGAAGAGAGCTTCGAACACGCCGGGCTCGACACCGCCGCCGTGGTGCGCCGTTTGATCGTCGAGTCGTGTGGCGATCAAGGCAAGCCATGCCGTGGTCTGGTGTTGATTGTCGACGACGAGGAAGATCTGGCTGCCGCTGTCGAAGTGCTGATCAAGCGCAGTGGCTTCCGGACCTGCACGGTGCACGATGGCAAGAGCGGTGTCGTCGCCGCTCGCGAACTGCTACCGGACCTCGTGCTACTTGATTACGAACTGCCCGAACTCGATGGCCTCAGGGTCATTGAGCAGTTGCGTGACGACGAGCTGACGCGTGATATCCCGATCCTGCTCAACAGCGCTGCGCGCATGAGCATGGCCAACATTCAAAAAGCGGACGGCTTCCTGAGCAAGCCGTTCCCCGAGAGCCTGCTCAACGAGATGATTGACCGCGTGCTCCGTAAGCGCAATCGATCATCAAACGGCAAGCCGACGTCTAAGCTGACGCCTAAGGCGACGCCGGCTACGAATGGTCCGGCCACGAATGCTGACGGGGGAGACTCGTCGTCGTGAGCGAACGCCAAAAGAACGTGCCCGCGCCGCGTGCCACCGGCTTCGTGTCGGCGGTGTTGTTGGTGCTGCTGGCAACCAGTGGCTGGCCGTGCGAAGCGCACGCGCTGGTCGATAACACTCACGTCACCAGTTGTGAGAGCAGCCAGGCCGAAGTCGGTCGGGTCGTTGCCGGCAGCCGGCCGTGTGCCGTGCAAGCAGTGGTGCGTGTGGCCGCCCAGTTGCCGCGCGTTCGATCGCGTGCGCAGCGAGTCGATAGCTGGGGTTTGCCGCCAGCGCGTGCACCGACCGCCTAGTCGCAGAGTCGTGCATTCCTTCGCTGCGTTGTTGGCCCCGACCAAGTGTCAGGTCCGCTGCGAGCGAGACCCTCTTGATCGCCGTGCTTCGCGCGATCAGGCATCGGCTTCCTAGGGCCGCTGCCGCGATATCCCACAACAAACCGTCTGTCATGAAACTCGATTTTGGCTCTATCCCCACCCGCATTGGCAAAGCCTTGCAGGGTGTCTTTGGCTCCGCGAACAAGCGCGCCCTGACGCAATACAATCCGATCATCAAAGCGGTCAACGATCTCGCAGACTGGGCCAAGGACCTGTCACAAGAGCAGATCCAAGGCGAAGTCGTCGAGATGAAGAAGCTGGTGCAGGAAGGTGCGTTGACGCTCGACGATGCCATGCCGAAGATGTTCGCGCTGACTCGTGAGGCTGCGACCCGCTCGATGGGTTTGCGTCACTTCGACATGCAGTTGCTCGGTGGCGCTGTCTTGCACCAAGGCAAGATCGCCGAGATGTCGACTGGTGAAGGTAAGACGCTGGTGGCAACGCTGGCGGCAGCGCTCAACGCGCTGAGCGGCAAGGGTGTCTACATCGTTACCGTCAACGACTACCTAGCCCAGCGTGACCGCGACTGGATGGCTCCCGTCTTTGAATACCTCGGCTTGAAGGTTGGCGCGGTGCAGGGCAACATGCCGCCGCAATCCCGCCAAGAAGAATACGACTGCGACATCACCTACGGCACGAACAATGAGTTCGGCTTCGACTACCTCCGCGACAACATGAAGTGGAAGGTCGAGGATCAGGTGCAGAAGAGCCTGAACTTCGCCATCGTCGATGAAGTGGACTCGATCCTGGTCGATGAAGCGCGCACGCCGCTGATCATCTCCGGAGAGGGCGAAGGCACCACCGATCGCTTCGTCATGGCCGACCGCATCGCGCGTCAGCTGAAGGAAGACGAGCACTTCGAGGTCAAGCTCAAGGAGCAGCAGTGCGTGCTCAGCGAGGACGGCATTGCGCGCGCCGAGAAGCTCGTTGGCGTCGACAGCTTTTACTCGGACCCGGCCCACATGGAGTGGCCGCACCTGCTCGAGACGGCGCTGCGTGCGCACCACGTCTACGAGAAGGACAAGAACTACGTCGTCGTCGAGGGCAAGTCCCCGGATGGCCAGCCGCAACCGCCGGAAGTCGTCATCGTCGATGAGTTCACCGGTCGTTTGATGCCGGGACGTCGTTGGAGCGACGGCCTGCACCAGTGTGTTGAAGCCAAGGAAGGCCTGCCGCCGCGTGAGGAGAACCGCACGCTGGCGACGATCACGCTGCAGAACTACTTCCGTATGTTCGACAAGCTGGCCGGCATGACCGGCACGGCGATGACCGAAGCGGCCGAGTTCTCGCGCATCTACGGCCTCGATGTCGTGCAGGTGCCGACCAACCGTCCGAACACGCGGGTCGACATCAACGACCAGATCTACCTCGACGAAAAGAGCAAGCTCGATGCGATCGTCGATGAGATCAATGCCGAGTGTAAAGACGGTCGCCCGGTGCTGCTTGGCACGACGTCGATCGCCAAGTCGGAGCTCATCTCCGCAGCGCTGAAGGCTGGCGGCATCGAGCACAACGTGCTCAACGCCAAGCAGCACGAACGCGAAGCCGAGATCATCACCCAGGCCGGCCGTAAGGGCGCGGTCACCGTTGCCACCAACATGGCTGGTCGCGGCACCGACATCGTGCTCGGCGGTAAGGCCGACGCGTTGTGGGAAGCGCAGTGCAAGCAGCAGGGGCTCGAAACGGACTCGGAGGCGGCCAAGCAGCTGTTCGAAGAACTGTCGGTGCAGTGCAAGGCGGAGCAGCAAGAGGTTCTAAGTCTCGGCGGTCTCTACGTGCTCGGCACCGAGCGCCACGAAGCACGCCGCATCGACAACCAGTTGCGCGGTCGTTGTGGTCGTCAAGGCGACCCGGGTCAGACCAAGTTCTTCCTGAGCTTCGATGACGATCTGATGCGCATTTTCGCGCGCGATTGGGTTCGCACGATGATGGAGCGCATGGGCCTGAAGTCCGGCGAAGTCATCGATAGCCCGATGGTGTCGCGCGGTATCGCCAAGGCCCAGAAGAAGGTCGAGGCGCGTAACTTCGACGTGCGCAAGCACCTGATCGAATACGACGAGGTGATGGATAAGCAGCGCAAGTTTATCTACACGCAGCGTCAGGACGCGCTCGAGTACAAGGGTCTGCGCGACAAGGTTCTCGGCATGTTCGAGGAAGTGCTCGAGCCGATTGTCAGCCTCTACTCGACCGACAAGGACAAGAAGATCGACTACGAAGAGATCCGCAAGTGGATCTTCCACCGGGTCGACGACGGCTTGGACCTGACTGGCCTGGAGGAAGCTCCGCGCGAGACGATGTTCCAGTGGATCATGGAACGCGTCGAGAAGCTGCACGATGTTCGCGCCGAGCTTTATGGCGACGACTGGAACGAGGTGCAGCGGTTCTTGATCCTCGAGACCATCGACAACAAGTGGAAGGACCACCTGTATGCGATGGACGTGCTCAAGCAGGGTGTCGGCCTTCGTAGCTATGCGCAGGTCGATCCGAAGAACGAGTACAAGAAGGAAGGCTTCGAGAAGTTCGGCCAGCTCAAGGTTGAGGTCGCCGACCACATCTGCAGCTTCATCTACAAGGAAGAGGCGACCAATACGATTCGCGACGTCGTCACCGGCAAGATGCAGCAACAGCAGCAACAACCGCAACAGCAGCAAATGCCGCAGTCGCCGGAAGAGCTGCAGGCGCTGTTCGAGCAGCTGATCGAAGCCGGCAAGGTGCCACAGGAGATCCTCGATCGCATGGCCAGTGGCGAGAAGTTCCAGTTGCGCGCGACGCCGCAGGGACTCGCTCTGCAGCAGATCGATGCCGACAACTCGCACATCGGTTCGGCCAACCCTGGTGAGGAGCCAACGGCACCGGTAGCTCCGCCGCAAGCGACCCCTTCGCCGGCGCAGCGTTTGGCTCCAGCTCGCCAACTGCCGCGACCACCGCAACCGCAGCAAGCGAAGCCAGCACCGATTGCTAGCAGGCGTGCTCCGGGTGCTCCCAAGCCGGGTCGCAACGATTCGTGTCCGTGTGGTTCGGGCGTGAAATACAAGAAGTGCTGCGCGCCACACTTCGACTAATGCCCGCAAACCCTGCCAACAGCGAACCTGCGCCAAGGGAGCCGGATCCTAGCGATCTAGCTCCCGCGACGCCGGCGATGCCACTCCCGCGCAGCGGCATGCGCGGTTGGTTGACGATGGGGATCTACCAGCCGCTGTTCCTGCTGGCGTTCTTGCTCTACAGCCCCGTGTTGTTGTGGCGGGGCATGTTCTCGCGCAAGGCGCAGAGCAGCCAGATGCGCGAACGCATGGGGTTCGTGCCGCGACTGGCCGGCAAGCGGCCGTTGGTTTGGATCCACGGTGTGTCCGTTGGTGAGGTCAAGGCCGCGAGCAACTTCGTCGCCAAGCTGCAGAAGGCGCGGCCCGACCTCGATCTGGTGATCTCGACCACGACGCCGAACGGTCGTTTGGTGGCGCATCAGGAATACCCCGACCTGCCGGTGGTGACCTACCCGCTGGACCTCGCCAACTTCCCTGGCCGGGCGCTGTCGCGGTTGCGACCACAGTGCGTGTTGCTGATGGAACTCGAGATCTGGCCGAACTTCTTGCAGGCCGCGCGCAAGCGAGACATTCCGGTCGCCGTCATCAATGGCCGCATTAGCGAGCGCACCTTCAAGGGCTATCGCATGGCCCGTGGGCTGTTGCCGCAGCTGGATTTGATCAGCAAATACTGCGTCCAGGACCGCGCCTACCAGCGGCGCTTGCTCGATCTTGGCGTCGACCGGGCCAGGATTTTCGTCACTGGCAACATGAAATACGACAGCGTCGATATGGGCCAACATGCCGAAGCGGCGGCCCTGCTTCGCCCGTGGCTATCGCCTGCTGGCGAACGCATTCTGGTGACCGGTTCGACTCACGACGACGAAGAGTCGGTCGTGCTCGAGGTGGTTAAGGCCATTCGTAGTCGCACGCCGCTTGGCGTGCGCGTCGTCCTGGTGCCACGCCATCCCGAGCGTTCGCCAGCGATTTGCGAGATGGTGCAGCAGCAGGGGCTGCCGGTGGTCCGGTGGAGCGATGTCGCTGACACCCTGCCGCCACTGCCCGAAGACGCCGTGCTGGTGGTCGATACGATTGGCCAGTTGCAGCGGTTCTACGCAGCATGTGACGTGGCCTTCGTTGGTGGCAGCCTGGTCCCGCATGGCGGCCAAAACATGCTCGAACCGGCGGCGCTGGGCCGAGCCACCCTATTCGGGCCCCACACGGCCAATTTTCGCCGCGACGTA
>JBNMNW010000198.1:0-10962 GCA_051278165.1 Planctomycetota bacterium | reverse complement strand
GGTGCTGGCAGGAGGCATGGCGATGTAACCAAGCAGCATCAATTGTTGGCCAGACAACTAACGCCAGAGACATCCCCTCAACGCGCCGCCAACACTCAGGGGATCAGTTTACAGCCGATGCTGTTGCCGATGGATGGCTACCGCATCGCCGCGCAGTAGTTGCTGGCGGCTGGCAACGTTGGCCGACGCGCAGTTGCCAAGTAAACATAGTTGCAAGCAACATGTCGCAAGTGGCGCGTCCGCCGTCATCTGATCGTCTCGCGTGCCCGCGCGGATGACGACACAGCGCCGCCTTCTCGCTAGGGTGTGCGGATGCCGAAGCTCGCAATGCACTGGTGGATTCTGATCGGGCTCGCTGCCGGGGTGGGCTATGGCTATCTCGCTGCGGTCAACGGGAGCTCAGCCCATGTGTTGGAATACATCTCGCCGATCGGTCGGTTGTTCCTCAACCTGCTGAAGATGATCGCGGTGCCACTGGTGCTCTTCTCATTGGTCGCCGGGGTCGCCAGCCTCAACGACACCAGCAAGCTCGGTCGCATTGGCGGCAAGTCGATTGTGCTCTACTTGGGCACCACCGCGATCGCGATTGCGATTGGCCTGCTCGCTGTCAATATCTTCGCCCCGGGCAAGGGCCTGTCGCAGGCAACGCGCGACAGCTTGATCAAGCAGACCGAGTCGCAAACGTCGGAGAAGTTGGCGAATGCCGATGTCAGCATCATTGATCAGCTGGTCAATATCGTGCCGACCAATCCGTTCGAAGCACTGTCTAGCGCGGCGATGCTGCAGGTGGTGTTCTTCGCGTTGATGCTCGGCATCGCGTTGACCAAGTTGTCGCGCAAGAACGACCAGGCGGCGCACGTCGTCAAGGTCTTCCAGCTGCTCAGTGACGCGATCATTGAGATGGTGCAGATGATCATGAAGATCGCGCCGCTCGGAGTGTTTGCGATGATGGCTTCGGTTGTCGCGGATCTCGGCAAGGAACCTGGCCAGCTTGGCGAGTTGATGTCGAGCCTCGGTGGCTACATGGGCACGGTGGTGCTGGCACTGTTCGTGCACTACCTGCTGGTCTACACGGTGATGCTCAAGCTGTTCACGAAGGTCCCGTGGCTCGTCTTTGCCAAGGCGATGATTCCGGCGCAGCTGCTAGCGTTCAGTTCGAGTTCGAGCGCCGCGACGCTGCCGATCACGATCCGAAGCGTCGAGAAGATTGGCGTTGACGAAGAGGTCGCGAGCTTCGTGCTGCCTCTAGGCGCGACCATCAACATGGATGGCACCGGCCTCTACCAAGGGGTCGCGGCTGTGTTCATCGCCAATGCGCTCGGCATGGACCTCGACCTTGGCCAGCAGCTGACGATTGTGTTGACGGCGGCCCTGGCGTCGATTGGCACTGCCGCAGTGCCCGGTGTCGGCATCGTGATGCTGGTCATTGTGCTCAAGGCTGTCGATGTGCCGGAAGCAGGCATTGGCCTCATTCTCGCTGTGGACCGGCCGCTCGACATGTGCCGCACAGTGCTTAACGTTACCGGCGATGCTACCGTCGCGACGGTGGTTGCCAGTAGTGAAGGGCTCATCCACGATGGCGAGCGCCATCATAAAAACCCCTAGCCGAACAGCGCTAACTCAACGGTCGTGTTGGCTGATGCTGCGTTACGGCAGCATCAATCGGATCCGGTAGACGTTGGTCAAGTGGCCAAGTCCCGGCGCTGCCGTCGGCAGCAGCAGGCCTTGGGCGGACAGCAATTCGCCGGCGAAGATCGGATCGCTGGGCACGATGCGTTGCCTGTCGCCGGGAATCGGCACTGTGCCGCTGGCACTGCCATTGGTGTCTCTAATCGGCCAGGATGCCAGGCTGCTAGCGAGCCGCGCTGCCCATCGTGCGTAAATCCTCACCAGTCGGGCTCTGGAACAGCGCGAGGTCGAACTCATGAACCGCGGCCAGCAAGAAGTCGAACAGGTCGGCCATGATCTCTTCGTATTCTCCCCATGCCGTCGTGTTGGTGAATGCGTAGATCTCGAGTGGCAGTCCCTGTGGACTTTGTGGCATCTGACGCACCAGTAGCGTCATGTTTTGGTGGATGCGTGGATGCTGACGTAGCCACTGGTAGACGTAGGCGCGGAACGTGCCGATGTTGGTCAGGCGGCGGACTTCGAGTGCTGGGGTCGAGGCATTGGTTTGCTTGTTGGCTGTCTCAATCTCCGTTCTCTTACCGGCGATGTAGTCCTTTAGCACCGCCATCTTGCCGAAGCGATCGACCTCGTCCTTGTTGAGGAACCGCACCGACGAGCCATCGAGGAGCAGCGAGCGCTTGATGCGGCGTCCCGTTCCTTCGCTCATGTTGCGCCAGTTCTTGAACGGCTTGTTGACCAAATCGATCGTCGGAACGGTGGTGATGGTGCAGTCGAAGTTCTGGATCTTGACGGTATGCAGCGCCATGTCGACGACATCGCCATCGGGACCGCCGGGCATTTCAATCCAGTCACCGAGGCGGATCATGTCGTTCTGCGTCAGCGTGATCGACGCGACCAGCGACAGGATGGTGTCCTTGAAGATCAACATCAGCACGGCCGTCATGGTGGCAATGCCGGTCAGCAATCCCGATGGATCCTTGCCGAATGCCCAGGCCACCGCGGCGACGGTGCCGAGCACGTAGATGAAGATCTTGATCAGGCTGACGTAGCCCTTGATCGGCCGCTGCTTGGGGCCGCTTTTGCGAGCGTAGATCTCGTGGCTCGAATCGATCAACGCGCCAACCGCCAGCATGCCGCTGATCGTGGTCATCGCCGTCAGCAGTTGACGGACAACTTGTACGATGGTCTCGCTATTTGGCAGCGAAGGGTGCAAGCCAGGGAACTGAGAGACGGTCGCCGCCGCGATCAGGGTTGGCGGCAGGTAGCTGATCCACCTGAAGAACGCCTTGTCGACGAACACATCGTCGAGCGTGTTCTTCGAGCGTTTGATGAGCGGCACAATCACGAGCTTGCGCAGCGCGCGTGTCGCCCATGAGACGAGTAAGACCACGACCAGCAGGGCTCCGATGTCGAGGGTTTGCTCGATCCACAGTTCGGTTCCCTCAGGAAGCCATAGGTTGTTTTTGGCCGCTGCGATTTCCTGCGCGAGCTTCTCGTCTTGGAAGAGCTTGCCGATATCGGCGGGGGTCGTTCCGCCAGGTGCCGGCCCGGTGAACCGGGCAGGTGCCGGCCCGGTGAACCGGGCAGGTGCCATGCGTAAAAACAGCGTCGAGAGTTGGGGCATCATGCAGCCGGCAATCATGCGCCGAAGTCTGCGCAAGATCACTTAGTAGCCAGCAAGCCCGGCGCGGACCCCGTCAAACACTGGCAGATTGTTGGCCGGTCATTGCCCGCATTGTCGTTCTGCATGGTGAATGAGCAGCGAATGGAGCTGTCTCAATGTCCTTGAGTACGTTTTTCACACCTTGGAATAACCTTGTCTAGAACGACCCAGCCAATCATCTCCTCGCTAGCTACCGCGACGTTCGCTGTTCTGCTGGCGTCTTCTCTTGCTGGCCAGCAGTTCCTCAACGGCTCGTTCGAGAACTGGGGTCCAAGTACTTCGTGCAGCATCAACCAGGCGCCGGATAGTTGGGTGCACTACAATGGCCTCAATACGCCGGGGGTCGACGAGGGCAACTTCGTGGCGTGCCTTCACACAATCCCGGCGGGCGCTCATGACGGGGTTACCTACGTGCGCTCGTATGCAATCCTGAACGGCGGTGAAGGTGTGCAACAGGTGGTCTCCGGGTTCGTGCCGGGGATGAGCTATACGCTTCGCTACCACTACGCTGGTTCTAACAAGTATGGCGGGACCGCGGATGGCTTCTGGCGCGTAACGCGCGACGCCGTCGCGATCGACAACACGCCGACTTACAGCTCGTTGCAGACCTCATGGACGCAACGAGAAGTCACGTTCACGGCCACGGCGACGTCGCACGCGATTGGCTTCCGTGGATTCCGCGAACCCTCAGCTGGTGGTAGCGCGAGCCTCGGTCTCGACAATGTGTCGATCACTCAGTTGGCGGATGCATCTCCATACGGTTCGCCTTGCTCCGTTGGTAGCGTGCTTGGCTTGGCTAGCAACGCGCCCGCGCTCGGCTCCACTTGGACGCTTCAGGGCAGTGGCATCGAAGCAGTCTCTTCGCTCGCCGTATTCTGGTTTGGCGACAGCGCGCTGCTGTCGCCGCTCGATCTCTCGGGCTTTGGGGCTGCTGGTTGCTTCGCACACACCAATGGTAATATTGGCGCATTCAGTGCACCGGCAAGCGGTGGCAGTTCTAGCTACTCGGTCGCGGTGCCAACTGTTCCCGTCTTGATTGGCTCTCAGCTATTCGTGCAGATGAGTGCTGCGTCGACGGCGACGATCGTTGGCTTCACGACGTCGAACGGACTCGCTGGCACCATCGGAGGCTGAGCAGCAAGGCGTGCGTGCGAAATCTGAATGCCATCGTATCAACTTGAGAATGTACGGTCGTGCGCATGGAGCGGATGCGGCGCTCGCGGCCTGGCCGGCGCCATCGCATCGGTATCGTGTTCTGCCAGTTCGTCATTACCAATTGCGAATATCGTTTGGTCTCTGTGAGGCCTGCACTTCAGGGGCCTTCTGCTGCGCCTTTTAAGTGCGTCTGCTCAGTTCACCATGCATAAGTCTCGGCTACTCGCGGCCACCAGTGTCATCGCCACGACCATTCTGATTGGCTCGTCTCTCCCTGCCCAAGCTCCCGGTCTCCGTCTGTTCTCGCCGCTCGGACCGAACCAAACTCAGCTTGTTGATGGTCAAGGAACCGTCGTTCATGCCTGGCCGGGCTTGCTCTCGGTCTCCGCGCATATGGAAGCCGATGGCACGTTGATTCGTGGCATCGTCGATCCGGGGATCGCCCTGCCAGGGACGACTGGTCGCCTAGAGCGAATGAACTTTGATGGCACCGTCACTTGGGACGTGATCATTAGTGATGCAACGCGCTTCATGCATCACGACATCGAGCCGATGGCCAATGGCAATGTGCTGGTGATCGTTGCCGACCGCGACACTCCTGCTGATGCCATTGCGAACGGTCGTGATCCGGCGCTGGTTAGCGGCACGGATTGGTTCCCCGACGCGATCCTCGAGATCCAGCAGACCGGCCCGAATACGGGGCAGGTGGTGTGGGAGTGGCACCAGCGTGACCACGTGATCCAGGACTTCGACATCACCAAGCCGAACTATGGCGTCGTTGGGGGCCACCCGGAATTGATGGACATCAACTTCCCGCCGGCGATGGTCGGCAACGGTGACTGGAACCACGCGAACGGCCTCACCTACGATCCGATCAACGATTGGGTCATGATCAGCTATCGCTCGCAGAGTGAGATCCTATTGATCGACCACTCGACGACGACTGCGGAAGCCGCCGGTCACACCGGTGGCGCGCGCGGCAAGGGCGGCGACATCCTGTGGCGTTGGGGCAACCCCCAGTCGTACGATGTTCCGAACGGTCGCCAAATGCTGAACGTTCAGCATGACCCGATCTTCATCCCACCTGGCTTCCCGGGTGAGGGCAACATTACGATCTTCAACAACGATGCCGTGCCCGGCTTCATGTCGGCGGTGATCGAGATCGAACTGCCGGTCGACGTAAGTGGTTCGCCATTTATCGATCCGCTGCGCGGTGAGTTTGGTCCCAGCACCGGGGTTTGGCGCTTCGCTGAGTTCGGATTTTACTCCGCGTTCGTTTCTGGTGCGCAACGCATGAGAAACGGCAACACGCTGATTTGCAGTGGCCAACAAGGCCGCATGTTCGAAGTCACGCCTGCTGGCCAAACCGTGTGGAGCTACCAGGAGCCTGGTGGCAACTTCGTCTTCCAGTGCAAGAACATCGAGCGTCGCCTGTGGACCGATGTGAACGAGATCCCCGTCGCTGGCGGCCCAATCAACTTCCATCACGTGTTCGACACGAGCCTCGCTGGGGAGAGCTACCTCCTGTTGGGTTCGTTCACCGGCTCGACTCCGGGTATCACGCTAGTTCCGGGAGTGGTCTTGCCGCTCAACTTGGACGCGCTGCTCAACGCGATTCTGGTGTTCCCGAACTCGCCGACGTTCGTCAACACGATGGGCACGATTGGCGTCACCGGCCGGGCCGACTCGACGGTCATCGTGCCGCCGGGTGAGCTGTTCCCAGCATTGATTGGCTGGCAGTTGGAGTTCGCGCACATCGTCTTCGACAGCTTCGGCACGCCGATCGAAGCGAGCCCGCCAACGGTCATCAAAATCGTTCAGTAGCGATCCCCAAAGGCGATGCAGGGCGCTCCGCATGGGGAGCGCCCGCAGCCTGACGCTACCCCTCTCGCTAGCCCAAATAGTTACCTTGTTGCGCGCTTGGGGCGCTGCATGTCAGTGGGCGATCCATGGCTTTCGGTTAGGGTTCCTGGAAAGAAGGAACCCAAGGGCCGCCTGCTATGTCGATGATTGCCTGTGACGCGTGTGATGCCTTCAACTCTTCGAAGGTGTCGGTTTGTATCGAGTGTGGGGAGCCGTTAGGCGGGGGCGTTGCCAAGCGTTCTGCGGCAGGACCGGTGGCAGCCGAGCCGCCATCGTTGCAGACGTCGCGTGCGGCCAGCCCCTCGCCGCCACCGTTACCCGTTAGCGGTAAGCCTGCTGATCGCCGTGTAGCTGGCAGCAGTGTGACTGGCAGCAGTGCCACTGGCAGCAGTGCCACGAGCAGCAGTGCCACGAGCAGCAGTGCCACGAGCAGCAGTGCCAAGAGCAGCAATGCGCGCCCGTCGAAGGGCCGTGCTTCGCGCCGCCAGCGTGATCCGGTTGAAGTCGAGCGCTCTCGTCAGCGCCAGGAGTTTGGGCGCATCAAGAGCATCGTGTTCACAGTGCGTTCCGTTTACTGGTCCGGGGTGCTGTTCGCGGTCACGCAGCTGCTGCTGTACCACCTGATCCTGTTGCCGGCCTTTATTGAGCAGGAGTTGATGGCACTGGCGGTGATCGTTGGCGTCATCTCTTGGGGACAACTTGCCCTGCTGATCGCTGGCGCCAAGTTGGTGATGGGCAAGCCATACGTCTGGACCATCGTTGGCGCTGCCTACTGGTCACTAGGGACGGCGCAGGCGTTCTGGATCGCGTCGCTGGCCGATTGGGCTTTGCTGCAAGACACGCGCTTCGTTGCCTACTTGACCATGATGGCGTTCATGTTGGTCGCGTTCTGGTTTGCCGTTGCGCAAGCCAAACGCGTGCAGCGATTGATGGACTCCAACCCAGATCTGCAATTGCAGCGCAAGCGTTTGGATCCGGAGGAACGCAGCACCGGTGGCATCGCTGAAGAAGCATCGGAACGCCGCGGCAAAGAACGATCGCGTTCGCACGCGATGCAGTTTCGCCTGATCATGGTTGCTGTTGGCGTGTTGCTGCTTGGCAGTGGTGGTGTCTGGGCGATGACCAGGCCGCCGTCGCCAGCAGGCGCTGCGGCGACGTTTCGTGAGCTGTGGACGGCTGGCGATCTCGACCAGATCTATCTGCTGTGCATCGGCGGCAAGAGCGGCGCCACGGGCAGCACCCTGCGCGAAGGCATGCAACAGCGCGGCTGGGAGCGCCAGCCGCCAAAACTCGATGATGTGGTAGTCGATGGTTCTGAAAAGCGCGCGACGAGCCTGTTTTCGTGTGACGCAGGCGAGCTCGGAGTGCTCTGGCGACTATCTGATCGCGGCTGGCGGATCTCTTCGACCTCGTTGCCGGACCTCGTGGTTGGCGACGTTAACGAAGGCGTCGCGGCGTTCCGCAAGGCGTGGGCGAGCTCGGGTTCGGATGCGCTGATGGCAATGATTCGCACCGAGGACTATCGGATCGAGACTGGCGTGAGCAACATCCTCAAGGGTCGTGAATGGGTCGAGAGCCGGCCGGCGCTCGGGGATGTCGACGTTGGCGAGGTGCGTTCGCGAGGTCGAGTTACGACGACATTTGCACTCGGCGAGAAGGAGTTGCGCATCACGCTGCGATACTGGCATCCCGGTTGGAAGATCGCTGGGCTCAGTTTGCGATGATGAGTGGGCTGCGTTAAGGCGAGGTGCAAGAGACATGGTTGCAGGACAAGAGATCGTTGATCGAGTGTTGCTCCAGCTGGCACCGTTGCAGGTGCGGGCGCGGGCGATGTTTGGCGGCCACTGCATTTACTGTGACGGCAAAGTGGTTGCCTTGGTTTGCGATGACCAGGTGTTCATCAAGCCGACGGCCAAGACAGTGGCTTGGCATGAGCAACTCGAGTCGGCGCCGCCATACCCGGGCGCGAAGCATTGTCTGGTCGCTTCTGATTCGCTGCTTCTAGACCGCATTCGGTTGCGGGAGCTGGTGCAGGCGACAGCGCACGCTTTGCCGAAGCCGAAGCCCCGTTGGGCGCGGCAGCTGGTAGGCAAGCAAGCGAAGAAGTAGCGGCGAGCCTGCCTGGCCTGATGCTGCGAAAATTCACGATTTGACTGAACCGTGACGCGGCTATCGACCGTTCGTGTCGGCTCGTTGCCAAGGCAGCAACTCGGACGCGCTTCGCGTGGCTGTCTGCAGCGAAACCGTTACTTGCATTGTCTCTTGGTTGCCGTTCTGTTGCTGCCAAGTTCGCTGCCATGTGAAGCCCGCGGACTACCAATTCACGCTCATGAAGCCCCTGCTTGCCATTGTCACGATTGTCAGTTGTGCCCCGGTGCTGTTTGCGCAGAGCGAGTCGCTGACGCAAAGTAATGAAGCTGCGCCAACAACCCCCGACGGACAGGATCCGAACAAGCCGCAGCAAGTGATCGTGACTGCGTCTGGATTTCGTGAGAACGAACTGCGGTCGCCGTACACGTTCCAGACCTTGGATCAAACGGACCTGTTGCAAATGGGTTCGCGCACGTTGCCCGAGGCATTGCGATACACGCCGGGCGTGATGATCCAAAAGACCGCGAACGGTCATGGCTCGCCGTTCATCCGCGGCTTCACCGGGCGGCGCAACCTGATGATGATCGATGGCATCCGCTTGAACAACTCGACGTTCCGTAGCGGGCCTATCCAATACTGGAATACGATCGACTCCCTGTCGATTGACCGTCTCGAAGTCATCAAGAGCCAGGGATCCGTGCTGTATGGGTCGGATGCGATTGGTGGCACGGTCAACGTCTTCACCAAGTCCGCGGATTTTCGCGGCGAAGCCGATGGTGCAGCGTTTCATCACGGCAGTGCGCTCTATCGGTTCGCTAGCAACAGCCTGTCGCATACCGGCCGACTTGAAGTGAAAACGGGAGAGGGCGGTGCCTGGGGTTTGCATGTAGGCGCGACCTATCGAGACTTTGGCGACATCCGCGACTCCGAAGTCGGGCGCATGCCGAAGACTGGCTACGAAGAGTTCGACTACGACCTGCGCCTCGATGTCGCGCTGTCCAACACGGCGACGCTGACGGTGGCGCATCAATCGGTCAAGCAGGACGACGTTTGGCGCTCGCACCGAACCGTGTTCTTCGAGCCCTGGCACGGCACGTCGCTCGGGTCTCCGGACCTTGCTCGCGTCTATGACCAAGAGCGCACGCTGAGCTACCTGCGCCTTGCGGATCAGGATCGAGCCGGCGCGGTTCGCGGCTACACGCTGACGTTCTCATTCCAGCAGGCGGACGAAGATTTTAACCGCACGCGCCTCAGTGGCGTCAATACGCGCATGGAACTTGACCGCACCGAAGTCGATACGTTCGGCGCGGTTCTAGGCATGGAGAGTGCGCTCGGTGGCGGTACCTTGGTGTATGGCGTCGACTACTACCGAGATAGCGTTGACTCGTCGCGCCGAGATCGGCGCACGGACCCGGCGGGTAACCTCGTTAGCGATACGCTGCAGGTGCAGGGGCCCGTTGGTGACGACGCGACCTACGACCTGCTCGGTCTCTACGTGCAGCATCGCCTGCCGGTTAGCAACGATCTCGAGGTGACCCTCGGCGGTCGCTACACCTACGCGGCCGCTGACATTGGTGTGCTCGACGATGGTGATGGCAATCCGATCACTGCTGATCGTAGTTGGGACAAGGCGACCTTTCAGTTGCGGGCAACCTATCTGCTCGACGAGCGCGTCAGCCTATATGGCGGTGTGTCCCAAGCGTTCCGCGCTCCCAACGTCGCGGACCTGAGTTCATCCAGGTCGTCGCGCACGAACGAAATTGCCACCGGGGCGCTCGATGTCGATTCCGAGGACTACATCACCTACGAACTCGGCTCGCGATTCCGCAGCGACGATGTGAGCCTGAACGCGTCGGTGTTCTACATCGATATGGATGGCGCGATTGTGTCGCGTGCGATCGGCACCATTCCAGGCTCTGGCGAGGTCGTCAGCGCTCCGGCCAACGGCGGCAAAGGTTTCCTGTGGGGTGGCGAACTAGAAGGTGCTTGGCGCCTGACCGACTCGCTGACAACCAGAGGCTTCTTGGCCTACGTTGACGGTGAAACAGACGCGTTCCCCGGCAGTTCACTGACGCCGGTGCGCGAGCCAGTGTCGCGCTTGATGCCGTTCACGAGTTCGTTGGAGTTGCGTTGGCAGCAGCCGCGCAGCCGCTGGTGGCTGGCAACTCGGGTGACCGCTGTTGCTCGCGGTGGCCGATTGAGTTCGTCCGATCGCGCCGACACGTCGCGCATTCCGCCGAGTGGCACGCCTGGCTATCTGCACGTAATGATCAACGGTGGCTTCCAGGCGACGGAGCAGCTCGAGCTGTTTGTGACCTTGGATAACGTGACCGATATCGACTACCGGGTGCACGGTTCGGGACTCAATGAACCTGGCATCAACGCGATCATCGGTGGTCAGTGGACCTGGTAGCCGGTCGATCTTTACCGAACGCTAGGAGTCTGCGTCACGGGAGGCGAATCGACCAGGTGCGTGACGTTCGCACCGGGTTGGTTCGCCGAAACGCAGTCGAATCGGTGGCTTCGGCGAGGATTTGGCGGGCCGACATGGTGTGAAGGGT
>JBNMNW010000197.1:0-11038 GCA_051278165.1 Planctomycetota bacterium | reverse complement strand
TGGCCGTTAGAATGCGTCGATGCGTCTCTGTCAGATCCGTGACTTGTTCTTCGTCAGCTTGGCCATCGTTGCCAGTGCTATGTGCTCGCTTGCGCAGTCTTCCCAAGCGCCCGCAGTGCCGGTCCCCACAGTGCCGGGCCCTGCAGCGCCGGCGCCCGCAGCCTCTGGCACGCGAGCGTTGACCTTTCTGGACATGATGAAGTTCCGGCAGATCAAGTCGCCGGTGCTCGCCTCGACGGGCACTGCCGTTGCGTACCAGTCGCAGCCAGATCGCGGCGATGGAGAAGTGATCGTCTACGACCTCGAGCAGAAGCGTGAGCATCGCATCGCCCGCGGCCAGCGGCCGGTCTTCAGCGAAGATGGTAAATGGGTGGCGGTCCTGGTGGCGCCGCCGGTGTTCGCGGCGACTGAGCCGAAGCCGAAGCAGGCACTCGTGCTACTTGATCTGAAGACTGGCAGGCAGGTGGTTCACGAGCGGGTGCAGTCGGTGGTGTTCTCCAAGGACAGCGCCTGGGTTGCCTTCCGGCATCACAAGCCAGTCAAGAAGGATGAGGGCAATGATGAGGGCAAGAACACGGGCAAGGACAAGGGTCTGGCCAAGGACAAGACCGCTAGCGCCACGCCGAAGCCGAACAAGAAGCGCGACGCGGGCACCGAACTCAAGTTCTGGCGCCTTGGCACGCCCAGTGCGATTACCGCCACTGAGCACGCGGTTCGTTTTGGCTTCAGCCCCGATTCGCACAACCTCTACTACGCCGTTGCCGAGCCGACTGGAGTGAACAACGGTCTGTATCGGCGCAACCTCGACAATCATCCTGACCAGCAGCGCACGGTGATGGCGCGGGCGAACCACGTCGTGACCGCGATGGCGTGGACCGAGAGTGGTGATCAGCTTGCCGCGGCGGATGCACCGCAAGATGATCTCGGCGACATGGGTGACGGCACGATCTACTTGATCAAGGCCGACAAGGCATCGCGCATCGCGTGGACCGGCGTCACCGGCGAGCAATGGGTGATGCCCTCGGCCCCCGAGCTGCGTTGGTCCAAGACTGGGCATCGTTTGTTCACCGGTTTTTGGCATCGCGACATGGCCAACAAGGTGCGGGCGTTGGCGGCGCACAAGCGCGCGGCTGACGATCGAGTCAAGACGGGTAAGAAGCTCGCGGCCGACGTGATTCCGGGTGATGCGTTCGACCTCGAGGCGCTGGTCGACGAACGCAAACTAGACATCTGGCACACCGACGATCCGCAGATTAGCACCGAGCAAAAAGCGCGTTGGCAGCGTGATTCGAAGCAGACCTATGCCGCCGTTTGGCATGGCGACACCGAGACGTTGGTGCAGCTCGCCGATCGCAAGATGCAGTCGGTGCGCGTTCCCGAAGGTTCGTTGTTTGGGGTTGGTTCTGATCGTGCGCGATACGCTACGGAAACCACGTGGGATGGCCGCTACGAGGATCTCTACATCGTCGACATCAAAACGGCCGAGCGCCGTTTGGTGCAGTCGCACGTTGGGTCTGGACCTGCAACGCTCGGGCCCAAGGGACGCCGGCTGCTGTATTGGCACGACGGCTACTGGAACGTCTTTGATAACAAGGCCGGCACCAACACGGTGCTCTCAGATATCCCGAGCGCAGCATTCGCCAACGAGGACCACGATTATCCATCAGATGTGCCGTCGTATGGCACCGCTGGTTGGCAAGCGAATGGCTCGGCGGTCTACGTTTACGACAAATACGATATCTGGGAGTTCAGCTTCGACGCCGAGGGGGACATCTACATCATGCCGCTGATGCAGCTGGAAGGTCGCGCGACGCAGCGCACGTTTAGGATCGTCGACATGGATCCGGATGATCCGTTCGTCGATCTGAGCAAGCCGTCGCTGCTCAGTGTTAGCCACGCGCAGCAGAAGTATCGCGGTCTATGCATGTTCGTCGACGGCAAGGCCGAGAGTCTCGTTGAAGAAGCCGCGAACTACACCGTTCTCGCCGATAGCGACGACGGCGACCGGGTGCTCTTCACGCGCCAGACCTACCGTGATTTCCCAGACCTTTGGGTGGGTGACTTCAAGCTCGGTAACTCGGTGCAAGTGAGTCACCTCGGCGAGCAGACCGAGCCGTTTGCGTGGGGCACCGCCGAGTTGGTCGACTGGCAGAGCCTCGATGGCAAGCCGCTGCAGGGCGTGCTGATCAAGCCCGATGACTACGAAGAAGGCAAGCGTTACCCGGTGCTGGTCTACTACTACCGCTTCTTCTCGCAGCGGCTGCACGACTTCAATCAGGTCGTCGTCAATCACCGACCGTGCTTCCCTTACTACGCGAGCAACGGCTACTGCGTGTTCTTGCCGGACATCCGATTTGATGTCGGCAATCCTGGGTATGCCGCGACCAAGTGTTTGGTTCCTGGCGTGCAGAAGTTGATCGATATGGGCGTGGCCAAGCCGGACGGCATCGGCTTGCACGGCCATTCGTGGTCGGGTTACCAAACGGCCTTCGTGATTACGCAGACGAATCGGTTCGCGTGTGCGGTTGCCGGCGCGCCGGTCACGAATATGACCAGTGCCTACGGCGGCATTCGCTGGGAGTCCGGCATGTCGCGCCAGTTCCAATACGAGAAGACTCAGAGTCGCATCGGCGGCAGCTTGTGGGCCGCCCGCGATCTCTACATCGAGAACTCACCGGTGTTCTTTGCGGACCGCATCCAGACGCCGTTGTTGATTCAGTTTGGGGACCAGGACGGCGCCGTGCCGTGGACCCAAGGCATTGAGCTCTACATGGCCATGCGGCGGTTGCAGAAGCCGTGTGTGTTCTTGCAGTACCGCGGCGAGCCGCATCACCTGAAGCAGTATGCGAACAAGCTCGACTACTCGATGCGCATGAAGCAATGGCTCGACCACTTCTGCATCGGTGGGCCGGCGCCACAGTGGATCACGTCGGGCGAGCCGTATCGTGGTCGGTAGGTCGCACGCGGTAGGTCGCACCCAGTAGGTCGCACGCGGTAGGTCGCACCCAGTAGGTCGCACTCAGTAGGTCACTGCCGCTAGGGTTCGTTAGCCAACCGCGAGCGTGACGGCGATCATCAGCACGATCAACAAGACACCGGTCCAGCTCGCCTTGCTGATGCGCTGCAGGCGGCGTCGGTCGTAGACGAACATCGCGGCAAGCAAGCCGAATTGGATGATCAGCGAGGTCGGCGGGGCGAGTCCTAAGTTGACGACCAGCCGGAATGCCGCCGGGCCGATCATCACGATGCCGGCAAGTGACAAGAACCGCTTGTGCAGTTCGGGTTGCTTACGAAGTGCCACTCCCAAAACGAAGCACACGGTGAAGCTGACGAGGTTCATCAGGTTCGCGACTAGCAAGCCTTCGGGTGTCAGGATCGGGTTGCTTATCCCGCCGTGGTAGAAGTCGAACGCCACCACAATGCCGGTGTAGATCACGGCGATTGCGATGATGGATGCCGCGATGCCTAGTCGTTGGTGCACGCGCAACTTGTTGGCAGAAAAGCGTACGCCGACCAACGCGCCCTGCACGATCGCCAGCACATACCACGCGGTCAGGCTGATGCCGTGCCACAGGAATATCGACGACAGCGGCGGTCGGTCGCTGCCGCGCAGGTAGAAGCTCGGCGCGAAGCCAGCGAGCACAACGACTAGTGCCAGAATCGCGAGTACGGTGAAGAACGGTTCGCCGGGTTTCTTGGGGGCAGGGCTCACTGTGGCAAGCCTAGACACCGAGGTCACGAGTCCCCAGCAACATCAGCATTCTGTGACGCTCGCTGCTGGCTTGTCTACAATCCCAACCAGCAGTTGGAGTTTCTGGGCAAGTTCCGCGTTTCGGTGCAAGTAGTACCAGGGTTCTAGCCCGCGCCATGAATCGAGAAGGGATCCGTATGCAAGCCAATCGAAGTTTCGTTGCCCTGACCGCCGCTCTGGTGACCCTTTGCTCGATCGCATCGGCGCAGGCGACGCAGACCGAGCAAGGCCCCGCCGTTGTAGGTGCGAGTTGGCTGCGCGCGGGTGCTTCTTGGCAGTACCTCGTGACCCAGACCAGCCCCGAGCAGCCAGCGGCGGGCGAGCCGTCTTTATACACGGTGACCGCCGAGAGCACGGCGCACATGCCGGACGGAACCGAGCTTCATCAGCTTCGTGTCGGCCGCGGCGAACAGGGCATCACGACGTTCGAACTGTGGTCGGTGACCGGCGATCAAGTCTTGCAGCATGCGATCAAGTCGATGCTGCGGCGCGGGTCGTTGCATGCAGCAGCAGCCCCGATGCAGATCTGGCATCGCAACAAGCTGGACGCCGTCAGACCACAGCAATGGCAGTGGCTCGGCCCGTTGCTGGGAGCGGACTTGGGCAGCGGCAATCGAGCGGGGGAGTCTGGTGTCGGTGAGTGGCATCACCGGGCGGAGTCGCTCGGTAACGAGTCAATCGATGTGCCAGCGGGCAAGTTCAAGGCCGAACACATTCGCATTCGCTCGGAGCAGGATGGCAGCGAACCGTTCCTTCGCGATTTGTGGTTGGTTCCTGGTGTCGGCGTCGTTTGTGACGAGCGGCGTTGCGGCCAGCATCAGCTCATGCAGCGTCTCAAGACGTTCACGCCGGGTGGCAAGGAGTCTGAGCGTCTCATTGGCCACCTGGAAGAGCAGTTGCAGAAGGACCGCGTCAAGCTCTTCAACAACACGCCGCGCGTGACCTGGCTAGAAGCTGGTCCCGAGGCGCTGTTGGTTGCGGGGCGCATCGCTGCCATGCATACGGATGGTTGGCGGTCATTGTATTTCGTCGGGCGCGAGAGCATCGCTCGGTTTGGTTTGTCTGGTGGCGGCCTTGCGAGCGCGGCTTATGCCGCGTTCGACTCGAAGACGGCGGTGCCGTCCGAGCATCTCGACCTGCAGGCACTCGCAGTGCTGTTGGCGCGGTCTGAGGCGGCTCTGTTCCAGTTTGGCAACGTGCGACCCGTGCCGGTAACGCTGGCGCCGACGCGTGCGTTGCGCGCCGCCGATCGCGAGGCGAGCGCGCAGATTACTGGTGGTGCGCTCGATGGCTCGCAGCGCAACATCGCGGTTCGTTTGGCCTTTGGGCGCGCTTGGAGCTATGACCTGGCGACCGACCTGGCGACTGACTTACCGGCATCGGCCAAAGAAGATCCGTCCGCTGAGTCTGGCAGCGGCCGCTGAAACCGGCAATTGGCGGTATGGGCGCGGTGCCCCGGCGATCTACACTGCGGTCGATGCGTGTTACCAAGCTCTCCGTTCTTGCCCTGCTACTGTCCGCGACCTCGCTTTGCGGCCAACACGGCGATCCACCGGTCATCGCACCGTTCGGCAAAAAGCTCGATTCGGTGTGCGTCAACGATTGGTGGAACCGCAAGAAGTCGCCGATCGTCGATGTGTTCGTGCCGCGCGATCAGGTCGTAGCATTCGGCATCTACACGGTGCACAACGGCGCATTGAAGATGACGGCGCAGTTGTTCCCGCTGTATCCCAAGGAAGATCGCACGGTGCGCTTGGAGGTCGAGCAGGCCGGCAAGTGGCTGGAGTTGAAGCGGCAGAAGGTCAACGACTTGGGCTGGGCCACGTGCTTTCGCGTCGACGGCTGGGATGCTTCGAAGGATGTGCGCTATCGGCTGCGACACGGCAAGGACGCGATGTTCGAAGGCTTGGTGCGCAAGGCACCCGACCAGAACGAGATCGTGATCGCGGCGTTGTCGTGCAATTCGAAGAAGGACCGCGGCATGCGCCCGAACTTCGTTCGCAATCTTCGCCATCAGGATCCCGACCTGCTGTTCTTTGCCGGCGACCAAAGCTACGACCACGCCCAGCACACGGCGGCGTGGCTCAAGTTTGGTCTGCAGTTTCGCGATGCGTTCCGCGATCGCCCGTGCATCACGATCCCGGACGACCACGACGTTGGTCACGCCAACCTTTGGGGGGAAGCTGGCGCCGTCAGCAAGCTCGGTGGTGGTGCTGACGGTGGCTACATGCATCATCCGGAATACGTGCGCATGGTTGAGCGCGGCCAGACCGCGCACCTGCCGGACCCGGTTGATCCGGCACCGATCGCTCAGGGCATTGGCGTCTACTTCACCGAGTATGTGCTCGGCGGCATCAGCTTCGCGATCCTTGAAGACCGCAAGTGGAAGACGGGGCCTGCCGGCACGATTCCGAAGCAAGGGCCGCGGCCGGACCACATCACCAACCCCGACTACGATCCGAAGAGTATCGACCTCGAAGGTCTCGTGCTGCTCGGCGAGCGGCAGCACAAGTTCTTGGCAACCTGGGGCAAGCCCAAGGACGGTATCGCGATGCGCGCGGTGTTGTCGCAAACCGGGTTCTGTGGCGGCGCCCATCTGCACGGCTCGAAGCAGAATCGCCTGCACGCCGACCTCGACTCCAATGGTTGGCCGCAGAGTGGACGCAACGACGCGCTGCGCTTGATCCGTGCGGCGAACGCGGTGCACATCGCCGGCGACCAACACCTAGCGACGTTGATCCAACACGGCATCGATGAGTATCGCGATGGACCGTGGGCGTTCGTTGTGCCCGCGATCGTGAACTCAATCTACAGTCGCTGGTGGTGGCCCGAAGGCGAGGTTGCCGGTGGTGCCCGCGACCCGAAGAGTGTGCTGCCGTGGACCGGCGACTACCTTGATGGTCTAGCCAACAAGGTCACCATGCATGCCTACGCCAATCCCGAGGCGGACTCGCACGGCGCCGGCTATGGCTTGATCCGGTTCGATAAGCAGAACAACGCGGTCACGTTTGAATGCTGGCCACGGTATGCCGACGTGACCAAGGACGACGCGAAGCAGTTCGTCGGCTGGCCGCGCACGATCACGCTGAAGTAATCAGCGAGGTGCGCGAATCGCGCTGCTGGGCACAGGAGCATTCCAGGTAGGTCTGCAGCTGCGGGCGTGACCTAAACTGCTGGT
This sequence comes from Planctomycetota bacterium, assembly GCA_051278165.1. Lineage (GTDB taxonomy): Bacteria > Planctomycetota > UBA1135 > UBA1135 > UBA2386. The sequence goes on along the minus strand of JBNMNW010000197.1, from coordinate 4,109 downwards.
CCGATTGGCGGTTCTTAGCCGGCCGTGATTTCCTGCTGCGGCATACCCCGCCGTCGCAGTAACAGCCACGCCGTTTGCATGAGCCCGGCAATCGTGAACGACCCCAGCGCCACCTGGATGCCTTGCACGTCCTGCAGATACTCGACGCCGATGACCAGGCAGATGGAGCAGATCACGAGGTAGAGCACGACGGCCTCGGTGATCGGCCGCGTGCGATGGTTGTGCACCAGCAGGCCTTGGTGGTAGTTCTGCGCGACGGCATAGCCGGGCATCAAGACTGCAAACAGCAACGACGCGCTGGCGAGGGCGGTCAATTCTGGTGACAGGCCGGTCACTGTGCCGAACCACCATTCGCCGAGCGGCGTAGTCGCCAACAGCAACATCACTATGGTCGTAACTGCCGCAATGCCATAGCCACATCGGCGCAGCGATTGGTGGCCGCCGGGTTTGCCGGCCAAGGCCACGACCACTTCGTTGAACGCGTAGCCAGCGGTTCTGGTCAAAAAGACCAGGCCATAGACCGCTGGCCATGCCGCGAGTGACATCAGCGGGTTGGGCATCTTACTCATCGCCCAAGAACCGATCGGTTGGATGACGATGGTGATCAGCGGCGTGAATGCCAACGGGATATAGAATGCCGCGAACTTAGGCCACGCCAGTGGGGCCTCAACGTGGCTTGCATCGAGCTGTTGCCGCCCAAGTTGTTGCGCTCGAAGCTTGGGTTTGGCGAACCGATGGAAGCACCAGCCAGCCCAAATGGCTTCTGCAATAACGCCGCAGACGATGCCGATAGTGCCGACTACAATGCCTGACCAGGTGCCGACCGAGAGGCCAACGGCAAGCACCAAGACGTTCGCTAATAGGCGAATCATGGTGCCATACACGACGAGCTTGGATTGCTCGCATCGGATCAAAACACCCTGCTGGAAGCGGCGGTAGGCAATCGACCAGGTCCACGGCGTCATGATCTGCATGCCGATGCGACCGGGTTCGACGATGGCGTTGGGCACGCCAATCAAGTCGAGCGCGATGAAGTCGAATGCCGGCGTAAACGCGACCAGCATGTGGATGACCGTGAGCACGGCAGCCGACACGTGAGCGAAGCGCCGCAGTTGCTCATGAATGTCGAGGTTGCGAACCAGTGCCGTCGATGCAGCCAGCAACATGATGATCGGCGCTTCGATCAATATGGACAGCGGATAAACCAGCGCGCCCAGTGCTGCCAGGTGCGGATCGCCACCGGGCATACGGGTCATGGCGACCGCGAGCATTGGCATCTCGACACCCATGAGCAGCCAGCTGCTGGCGAGCGGCCACCATAGTGCGAGCACGCGGCGGGAACTGACGGGAGTGTCTGTCAAACTGGGGAAGTGTGTAACCGCGGTCGGTGCAAATGCACGTGTGTGAATTTGCCACTGTGAGGGTTCCAGGCGGGTTATTGGCCGCTAGTCGCTGCCTCATTGTTGTGGCACCAAGAGCAAGTGTTGCGCCTCGGCAGTAGACTGCGGCACATGCGCGCCCCTCACGTAGCCGCTGTCCTCGCAGGTTTCATGGCTGTTGCGGTGATCGGTTCTTCGCTGCGCGCCCAAGCGACGCAGTTCGAGCTGGTGACGCTGCCGGCCAGTTTGACGAATGGAGTCAACACCATCGATGTTGGCGAGATCGATGTTGGCGAGAACGATGTTGGGGAGAACGATGTTGGCGAGATCGATGGCGATCTCGATCTGGCCATCCCTGAAGGTCCGCCGTGGCTGTGGCGCAACGATGGTGGCATGGTCTTCACCGACATCACGGCCACGCCTCTGCCGGTGCTGCCGACGACCCCTGCTTCGTGTTCGTTCGGAGATGTGGAGGAGGACGGCGACGTAGATCTGTTTGTTGGCGGCTCCCCGAATAGCTTAGATCGTGTGCTGCTTAATGATGGCACCGGTTCGTTCACTGAGCTGCTTGGTGCCGCGCCCCAAGGACTCGTTGGTCTTGAGTTGCATGCGCAGGCGTTGCTGCAAGAAGTCACAGGCCCGCTTGGCTTGCGGTTGACGCCGATGATGTCGACGACGATTCAGTAGTTGGTTACGTGGTTATTTGCTTGCGTAGACCTTCAGAGTGCGCCGTCGGCTCATCGCAAACCCCGAGCACGATCCGCCTAGCGCTGGTCTAGGCGGGGGATGTTCTCGATGCCCACCGGCTTCCTGCCTAGCCGTGCCGTGCGCCCGCCGGTTGGAGCGGTGAGTTCCGCTAGTCTTGTCTGCATGGCCAAGCGGCGGTCGACTTCGGCAACAAATAGGTTCTTGGTCTCGCCCGGATCCTTACCAAGATCGAACAGCTGGCCGTCGGCTCCTGGAGCAGACTCCACCAGCTGGTATTTGTGCAGTTGACCTTTGTCGTAGCTGTTGCCGCCCGAGCCCGCATGATTCAGCAGCTTCCAATCACCCATGCGAAGCTGAAACTCGCCGCGGAAGCTCTGGGTCAACATGTGCGGTCGCACTGACTCTCCTTGTTTCTGGGTCGCAAGCATTACCGGCAGCATGTCGAAGCTGTCGACAGCGACGTCGTCGGGAAGTTCGAATCCGACGACGGACGCAATGGTGGCGAAGATGTCGGTCGTGTTGGTCAGTTGCGATGACACTTGGTTTGCAGGAATGCGGCCAGGCCAGCGAGCGATGAATGGCACGCGATGGCCGCCTTCCCAGCCGTCGCGCTTCATGCCCCGATAGCCACCGGCGGCATCGTGGTTGTGGTCTTGACGCATCCACACGGTGTGCAGCGTTTCGGGGCCGTTGTCGGAGTTGAACAGGATCAGCGTGTTGTCGTCGATACCGAGTGCAGCAACTTCATCGAGCACGCGACCGACCAATGCATCGAGTTCGAACACAAAGTCACCACGAGCACCCGCCTTGGTCTTGCCGCGAAACTCTTCGGCTGGCAGCACCGGTGCATGCGCGATCTGCGTCGAGAACACGGCGAAGAACGGCTGCTTAGGGTGGCTCTTGCGATGCTCGCGAACGAACGCCACCGTCTTGTCATAAAACAGCAGGTCTGCGTCGACGAAGCGGTAACCAGGTGACATCCAGCCCTCGTCGTTGTCCCAGCGCCACTTGCCACCAGGGTTCGGCAGCAGCTTGCGGTTGTGTCGTTGGCTCGCGGGCACCGGCACCATGCCGTTTACGATGTAGAGGTAGAGTGGGTCGGTGGTGGGGCAGTTCGGCGTAATGAATGACTCGTCGAAGCCAAGTGCATTGGGACCATCGATCAGCGGGGTGCTCTTCTGGTAGTCGATCAGCAGCGAGTTCTTGAAGCCGCCGCCGAGCCGCTTGCCCTCCTGGTCGCGCCAGGTCAGGCCAACGTGCCACTTACCGAACACTCCGGTGCGATAGCCCTGTTGTTGCAGCATCTGCGCGATCGTTAGTTCACCGGGCTTGATGAAGCTCGGTCCTCCCGGTCCTTCGAACGCACGTGGTCGACGTCCCGTTCGACAGACCATCTGCCCAGAGTATAGGCCGTAACGCGATGGCGAGCAGATCGTGGCTGGGCTGTGCGCATCGGTGAAGCGCATGCCTTCGGCCGCCATGCGATCGAGTCGCGGCGTCTTGTAGGCGGCGTCGGGGTTGTAGCTCGACAGGTCGCCGTAGCCGAGGTCGTCGGCGTAGATGATGATGATGTTGGGCAGCTCTTGGCTGGTGGCTTGGGCTACGAAGCCAAGCGCGAACATCATCGCTGCAATCCAGGTGGTGGTGGCAGGCATGAGCAAAGGAAGCTGGGCGTGGTTTGCGACGACAGGGTGACGATTCTTGGCAGTGCTTTCACTACGCGTTGCCGCATGATGATCGCAATGAAGCAGTTTTGGATCCTGATTCTCCTCGTGATCGTCGCGCATGGCGCATCTGGTTGCACGGCCGCCGACGAACAGGAAGCAGCCTTTGTGCTCGATGCCGATACGCAGATCACCCTGCGCGAAGGCTTTGATGCCGAGTTGCTCTACACCGTGCCGAAGTCGCAGGGTTCTTGGGTCGCGATGGCCTTCGATCCCAAGGGCCGGCTGATCGTTTCGGATCAAGATGACAAGGGTGTATTCCGCGTCACGCTGGCTGACGAGAGCGATCCGAGCAGCA
>JBNMNW010000196.1:0-11064 GCA_051278165.1 Planctomycetota bacterium | reverse complement strand
GCCGTTGCGAACGGCGCGATCGAGTTGGTCCGTCAGGTCGATCGTGTGTCCCAGCATCTGCTGGTAGCCATCGGGAAGCTGCTGGCTCTCTGGTTCGTCGCGCAGGCGGCGGAACAGATCGCGAAGGCGTCGCGTCTCTTTCTCAGCGACTAGGTCCGGATGGTCGCTTGGTGCCTGCCAATTGGCCTTGTGGGATTGGCGCACGAGATCCAAGACCTCGTCGAGTTCTGCCATCATCGCGACCATGCCAGTCACTTGGGTGATGCTGGGGAAGGAGGCCGGGTCGGCGATCAACAGCTCGGGGGCCATTGGCCGTGCCTCCCGAACACTCTGCCAAAGCCCAGCGTAGTTCTTAGAGGTGCCGGACACGCGCATGCGGTTGCTGACTTCGTCAACGGTCATGAGCCCCGCGCGAATCATGGCGGTTCCGAGCCCGGCCCCGCTGCGGTGCTTGCCGTGGTGGCAGTGCACGTAGATTGGGCGTTCGACGTTCATGATGGCTCGAGCGAGTTCTTGTTGACGCGCCACAATCACGGTGTCGTAGCCAATGGGTAGATGCACGTAGCGCAAGCCGTTGGCCTTGGCGTTGTCCAGATCCGGTGTGGCACCATCCACCGAGATGACCGTCTTGATGCCCATAGCCTTGAGGGTCGCAAAGCCCTCGGCGCCTTCGGGGACGCCGCCGCACACCAAGTCTTGTGCGTAGGTGACGACGTTGTGGACGCCAAACAGGTGCACTGGTTTTTGGTTCGTGACCTTCGGTGCTGCGATGATGACGTGGCTTACGTCGGGTTGCTGGGTGGCTGAGTGTCCGTCGTTGGAGAGGCACCCGCTGGTCACCGCAAGCAACGCGAAGGTTGGCAATTGCATGGCGAACGACATGCGGCGTGGGGAAGCGTGCATGAGCGCCTTAAGGCAAGCGCTGTGCCAAATTCGTTCTTGCTGCAACGACTGCAGCGGACACCACTTCATGGCTCAGTCCAGGTCGTGTCCTCTACGCGAAATGGCGCACGCTCTGTTCGTCTTTCGCGATTTGGAACTGGGCTGGTTGCGCCCATAATGAGGGCTCGGCGGGCGAGATCGTCGGCAATCGTGGCGTGATCCTGAGGCAGAACTAAATCAGATCCAAGGCGTTGATCTCGGCAGCTGTTGGGGGAATGTGACCGCGTGTTCCGCAATCGTAACGGCAAGGATCTAGCACTAGATCGAGGCTCTATTGAGCGATCGAAGCGACGCACTTTGGAAGCATGACAGGCTGATCATAAATCATGCACTGTGCCTCGCTGCTGAGGTTGCCGTGATCTGTGCATTGGGTGCCGCGACGTGTCAGTCAAACTGCCGATGCCGGTGTTCGTGACGGTTACCGAAAGAGCGCTCCCGTCAGGCATCGTGTGCAGCGCGTCGAGCAACAAGGTTGCTCCGAGCCGTCGGGAAGTCCGTCGCGGTCTGCCCGCGGCACGAGAGAACGCGAAATCACCTGATCTCGAGCAGCTGCCAAGTGGCGGGTTTGCACGATCGCAAGGCCTGTTCCGGACGTTCGCGACTTCGCCGCCTGCTCGGCTGCTGAGCGCGTGCACGGCCATGCGGCTAGCAGGCCGATAAGAACAGTGGCGTAGGTCCCGGCAGAGCGCGGCCGGCTCCATTGCGCGGGATCTCCCGTGGGCGTGCCCGACACATGGTTCGCATGTCGATCAACTTTGACCTGGCAGGGGGCTTGTTGTTCTTCTCAAGTGCTTTATAATGCAAAGTCGATGAGGACCATATGCAGGTGAAACGAGCGGATGCGATGGGCATGTGCTTTGGAGTGCGCGATGCGCTGTCGGCGATCGAGCAGGTCGCTGACCCGTCAGCCGTGACGATCCATGGCGAGTTGGTGCACAACGGAGAGGTCTTGCAGTTGCTGGAATCGCGCGGTTTCCATCAGTCGCACGAGGACTCTCGCCAAGTGCCGGCAACGCCTCAGGTGTTGATCACGGCGCACGGCGTCAGCAATCGCGAACGTCAGAAGCTGCGTGAGGCAGGCAAGACGTTGATCGATACGACGTGCCCTTTGGTGCACAAGGCACATGATGCCGCGCAGCTGCTGCAGGCTGATGGACGGCGGGTGATCGTGATTGGTCGGCCGGACCACGTCGAGGTGCGCGGCATGGTTGAAGACCTCGATGACGCGGTGGTCGTGCAGGTTGTCCAAAACGTCGTTAGGTGGTCCGAACGCCGGATTGGCGTGGTTTGCCAAACGACGACGCCGAGCGAGCGGGTCGACGAAATCATGCTGGCGATCCGCCGCGAGAACGGCCACGCCGATATTCGTTTGATCGATACCGTCTGCAATCCAACCAAGGCGCGCGGCGCAGCACTCGAAGCGCTCATGCCGCACATTGATGCCTTGGTCGTCGTCGGTGGCCGCGAGTCCAACAACACCCGGCAGTTGGTCGTTCGCGGTCAGCAGCGAGGCATTGCGACGGTGCACATTGAGAACGAAAGTGAGCTCGATCCTGATTGGTTCGACGGTCGGCAAGTGGTCGGTCTTACCGCCGGCACCTCGACGCTGCCTGCGACCATCGACGCGGTCTACGAACGATTGATTGGTCTCGCAGCGGGAGTGCTGCCCAGCTCGCCTTGACTGACTCCCAAATGGAGCTAGGCTCCCGCAGTCGCTTCTGCTAGGTCCATGCCGTGAGCCATTCTCATCACCATCATCACGGGTCAAAAGACTCGAAGCCGTCAGATCCGGAGCAACTGCTCAAGAAGGAAGGCGAGTTCTGGGATCTGCAAGAAGACAAGATCGACAGCCTCTACCAGCGGCCGCACGACTGGCGGTTCGTGCCAAAGCTTGCCGACATCATCATCAAGCCACGAGTGAAGACGTTGTTGCGTCTGCTCAGTGCGCACAAGGACATCAAGAGCCTTGTCGATATCGGTTGCGGCAACGGCTGGCTGTGCCACGCGACTGCCAAGCGCGGCATCAAGTCGATCGGCATTGACCTGTCCGAGAAGAAGATCGAGACCGCCAAGCGCATGGCAAAAGAGCAGGGCATCGATCACCTGTGCGAGTTCGTCGCCGGCGATGTCATGAAGTGGCAGCCTAAAGAACCGGTCGACCTGCTGACGTCACACGGCAGCTTGCACCACTTCCCTGGCTTTGATGGCGCGATGAAGCACATCGTCGCGAACCACATGCGGCCCGATGGCTACATGCTGTTCGTCGAGCCCAACCACGAGGGCATGGCTCCCGCAGTGCGTCAGTACTTCCTCAAGAAGGCCAAGAGCAAGTTCTGGTCAAAGCGCTTCGACTTCCAGTTCTACTTTGAAGTCACCGGCCAAACGTCGCTGACCGAACCGCCCAAGCCACCCGCCGAAGGCGTCGTCGACATTCGTGATGAGAGTCCCGCCGGCAAGGAGTTCTTCGGCGAGCACATCGACCTCGACAAGTACTTCCACGATCACTACGACGTCATCGAGAAGGAGTTCTATCACTACTTTTCGAGCCACGGCACGAACATGTTCTACGTGTTCATGAAGTCGAAGCTCATCCGCATGGCGTGGCGCTTGATGCTGCCAATGATGGTGCGTCGCGACACCAAGCTGCTGAAGGATCCGAAGTATTCGCAGTGGGCCGAAGACGGTCTCTGGTTCATGCAGCGGAAGGGCGTGCGGAAGGGCTAGCCAGAGCCGTGCGCGCCTGCCGACCGTCGTTCGCTGCCGACCGTCGTTGCAACAGGCCGTCGTTCGCAACAGGCCGTCGTTGCAACAGGCCGTCATTGTAGCAGGCCGTCGTTCGCAACTGGCCGGACTACAGGGCGGAATCGTTGCTTGCGCGAAACGATGACACCGCGAGCATGAACTCATGCGCGACCAACCGGTAGTTCGCGAGCGGTGTGCGCAGCACGAGCACGAACGTGTGTTCGCCTTCGCGCACCGTTGCGTAACGCGCGACCGTGACTCCGCCTTTGCTGCGCTTGGTCGCGAGGATGTCGCCCATGACGCCGTGCTGCGTCGTGCGAGGCCGACTGGAGATCGGCGTCATGCCAAGTTGCTCAAGCCATTCATCGAGCCAGCTCGCCACGTCTTCGTGGCCCGTTAGGCGGAGGCCGATGACGTCGATGCGCGCGCCCGAACCCATCAACCGAATCTTCGCCAGCGTTGCCGGTGGGGCTTCGCCAGTAGCTGCTCGCGCGGTGGTCTCTACTTGTGCCGAGATCGGCAGGTTCACGTCAAAGTGCCAGCTGGCATCGGGGCCTGCTTCGACACGCACCGTCCGGTAGTCCCGTTCGAGCACGGCGGTCGAGATTTGGTGATGCCGTGGGAACGGCAGTCGCTCGACGAAGCCGCGCTCGCGCTCGGTTTCGTGTAGCCACGTTGCGAGTTGCGCGTCGTAGTTGCTGTGCGCGGTGTCGGTCTCGACGACGACGTAGTCGGTGGCCTCAGCGGCGGGTTCGCGTTCGTTCTGGATGGTGAGGCCTGGGCGGGATGGTCGTGAAGTCTACGTAAGTAACTCTCTACGTCGTTACGGTGTGGCAGTGAATTGTGCCCGGGCCAGCTCCGGCCACGGCGTATGCTGCGCGCAGCCATGAACACTCCTACGCGTCACGTCACCCGTTGTCTCATTGGCGGCATCGTCGCGCTGCTACCGATTGGCGGCACGGTGCTGGGGGTCGCCTACCTTGAGAGCGTGTTGACCGAGTCCTGGCGCGGAGAAGTGCCTTGGTACTTCCCCGGCCTCGGCTTGCTGTTGGCGCTGGCGGTCATCTATTTCGTCGGCCTTTTTGTGACGACGTTTTTGGGCAAGTGGCTGTGGCGGCGCGTTGACGCCGTGCTTGAGAAGCTGCCGATCCTCGGTTCGCTCTACCAGTCACTAAAAGAAGTTCTCGGTTACGACTCGACGCGCGATCGTTTTTTTGAGGCGGTGGTGGCAGTGGCTGTCGACGATGGCTTTGAGATCGGCTTGGTGACCGGATCGGCCCCTGGCCCCGATGGCGAAGAGCATTCGGTCGTATTTGTGCCTAGTTCGCCAAATCCGACGAATGGGCGCTTGTTACTGCTGCCGCCAGATCGCATCAGGAAGCTCGATCTGCGGGCCGCTGATGCCCTGCGCGGACTGGTTTCGATGGGTAAGACACCGCTCAAATCGGACCCTCGGTAGAGAGGTAACTAGTCAGCGCTTGGACTCGGTGTTGCAATCGACCCGCCCGATGCGGATCGTCTCTACCTCTAATGTCTTGGCTGACTTCCTTCTGGCGGTCGTCGATCGGCGGCAAGGTGACCATGGCGGTCACCGGGCTCATGCTCTTCGGCTTCGTCGTTTCTCACTTACTCGGTAATCTGCAACTGCTGCAGGGGCCCGACAAGATCAATAGCTACGCGAAGTGGCTACACGACCTCGGCCCGCTGTTGTGGCTCGCACGGATCGGCCTGTTGGCCATCTTCGTGTTGCACATAGCTACCGCGATCCGTTTGTCGCGCGCCAACAAGGCGGCGCGGCCGGTGGCCTACCACAAACCCAACACGGTGCAGGCCAATATGGCCTCGCGCTCCATGTTGTTCAGTGGTCTGACGCTGTTGGTCTTCATCATCTACCACCTGCTGCACTTCACGTTTGGGGTAACCAATCCAGCGCATCATGAGCTGAAGGCCGCTGGTGCGGATGGTCATGACGTTTATGCGATGGTGACCACAAGCTTCGGCAACCCGGCTATTGCGATTGCCTACGCCGTGTTCCAGGTAGTGCTGTTCCTGCATTTGAGCCACGGCTTGCAGAGCATGGCGCAGACTGTAGGCATCCATCACGCTCGCTACACTCCGATGATCAAGACCGTGTCGTTCGTGGTGGCGTTGGCGATTGCCGGCGGCAACGCGTTCCTTTCGCTGTCGGTCATGTTTGGCCTAGTAGGAGGAACCCAATGAACCTCGACTCACGCATTCCGGACGGCCCGATCCAAGACAAGTGGGATAGCCGCAAGTTCGATCTCAACTTGGTCAACCCGTCCAACAAGCGCAAATACAAAGTGCTGGTCGTTGGTAGTGGTCTAGCAGGTGCTGCGGCGGCTTCGTCGCTGGCCGAACTCGGCTACCAAGTCGAGTGCTTCTGCTACCAAGACAGCCCGCGGCGCGCGCACTCGATTGCGGCTCAGGGTGGCATCAACGCCGCCAAGAACTACCGCAACGATGGCGACTCGGTTTGGCGCCTGTTCTATGACACGGTCAAGGGCGGCGACTTCCGCGCTCGCGAAGCCAACGTCTACCGACTCGCGCAGTGCAGCGTCAACATCATTGACCAAGCGGTCGCGCAAGGCGTGCCGTTCGCACGTGACTACTCGGGCTTGCTCGACAACCGAAGCTTCGGTGGCGCGCAGGTCAGTCGCACGTTCTACGCCCGCGGCCAGACCGGCCAGCAGTTGCTGCTAGGCGCGTATGCCTCGCTGTCGCGTCAGATCGGCCTCGGCACGGTCAAGATGTACAACCGCACCGAGATGCTCGATGTGGTCAAGATTGACGGTCATGCTAAGGGCATTGTCGTGCGCGACATGGTTACCGGCGAAGTGCGTTCGCACGCCGCCGACTGTGTGGTGCTGGCGACGGGTGGCTACGGCAACGTGTTCTACCTGAGCACCAACGCCAAGGGCTGCAACGTGACGGCAGCGTGGCGTGCGCACAAGAAAGGGGCAGGCTTTGCCAACCCGTGCTACACCCAGATTCACCCGACGTGCATTCCGGTCAGCGGCGAACACCAGTCGAAGCTGACGTTGATGAGTGAGTCGTTGCGCAACGACGGTCGCGTTTGGACCCCGCTTAAGAAGGGCGACAAGCGACCGGCGCATGAGATTCCGGACGTCGAGCGCGACTACTTCTTGGAGCGCAAATACCCGAGCTTCGGCAACCTGGCACCGCGTGACATCGCGTCGCGCGCCGCCAAGGAGTCCTGCGACAAGGGGCTCGGCATTGGTGATACAGGACTCGGTGTCTACCTAGACTTCCGCGATTCGATCGCGCGTCTAGGCGAGCCCGCGATCAAGGCGCGCTACGGCAACTTGTTCCACATGTATCAAAAGATCACGGCTGAGAACCCCTACAAGCAGCCGATGCGTATCTACCCAGCCGTGCACTACACGATGGGTGGCCTGTGGGTGGACTACAACCTGCAGAGCTCGATCCCTGGCATGTTCGTGCTCGGCGAAGCCAACTTCAGTGACCACGGTGCCAACCGCCTCGGTGCTTCGGCATTGATGCAGGGACTGGCCGATGGCTACTTCGTCGCGCCTTACACGGTTGGCGGCTACTTAGCTGGCGAGAAGGCGGGCACCATCACAACGGACCACGAAGCGTTCAAGCAAGCTGAGGCGGCCGTTAACGGCCGCGTCAACAAGCTGCTGTCGGTTGGTGGCAAGCGCACCGTCGATCACTTCCACAAGGAACTCGGCAAGATCATGTGGGATCGATGCGGCATGGCTCGCACCGCCGATGGTCTCAAGGAGGCGCTCCGAGAGATCCCTGCATTGCGCGAGGAGTTCTGGCAGGACGTCAAGGTGCTTGGCAATGGTCAATCGCTCAACCAATCGCTTGAGAAGGCCGGCCGTGTGGCCGACTTCCTAGAGTTTGGTGAGCTGATGTGCCGCGATGCACTCGAGCGGCGTGAGTCGTGTGGTGGCCACTTCCGCGAGGAATGGCAAGACGCCGGTGAGGCGCAGCGCGACGACGATAACTTCGCGCACACCGCTGTTTGGGAACACAAGGGCGAGGTCAAGGACGCCGTTCGTCATCAAGAAGAGCTGAAGTTCGACAACGTGGCGCTCGCCGTGCGGAGCTACAAATGAAGGTCATCCTCCACATCTGGCGTCAGTCTAAGGCGAGCACCAACTCCGACTTCAAGCAAGACGGTCGCATGGTTCGCTACGAGCTGAACAACGCGTCGCCTGACATGTCTTTCCTTGAGATGCTCGACGTGCTCAATGAGCAGTTGACCCTCAAGGGTGAAGAACCGGTCGCATTCGATCACGACTGCCGCGAAGGCATCTGTGGATCCTGTGGCGTCGTCATCGATGGCGTTCCTCATGGGCAGAAAGGCACGACAACGTGCCAGCTGCACATGCGCAGCTTCCCAGACGGCGCCGAGATCTACATCGAGCCGTTGCGTGCGAAGGCGTTCCCGGTCACGCGCGACTTGGTCGTAGACCGCAGTTCGTTTGATCGCATCGTGCAGAGCGGTGCGTTCATCTCGGTCAACACCGGGGCGCCTCAGGATGCCAACGCGATCCCGATTCCCAAAGCCGACGCTGACAGGGCGTTCGACGCCGCGGCATGCATCGGTTGTGGCGCCTGCGTCGCGGCCTGCAAGAACGCGTCGGCAATGCTGTTCGTTGGCGCCAAGGTGTCGCACTTCAAGCATCTGCCGCAAGGCCAAGTCGAGCGCGATAGCCGTGTCCGCAACTTGGTGCAGACGATGGACGAAGAGGGCTTCGGTAACTGCACCAACCAGAACGAGTGCGAAGCCGTTTGCCCGAAGGAAATCTCGGTGCGTGTCATCGCCGACATGAACCGCGAATACCTACGCGCCAAGGTTCTCAAGGAGTAACACCACACCCCGCAAAACCTGCGTACTGTACCCGGTACAAACCACCAGTTCGTGTCTGCTTGACCGCATTGTGGTTTGTACCGGGTACAGTACGCAGGTTCAGATGCGGCGTGACCGCATCGTGCGGCGCGAACTGCTGCGGCTGGGTGAGTCTGCAGTTGGCCGCGCAGGTTTGCACTGAGCGCGGCTACCGCGAGTGCTTCGTGCGCCTTTGGATCGTTGCCCGCCTGCAGCCAATGCTGCTGTTTCGAGCGAATAGCTGCTGCTACTGCATCGCTCACGCCGCATAAGTATATGCGGCTAAGCGGCTTTGCTCCATCGACGCAATGTGCGCTTTGAGTTCTTCGCGGGCGATCTGCCGGCCGGCGTGCAGTTTGTTCTGCAGTCGGGAATAGCGTGGGGCCCGCTGCGTCGGACTGCCTGGAGATTGAGAGACTCACTGATAGAGACGTGCGTAGGTTGGGAGTTCGCTCCGCCTTCACACCTCTTTGTTGGTCGCAGGCTTAGCTGCAGGAATGACGATGACTGACACGACCGAGGAGACGCTGCTTGGATCCGACCTCGCCGCCATGTGCGCTCGCTACGGCGCGCCGTTCCGCTGCGAACACGAGCGCGGCATTCTTCGCCTGATGTATGAGGGCAAGGACGTCGGCACGTCGCAAGGATTCGTTGAGATCGCGGACGGCGTGGTCGTGTCGATCGCGGGAAGCTTCGCCAGCTCGCGCCATCATGATTGCGGTTCCGAGATGGTTGGCTTGCCCGTTGAGGTCGTACTGCCTCGCTTAGGCAAGCCGATGCGCAGCGTGCGGCTCGGTGACAACACGCGCTTCGAGTTCGCGCGCTGGACAGTCACCGTTCATGAAGGGACGATTGCGTGCGTGGTGCCGGTGGGTGAGTCGCCAAAGGCGTCTGCCTAAGCTCGCGAACGGACCGAGCTGACATGCTCACCGGGAACGACACTGCCGAGAGCGACACTGCCGAGAGCGACACTGCCGAGAACGACACTGCCGAGAACGACACTGCCGGGAACGACACTGCCGAGAGCAGCACTGCCGCCAACGACACCGATCAAGCCGGCAGCATCAGCGTTACCGTCACGATGTAGATCACGACCCCAGTCAAGTCGGCAATCGCCGTGACCGCAGGCGTGCTGATCATTGCGGGGTCGCCACGCAGTTTCTTGACGACGATGGGCGTGACTGCACCAAGCAGCGCCGCCGTTAGCACGTGCCCGATCATCGCGATGCCGATGGCGAGTCCAACCCACGCAACGCTCGGTGCATTAGGATCAGGCACGATCGGCGCCCCGGTCGCCTCCGAGGGCAGCAAGCTGACGAGCACGGTATCCATCAGCGCGATCGCCCCGAGCATGACGCCCATGAAGCCGGCGACGCGTAGCTCCTTCCACAGAACGCGCGAGATGGTGGCCTTGGCAACGTCGCCGATCGTCAGCGCCCGGATCACCAACGCGCTGGCTTGCGTGCCGACCATGCCGCCGGTTGCCATCACCATGGGTAGCATCGCGATCAGTGCAACCGATGACAGCGAAGCGTGGAATTGCGTGATCACCGCGGACGTGATCACCCACATCACTGCCAGCAAACACAGGACAGGAGCGCGACGCCGGACTTGGCGCAGCACAGGCTCATCCATGTAGTCGTAGTCACCGACCTCGATGCCGTGCCCGGTGATACCGGCCATCTTCTCGAAGTCTTCCTGCGCCTCTTCTTCGACAATGTCGACGGCATCATCGTGCGTGACGATGCCGACCAACTTGCCGGCTGAGTCGACTACCGGCAGCGCGATCAAGTCGTAGTCGCGGATCATGCGCGCGGCTTCTTCCTGGTCGGCGTCGGCGGAGATCGACACGAGGTCGGTCTTCATCAACTCTTCGACGGTCTCGTGATCGTCGGCGAGGATCAGGTCACGCAACGAGACGAACCCAATCAGCAAGCCGCTGCGGTCGAGCACGTAGCTGTAGTAGATCGTCTCCTTGCTCGGCGCTTGCTGACGCAGCGAAGCGATCGCGCTTTGCGCCGTCGCCTTGGCGCCGAGAACGGAATACTCGGTGATCAGGATCGAGCCGACCTGGTCTTCGTCGAACGAATCGCGGCGCAACAAGTCTTCGCGCGCGGCCGTCGACAGCATTGGCATCAGTCGCTTGCGCACGCTTTCTTCGAGCCGGTCGAAGAACTCCGCCCGGTCGTCGCTGAGCATCGCCTGCACGACCTGCTGCACGCGGTCGTGGCCGACGCCGTCGACGTAGTGCTCCTGAACCTCGGGATCGAGATACCAGAAGATGTCGCGTTCCAAGTCTTGCGGCAGGTGGCCAAGAATCGTCGCGATCTCTTCGATCTCGAGCGCCCCCAGGATCGACGCGGCGTCGCCCGGGTGCATCTCCTGCAGGACCTCCACGAGATCGGCATGCCGGCCCTCGGCCAGCAATTCTCGAATCTCCGGGGTTAGCAGGTGGAAGCGCATGGCAGAACGGCCGA
>JBNMNW010000195.1:0-11106 GCA_051278165.1 Planctomycetota bacterium | reverse complement strand
GCTGGATGCCTATGCGACTCGTCGGCGAGACAGGTGTCCCGTAATCGCCTTCATAGTGGCCGTGGGCTTTCCCGTGGGTAGCCTTCTCCACCTCTCTCGAACCCCCCCCCACTCTAGTCAGGAGACTTACTTGAGCGACGCCAGCGCCGTGCCCGTGCCGAAGGGCCATCCCCCCGGCCTTTACATGATGTTCTTCGCCGAGATGTGGGAGCGGTTCTGCTACTACGGCATGCGCGCTCTGCTGGCGTTATATGTCGTCCAGCAGTTCCATAAGCCACAGGAAGAAGCGTCGCTGTCATTCGGTGCCTTCACCGCGCTCGTGTATGCGACCGGCATCTTCGGGGGTTACGTCGCAGACCGGGTGATTGGCTATCGCCGATCGATCATTCTCGGTGGCCTGGTAATGGCCGCTGGTGAGTTCTGTCTGCTGGTGCCAAGCGAACCGATGTTCTTGTTGGGGCTCGCTGGCATCGTCGTCGGCAACGGATTGTTCAAGCCGAACATTTCGACGCTAGTCGGCAAGATGTACGAGCAAGGCGATCCGCGCCGCGACTCGGGCTTCACGATCTTCTACATGGGGATCAATATCGGTGCGCTGATGGCACCGCTCGTCTGCGTGGCCGTGTCCTACTGGATGGGCACACCGGCATTCGAAGTTGATGGCGTTACCGCCATCATGAAGGAAGGCGTTCAGGTCATCACTCCGGACTATCGCTGGGGCTTCGGCATGGCCGGCGCCGGCATGTTGCTCGGCATCGGTGTCTTCGCGGCGGGTGGCGCTCTGCTGCAAGGCAAGGGTGGCGTCCCGGTTGGCAAGGAAGGTTTCAAGTGGACCGCCATCACGACGCTGTGCTGCTTGGCCTTGACGCCATGCATCTACCTGTTGCTCGCATACAAGGAAGTTGCCGGCTACCTGCTGCTGACCTTGTCGGGGGCGATGATCGCGTTCTTGATCTACTCCGGGATGAAACTCGGCAGCGTGGTCTCGCAGCGCTTGACCGCGTTGATCATTCTACTGTTCGTCAATGCGCTCTTCTGGGCGTGCTTCGAACAGGCTGGCAACTCGCTAAACTTCTTTGCGCAGGACCATGTCGGCGAGCAAGGGGGCTTCAAGTTCGAATGGTTCCAATCGGTCAACCCGGTCTATATCATCGCGATTGCGCCGGTGTTCGCGTGGCTTTGGGTCTACCTCGCCAAGCGCAATAAGAACCCGTCGATCCCCGCCAAGTTCGGCCTCGGCCTGATCCAAGTTGGTCTTGGCTTTGCGGTCTGCCTGTTGGCGATCTCGTCGTTCGAGTCGAACAGCACCGGCATGTTCCTGTCGCTGTTCCTGGTCTACCTGTTCCACACCACTGGTGAGCTCTGTGTCTCGCCGGTTGGCTTGTCGATGGTGACCAAGCTCGCGCCGGCGCACATGACCGGCATGGTGATGGGCGCGTGGTTCTTGTCGATCTCGATGGGTAACTACGTCGCTGGTATCTTCTCGGCGCTTGCCGGTGAAGGTGCGCCAGAAGGCGAAGGTGCACCGCTCAGCGGCTACACCGGCGCCTACACGCCGATCCTCTACATGTCGGTTGGCGCCGGCATCGTGCTGTTGCTGCTCGCTAAGCCGATCAACAAGCTGATGCATGGCGTGAAGTGACACGCCGCTAGCAGTCTCACCACGCGGCCGTCATTTGACGGCCGCAGTCATTTTCAATCTCCCCCTCTCTCTCCCCCGCTGAAACCATGTTCACTGGCCACCCCAAAGGTCTCTTCCGGCTGTTCTTCATCGAGATGTGGGAACGCCTCGCGTTCTACACGATGGTCGGCGTCCTGTTGCTCTACGCGACGAATGACGGTGGCCTAGGCTGGTCGCAGGATGAGGGCAACGAGATCTACGGTCTCTACCTCGCGTTCGTCTACTTTACGCCGTACGTCGGCGGCATGCTGGCCGACCGCTTCCTCGGGTATCGAAGGTCGGTGCTGCTTGGGGGGCTGTTGTTTGCGACCGGCTTCTTCTTGCTGGCGACGCAGCAGCCGTGGGCGTTCCCGGCCGGACTCGTGTTCCTCTGTCTCGGTAACGGCTTCTTCAAGCCGACGATTTCCGCGATGGTCGGCAACCTCTACGAGAAGGGGGACCCCAAGCGCGATGCCGGCTTCAACATCTTCTACATGGGGATCAACATCGGTGCGCTGTTCGCCAACTTCTTGGCGGCGTACATGCGCAACACAGTAGGTTGGTACGCGATCTTTGTTGCTGCTGGTTGCGGCATGTTGATCTCGGTTGCCATCTTGCTCAGCAGTTGGAAGGTCCTGGCTAAGGCGGACCGCACGCCTGGCACCAACCCGGAAGACACGCCGTTCAGTGAGATCGCCAGCAAGATTCTTGGCCCTGCCCTGATCATTGGCGTCGCCGGTTGGTGGGTTGCTGGCAACTTGTTGCCGGAAGCGATGACCAAGCTCGTCAAGCCGACGGACTTTGGCTTCTTGCTCGGTTCTATCCCGATCCTGTTGTTCTTCGCACGCTTGTCCAACAAGGCCAACGAAGAAGAGAAGCCGGGCCTCAAGGCGCTGCTGCCGATCTACCTAGCAGGCGGCACGTTCTTCATGGTGCTGCACCTTAACGGCAGTGCGATGACGACGTGGGCCAATGAAAATACGGCACGTCAACTTGGTCAGAACGACCCGATTGTTCTGATCGCCGATACGTTCCGGATCAACGGCGACCCGGTGTTCGCTGGCAACGCGTTGCCTGGTTACTACGCAAACGCTGCCGACGACATTCCGCGCCCGAACAAGCTGACCCTGTTGCCACTCGCTTCGAGTGAACAGGAGAAGATGTTCGGCCAGAAGAAGATGGGCGCGGCGAGCCTCACCGAATTGAGCGGCAAGTTGCCTCTAGGTGTTGCGGTCGTGGACTTGCCTATGAAGGGTGCTCTCTCCGCGGAGCAGGAGAAGTTAGAGAAGTTCAGCGTCGAGATCTTCGACAAGGTTGAGATCGTCGAGGGTACCGATTCGCACGGTATGAAGTCGATCAGCGTCAAGGTCGATGGCGGTTCCGAGGCGAAGCGTCGTGTCGCCTTTGTGCGGACCGATGGTGATAGCAAATACGCGACCTACCTAGTTTCGCAGGAGAGCTTCGACAAGCTCTACGAGGGTGATCCACCACAGATTGAGCAAGGTGGTGAATACCTACGTACCGCGAACGCGGAGCTCTACCAGTCGTGGAACGCGTTCTTCGTCGTGTTCATGACGCCGCTGATCATGCTGTTCTTCGCACGCTTGTTGAAGAAGGGCGTCGACTTCAGCACGGCCCGCAAGATCTTGTCAGGCATGGTTGTCACCGGCATTGCCGCCATCTTGATGATGGTCGCTGGCTTCACCTCGGACAACGGCGCTGTGAAGGTCAGCGGGATGTGGTTAATGGGCTTCTATGCCCTCATCACAGTCGGCGAGCTATTCCTGTCACCGATGGCGCTGTCCTTGGTCACCAAGCTCAGTCCGAGGCGCTTCGTCGGCTTGACGATGGGTGGTTGGTTCTTCGCCACCGCCGTCGGCAACAAGTTCTCCGGCTTCCTAGGAGTGCTGCAAGGCTCAATGGAACCCGCATGGTTCTTCTTAGTCATCGCCTGTGCCGCCGGCGCCGTCGCCCTCTACATCCTCTCAGTCCTACCGAAGCTAGACTCAGCCATCAAGAAATACGGCGCCTAACCAAACCCGACCCCCAAACCGGAATCTGCGTACTGTACCCGGTACAAACCACAGGCCGGGCCACAACAACCCCGCGGCATAACATGCCGCGGGGTTGTTGTGTAGATGGGCCCGCCATCGCAACATCTCTTCCCGCATGACCGCCTTGCCACAGCCCGAACGCATTGCCGCCCTCGATGGAGTGCGCGGCCTCGCGATCCTGTTCGTGCTCGTCATGCACTGCCTCTACATCGCGCCGCTGTTTGGCGTCGACATTGGGCAGAACACCTACGCGCGTCTCGCCATGCTTGGCTGGAGCGGCGTCGACGTGTTCTTCGTGCTGAGCGGCTTCTTGATCACCGGCATCCTGGTGCGCGCGAAGGGTCAGCCAGCGGGACCTTACTTTCGCAACTTCTACATGCGCCGGTCGCTGCGCATCTTCCCGCTCTACTATCTGGTCATCTGCCTGCTGCTTTACGTGCTGCCCAATCGTCCACCGGCGACCGGCGGCGAGCAGATGTCTTACCTGCTCTACTACCAGAACATCCGCTACTCGCTGTTTGGCGAGCGCGCGTTCGACCCGGCGCGCTTGATCACCTGGTCACTCGCGATTGAAGAACAGTTCTACCTGGTGTGGCCGGCGCTGGTTTGGTTTGTCAGCCAGCGCGTGCTGCGTCGCGTTTGCGTCGCGATGATTGTCACCGCTCTGGTCGTGCGGTTTGTGCTGATCGATGCAGGCTTTGAGAAGACGCACTTCTTGACGCCGTGTCGCATGGACGCGCTAGCCGCCGGCGCGTTGCTGTCCCAACTGCCACCGCCGCGCGCCTGGTTTGGTGCCGTCACCACGCTGCTTGGCATTGGTGGCCTGATCACGACGGCTTACGCAACCGGCAACTCGACCCCCGAATCCGCCGGCCAACAGATGTGGGGCCTGATCCCCGCGCTATTGCTCGGCGTTGGCCTGCTAACACTGGCGCGCTCCTCGCGCACCGTGCAGCCAATATTGACGCTGCTGCCCCTGCGATCGCTCGGCAAATACAGCTACTGCATCTACCTGACGCACTTCCTGGTCATCGAGTTCGTCGCCGGCCGCATGCTCAAGTGGCAGCCGACCACGTTGCTTTCGATGCGCCAAGACTACGGCGCGATCCCGATCACCATCGCATTCACGATTACCTGCACGGTGGCAACATGGCTGCTAGCAATCATCAGCTGGCACACCTTCGAGAAGTGGTTCCTAGCCCTCAAGCGCTACTTCCCAAGCGTCAGTCGCTAGCTCAAACAGCTTGTTTCTGTGCCAGTGTTAGTACGGTGCCAGGACAAAGAACAACATCTTCAGGCGTTGGCGGTGTCACTTAAGTCGTGGCCGCGGCATCCCTGACACCGTGGTTTCGACCATCGAGGTTGCAGGCTGAGAAGGGCTTGTGCGGTTCGTGCCACGTGAATCGTTCGCCATGCCACTCGAGCTAGTCGTCACCACTGTGACCGCTTCTTTGGCGCGACCGTGACCAGCAACATCGCGCCGATGGCGACGGAGACTTGTTGCTTCGCAGCTTCGCTCTGTTGGCCAGCGACGCCCCAGCTGCTCGTGTTGAGGTGCCAAAAGCTCGCCAACTAGCGATCAGCTAGTTGGCGGCTGGTCGCCGTGAGGCTCTTCATGCAAAGGATCTTCTGCTACCGCGCGGCCACGCTTCTTCACCGCATCGCGCAGGATCCATTCGATCTGCCCATTGATGCTGCGCATGTCTTGCCCAGCTAACCGCCGCAGTTCGTCGAACAGCGGTTGTGGCAGGCGGAGCAGGAAGCCCTTCTTTGCGTTGGGTTCAGCCACGGGAACTGGTCATCGCTAACTGTAAAGCGTGCCGGCGTTGACCACCGGAGTGGTGCGCTCGGAGCAGAGCACGACCAGCAGGTTGCTGACCATCTGCGCCTTGCGCTCTTCGTCGAGCGTGACGACCGAATTGGCCTGCAGGCGTTCCAGCGCCATCTGCACCATGCCGCATGCGCCTTCGACGATCTGTGTGCGTGCGTCGATGATCGCTTCGGCTTGCTGGCGTTGCAGCATCGCACCAGCGATCTCCGGGGCATAGGCCAGGTGGCTCAGGCGGCCTTCAAGAACTTCAATGCCAGCGCGCGACAAGCGTGACTCGAGTTCCGTTTGGAGTTCACTGTTGACGGCTTCGCTGCTGCCGCGAAGAGACGTTTCGTCGTCGTTCGGCGTGTCGTAGGGGTGCAGCGTCGCGAGGTGCCGCAAGGCCGACTCGGTTTGCACTTCGACGTAGCTTTGATAGTCCTCAACATCGAACGCGGCTTGTGCCGTATCGCGCACGCGCCAGACGACCACGGCACCGATCTCAATCGGGTTGCCGCGCAGGTCGTTGACCTTCAGATGCTCGCTGTTGAAGTTGTGGGCGCGCAAGCTGATCGGGCGCCGCACGGAGAACGGGTTGACCCAATACAGTCCCGCCTCGCGCAGCGTGCCCTTGTAGTTACCGAACAGGATGACGACCTTCGACTGGTTGGGGTTGACGAGCACCAAGCCGCACAGAATCAGGATGCCGAACGGGATGCCAATCAGGGTCAGTAGCAGCACGATCCCGGTGATCAGCATGGGGATGCCGTTGATCGCGCCGGTGTATGGTTGTTCGGATGAGGTGGTGTTCATGGTCTTGGGCTCCTGAGTCGTATATCGAAGTGATATCACTTCGATAGCAGTCAGTGGCCCAGCGCCGTCAGATCCTGTCGCTGCCAACTAGAGATTTGGCCCTCGATCACTTGCCTCCATCAGACGTATGTCTTTTACAAGGCTAGTATTCTGGCTGGTAGCCGTCCGAAAACGGCAGCGCCTTCACGAACTTGCGCCCGTAGCCCTTGGTGCGCACCCGCGGGTCCATAAGCACCACCTTGCCGCGGTCGGTGCTGCCCCGGATCAGTCGGCCGAAGCCCTGTCGGAACTTCAGGATGGCCTCCGGCAGCGAGTGGTCGCCGAACGGATCCTTGCCGCGTTCTTTCAGCAGCTTCATGCGCGCCTGCGTCAGCGGGTGACCCGGGCTGGCGAACGGCAGCTTGGTCACGATCAACAGCGACAGCGCCTCGCCGCGCACATCGATGCCTTCCCACAGGCTGTCGGTGCCGATCAGCACCGATGTCTCTACTTCGCGTTTGCGCTCTAGTAGTCGCGACAACGGCGCCTCCCCTTGCACGAGCAACTCGATGCCTTCGTCGTTGAGTCGTGGGCGCAACGCCTGCGCCAAGTTGCGCACGAAGTCCCACGACGTGCACAGGACCAACGCGCGACCACCATTGTCGATGATGTGTTGCAGCGTGCGTTCCCCGACTTCGCGGCGATACGAGTGGGACTCGCGCGCTGGGTCGGGCATGGCCTCTTCGATGACGAACTCAACCGCGCGGTCGTAGTCGAACGGCGAGCCGACGCGCAGCGTGTTCGCTTGGTCGAGTCCGAGTTGGCCGCGCAACCAAGAGAAGTCGTTGTCGTCATCGGTCGCCAACGTCGCGCTGGTCAGCACGGCCGTGGCGCCGCCTTGCCAAAGGTGCTTGCGCAACGTGGCGCTGACATCGAGCGGCGCACCGCACAGCAGCGTGCCGTTGCGCGATGGTTCCAGCCACCGCACCAGAGGCGTTTCCGAGGCCGGGTTGTGCATGCACAATGCGCGCAGCATCGCACACAGCGAGTCGAGTCCATTGGCGCGCGCTTGCAGTTCCATCTGCGCATCGACTTGCTCGACGCGCATCGCCGCCGTGGCCAATTCGCCGCTCAGCGCCCGCAGAACGGGGGATAGGGCCTCATCGATGTCACTCTCGTAAAGCGAGAGGCTCTCGCTGGCACCGCCAGCACGTTGGCGTTCTTGCAGCGAGTCGAAGAACGCTTCGCTGAGAATGTTCGCGTCTTCCCACAGCATGCGACCGGCGGGACTTACGAACCGGGCCAGCAGCGACTTGTCACTGCGACGTTTGTGGATGCGGCTGAGATGCCAGCCAACTGACGACCGCCCGATGCGCATGCCGAGGCTTTCGGTCGCCGTGCGTTCGAGATGGTGGGCTTCGTCAAACACCACCACGCGGTGAGCTGGCAGATACGAGGCGCCAGCGATGCGCAACGCCAGGTCGGAGAAGTAGAGCGCGTGGTTGACGACCAGCACTTGCGCCGTCTGCATGCGGCGGCGCGCCTTCTGCCAGTGGCACGGGCTGTAGTGCTTGCAGGCGCGATTGAGGCAGTTGCCGTGCTCGGCTTGCACGGCCTCCCAAACCTCTGGACGCGGCGGAAACTGCAGGTCCTGGCGGGTGCCTTCCTTGGTCGTCATCGACCAGTCGACGATGCGCTGCAGCTGCGCGCTTCGCTCGGGGTCGTCAAACAGGCTCTTCTCGCGTTCTGCCTGGTGCATGCGACGCAGGCACACATAGTTGTTGCGGCCGATCGCCGTGACCGACGACCACTCAAACGGCAGCACGGCGTGCAAGAACGGCAGGTCCTTGCCATCGAGTTGTTCCTGCAGCGCGATCGTGCGCGTCGAAATCACCACCGGTCCCTCGCCCTGATGGCTGTCGGCATACACCGCGGCCGGCAGCAGATAGGCAAATGACTTGCCGGTGCCGGTGCCTGCTTCGGCGATCAGGTGGCGCCGGTCCTTGAGCGCGTCGGCGACAGCTTGGCTGAAGTCGAGTTGCTGCGACCGCACCTCAAAGTCCGGCAGGCGGCGGGCAATCGGTCCTTCGGGGCCAAGTAGCCCCTGAACGTCGATGGGATCATCAGTCACCGGTTGGAAGGCCCTGGATGCGCGTCAATGGTGTGTGGAGGAAGTCTTTCGGCAGCAGTAGTCGGTTCCAGTGCGAGAACCGGCGGTCGTGCAGAACAGGTAACGCTTCGTCGCGACTCTTGATCGTCCAGTTTTTGAGACGACTGCCGAGCGCACCGCGAGCACGAACCCAGTGGCGATTCTTGCGCATTCGAGCCCGGTGATCACGGAACTCGTAGGTGATCGACAGCATCTCTGGCAAGACGTACTTTACCGTCCGCACTTCCACGACGCGCCCGACGGAGACGTCGCCGTGCACCAACACCTGCCGCAGTTGGAACATCGACGTGAGCCAGGTCAGCAGGATCAGGGCACCCGGGATGACCATGGCCGCGATCCAAAACTGGGCGTAGAGCCAGCGTCGGTCGGCGCGCAGCACGCCGCCGCGCACGCGGTTGATGTTAGGAGAGTCTGTCAGCACTTCGATCGCGACGACGTCGCCGATTTTGTAGCGGCCGGCGGGCACGAAGCTGCAGCCATACAGGTCAATGCCTTGGCGGTCTGAGCTGGATCCTGGCGGGAACCACGGTGCCAGATAGTGCACGTCCTGCCAATCCTGATCATCGAACTGAATCGCCGGCAGCATCTTCTGCACGACCCCTTCGACGACTTCGGTTGGACCGTTGTCGATTCGCTGGCCCCACGAGAACGAGCCGCTCGATTGCAGGAACATGGCCCACGCAATCAGGCTGCCAAACAAGACCAGGAGCCCGCCAATCACTAGCATTGGCCAGCGATGGGCGAGCATCGGTTGAAGGCGCGCCCGGCGCGGCGCCGGCGGAATACTGCGCACTTCGTGTTGCATGCCAGTTGGGTCGCGGCCGGGTTATGCGTCGTAAAGCGTGTCGATCGCCGGCTTCATCGAAACTAGGTCGTCCGGCTTCTTGATCGGCAGGAAGCGCGACTGCGAGCCTTCGCGCGGGATTTTGAGGTAGTTGGTCGGCAAGTGAGCGGTCAGTTCGCCAATCAGATGCTCGATCTGCACGGCCGTGCGGCCATCCGCTTGCTTCTCGACGTAGTAACGACCCAATTCGATCGGCTCCACCAACGCCGCTGCCGTGAACGTAATCGTATTGCAGTTGAAGACGTCGGCGATGCTGCTGTCGAAGCTCTGCGGATAGCGCAGTTGCTCGACGATCTGCATGTGGCCGTTGTAGATGTATGGCGCGCCGCCGGCATCGCCTTGCCACTTTGGCGCGAGCTCTGCCGTCATCTGCTGGCCGCTCTTGATGTGGTGGCCGAGCACGACGGGGCTTGCCAGGGCCCCGAGGTTGTCGACGTTGCGAACGAACACATACTTGCCGCCGCCGTCGAGGAAGCGCTGCAAGCAGCCCGACGCGCGGAATGCTGCGGCGAAGTCACCGTGGCCGGGGCCGTAGGGTGACGTCTCGCCGTTGTCTAGGCGGAACAGTTCGCCATCTTGAGTCATGCGCAAGGCGACGAACTGCGTGAAGTGTTCGATGTCGCTTTGCTGCGCGCCAAAGTTGTCGTTGGCAGCGAAGTGCGCCTTGGTCGCAGCGTCGGTCGCGAAGCTGTTCATCAAGTAGACCGGGATCCGGCCGTTGGCCGCCTCGGCGCTTTGCCGCGCATTGTCGATGGCCATGCCCAGGAACGAGCGGTCATCACGAACCGGCACGACGCCTTTGACGACGCCGCCAAAGCGTGTTGCCATGCCGCCATTCAGGACGCAGACGGCGAGTTCACCGTTCTTGATCGCTTGGCTGCCAAGCTCGTGCAGCTCTCGCCACGCGCTGGAGCCCGGTTCGGGCAGTTCGTGGATGCGCTCGGCCGGGGCCGCACTGAGTTCGCCGGTGACCAGGTTGTTGGCCTCGGAGAATGTGCCGTCCTTGACCTTGTGTTGCCATGCGTTTTGCAGCGCCTGGTCGTAGCCAAAGCGGGAAAGGGACTCGAGACTCTTCGGATCGGATGCCGTCACAGATAGCAGGCTACTACGGAGACCGGGAGGATCCACGGAGCAGGCGGTGGGATTAGGGAGCCGGCTTAGCCTCGACTAAGGCGGATCTCGCCGCGGCGGCTTCGGGTGACGAAGCGCGAGCCCGCTTTGCCCAAGCAAATGTGGATCTCGCGCCAAACACTGCCACTGACTAAGCCGGTGGCAGTTTGAAGAGAAGGGGAACAATCCATCGACTGCAATCGAGCCGGATCTGGTGCCACCGGGAATCAGTCGGTACAGTTTCTGCCCCGATTCCCCAGCCAGGTCCTCTCGTCCCCCTGGCCGCGATGGCGTCGGGAGGTTCGCTCCGTCCTTGTGCCAGCGCTCGACCCTGGTCGATTGTGCGTATTCAGGGACAGCGAGCGGTCCGCTCAGCCATAAAATCAAACCTTAGTTCTCCATGAAAATCGCCGTTGTCGGAACCGGTTATGTAGGCCTCGTCACAGGGTCCTGCTTGGCTGATGTTGGCATGGACGTCACCTGCGTGGACGTCGATGCAAAGAAGATCGCTAACCTGCACAAGGGTGTGCTGCCAATCTATGAGCCTGGGCTCGAAGACATTGTCGAACGCAATGTGAAGGCTGGCCGTCTGAAGTTCACGACCACGTTGAGCGATGCCGTGAAGGGTGCTGAGGCCGCGTTCATCGCGGTCGGTACACCACCTGG
>JBNMNW010000194.1:0-11126 GCA_051278165.1 Planctomycetota bacterium | reverse complement strand
TATCACCGAAGCGCACGTCGTCGGTTTCGGCGCGGAACTCGACCAGCACATCGATCGTTCTCGCGTCACCGTGATCGCAAAAGCGCAGCTGGCGCGACTCGTTCATTACCAGCGTGTCGTCATCGACGAGCCATTTGTATTCGCTGTGCACGAACGCGTAGGGATCGTGCCCGACCGTCGCATGCGTCGAAGCCAACACGACTCGTTCGCGGTGGCCTTTGCCGTGCCAGAAGTCAAAGCCATTGACGTTGCCGTGCGCCAACCACAGCGATTGATGATGCGGGTGATCGGACTGCTCGCCATCACGTTTGCCCATCGGATGATTGCGCGTCACCGCGACGCCGCCGGGCGCGTACAGCGGCCAGACGTACGGCCGTGGCTCGGCGGACGTGTGCACCGTCGCGAACGGTTCGCCGTTGCTGAGGATGTGCACCTCGTCGTCACTCTGCGTCAGGCTAAGCGGCGAGCTGGCACAACTGGGTAGACAGGCGAGCAGGGAGAACAGAACGACAACCGGCAAGGTGCGAACGCGCATGCACGCAGTCTGCCGCACGGGACCACGCAGGTCGAGTTCGCGCCTCCCTCGATAGCCGTAGAAGCTGCCGATGTATCAGCTTCGGTACTCACCGATGCGGGTAAGTGCGGCCCATCTTGATAGACTTCGACAGACTTCTCTGAACCGAGCACTATGTCGCACCCACCCGATCACGGCGTCTCCCGCCGTTCGTTCCTCAAGGGATCTGCCATCGCCGGCATCGCAACGACAGGCATCACTGCCGCAACCAAGGCTGCCGCCGGGCCACCCGTGCCCGAATCGTTCGGCCCTGGTGAGCACGAAATCACGCTGTCGGTCAATGGCGCGAAGAAGCGCGTCAAGGTCGAGACGCGCACGACGCTGCTCGATGCGCTGCGCGATCGCATGGACATGACCGGTGCCAAGAAGATCTGCGACCGCGGCGCTTGTGGTGGTTGCACGGTGCTGGTGGATGGCTTGCCGTCGAACAGTTGCCTGATGCTTGCGATGGACGCGGTCGGCACCGAGTTGCGCACCATCGAAGGCTTGTCCAATGGCGATGATGCCCACCCGCTGGTGAAGAACTTCGTCAAGTGCGATGCCTTGCAGTGCGGTTTCTGCACGCCGGGCATGGTGATGAGTTCGCTCGCGTGTCTTGAGAAGCGCGGCAAGCCCACGCCGGCCGAAATGCGCCACGATCTGGCTGGCAACCTGTGTCGCTGCGGCACCTACGGTCGCGTGATGGAAGCGATCGATCAGACTGCGAACGGAGGCGTCAAGTAATGACTACTCCCAATCCAGACGCGCCAAACTCGAACACGCCGCGCGCCACCGAGATCACTGTTGGCTACAAAGCGCTCTCGCCGAACCAGCAGGATCGACTCGAGAAGATTGTGGTCAACCCGGAGGAAGGCGATGCGCCGCCGTGGGATGCGCTGACCGAATACAAGACCGTCGGCACCGACGTCGATCGCATCGACGGCATGCAGAAGGCGACCGGCCGGGCGAAGTATGCCTACGACATTTCCTTCCCGGATCTACAGCAGGCGATGATCCTGCGCGCACCGATTGCGCGCGGCATCCTCAAGACGCTCAACCTCGATGAAGCCCGCGGGATGCCCGGCATCAGTGCCGTCGTGGCGCTGAAGCAAGACGGCAGCAAGATCCGTTTGGTTGGCGATGCCGTTGCCGCCGTGTCTGGCAAGACGCTCGACCTCGTACGCGACGCGATTGAGAAGATCCGCGCCGACTACACAGCCGAACTGCACAACGTCGACTACCTCATGGATGAGGATGCGCCGATGTTAGATGCATTGGGCCAACTCGATGAGGAGTGGGACGAAGACAGCAAGATCGATACGGCCTTGGCTGCTTCCGCACACACCCACACAGGCACCTACCGCACCGAAGTGCAAACTCACAGTTCGCTCGAGACGCACGGCAACACGTGCCGCTGGGATGGCAACGTGCTCGAAGTGTGGGCCTCGACACAGGCGACGTTTGGCGTGCGCGGCGAACTCGCTGGCGCGCTCGCCGCCAACAACATCAAAGTCGAGTCGGTCGACATACACGCCGAGTTTGTCGGCGGTGGCTTCGGTTCGAAGTTCTCGGCCGGCATCGAAGGCCTGGCCTGCGCGCTGCTGGCACACGAAGCCAAGCTGCCGGTCAAGCTGATGCTCGATCGCCACGAAGAGCACACCGCAGCTGGCAACCGCCCGTCCGCGCTGATGCAGGTTCGCGGTGGCGTCGATGCGAACGGCAAGATCACGGCCTGGGACTGGCGCAGCTTTGGTGGCTGTGGCTACAACGGCCGCGGCGGTGCGGTTCGCTACCCCAACTACTACATGGGTGAAGCGGCCACGCGGCGTAAGCACAAGGACATCGCGTGCGACACCGATCCAGCGCGATCAATGCGTGCCCCGGGCTACCCGCAAGGTTGGTTTGGCGCTGAGATGTTCCTCGATGAACTTGCCGCGAAGGCAGGCATGGATCCACTCGCGTTCCGCCTCAAGAACGACTCCGAAGCGACGCGCCTCGACCAGTGGCAGTTCGCTGCCGAGAAGTTTGGCTGGGACCAGGCACGCGCCAAGCAGAACGATCCAAAGGCGCGCTACGTGACCGGAGTTGGTTGCGCCAGTGCGCGCTGGGGCCAGCTCGGCCGCCATGGCGGAGGCCGCCAGCGCTACGGCATCACCTGCCGCATCCATCCGGACGGCATGGTCGAAGCCCGCAACGGCGCGCAGGACGTTGGCACCGGTTTGAAGACCGTGCTGCAAATCCTGACGGCGGAAGAGCTCGGCATTCCCGCCTCGCGGGTGCGCGCGATGACCGGGCACACCTCCGACCCGCTTGGTCCGGCATCGGGCGGTAGCACGACGACGCCTTCGATCGCGCCAGCCGTTCGCCATGCGGCGCACCTAGCGAAGATCGAACTGGTCGCGTTGGTGGCCAAGCACCTCGGGGTGCCCGAAGCCGACGTCACCTGTGCCGACGACAAGGTGGGCACCAAGGACGCGAAGCTCGACTTCGTCGAAGCGTGCAAGCTGGTCGGCCAAGCGCCGATCGAAGTGCACGGCGAACGCTACCCCAACTATCGCGACAAGCCGTTCCATCCGGGCGTCTGCGGCGCGCAGTTTGCCGAAGTCCGCGTCGACACGTGGACCGGTGAAGTGCAAGTCACGCGCATGTTCGGCATCCAAGACTGCGGCCTCGTGATCGCGAAGAAGCTGGCCGAAAGCCAGGTGATCGGCGCGATGATCCAAGGCGTCAGCTACGCAATACACGAGCAACGCATCATGGACCAACGCAGTGGCCGCATGCTCAACGGCGACTTCCTGCGCTACAAGATCGCCGGCACCAAGGACCTGCCCGAGATCGAATGCCACATGCATTCGATTGCCAACGGGCACAACAACACGGGCGCCGCAGGATTGGGCGAGCCCCCGTCCACGGCAACGGCAGCCGCGATCGGCAACGCCGTGTTCCACGCGATTGGCGCACCTGTTCGCCACTTGCCTATCACTCCAGAGAAGGTCCTCGCGGCCATCGCATCCAAGTAAGCGAGGAACTACCCATGAAACCGTTTTCCTACGTAGTGCCGAAGTCCTTGGACGAGGCAATAGAAGCCGCCGCGCAGCCCAACACGCTGATCAAGGGTGCCGGCCTCGACATCGTCGATCGCATGAAGGAGCGGCTGCAAACGCCGACCTCGATCGTCAACCTGCTACCGCTCAAGGATGAGCTCAAAGGCATCACCGTCGAAGCCGATGGCGGCATCCGCATTGGCGCGCTGACCACGCTGACCGAGATCGAGAGCCACGAAGCGCTGCGAGGCGCTGCGTTCGAGGGACTGGTTGGCTCGGCCGCGAGCACCGGCACGCCGCAGGTTCGCCATCGCGGCACCATCGCTGGCAACATCCTGCAGTTCACCCGTTGTTGGTATGTGCGCAGCGAAGCGTTCCATTGCCTGCACGGTGGCCGCGGGCCGACCTGCCTCGCGATGACCGGCCAAAATCGTTACCACGCGGTGATGGGCTGGTCGGACTGCGTGCGCGTGCATCCGAGCAACCTCGCGCCACCACTGCTGGCGCTCAACGCCGAATACACCACGGTGATTGGCAAGGAAACGCGTCGCCGCAAGTTCGCCGAGCTGTTCCCTGAGCAGCCGCGCGCCGAGAACCCCGAGCACACGCTCGATGACGGCGAGATCGTGACCGCGATCCATATCCCACAGCAGTCCGCAAACGCGCGCTGCACCTACGCTGAGAGTCGCGAGAAGCAAAGCTTCGACTGGGCGACCACCGCGTGCGCGGTTCGCATCGTCATGGATGGCAAGACGATCCAGGAAGCCTCCATAGTGCTCGGCGCCGTCGCCCCGGTGCCGATGCCGCGACCGCAAGCTGCCGCCATGTTAATCGGCAAGGAGCCTTCCACGAAGTTGTTCCAACGCGTCGCTGAGAAGGCCTTCCAAGGCGCAGCACCGTTGGCCCACAACGCATTCAAACTGCCAATCGGCAAGGCCGTCGTGCGCGACGCCCTGGAACAAGCAACGAGGTGATCCAGATGAGCGACCAAAAAGTAAAGACGCACGACGACTTGATGCACAAGCATGCGTGTCCTGCGTTCTCGATGAAGCACATCCTGACCCAGTCGATGGCGGACGTTGTCTACGACGACCGCGAAGAGCCGGGCGATGGCTACTACTGGTGCCAAAAGACCTGCACGCCAATCGGCCCCGACGATGAGCTGGTAACGCCAAAGGCATGCTGCCCCGAGCGTTCCTGCTACGACGGTCCGCGCGCATAGGCAGCGAGGTGCCAGCGTACTGGCGTGGCCTGCGTACTGTACCCGGTTCAAACCACAGGCCGCGCGCAAGCGCGGCCTGTGGTTTGAACCGGGTACAGTACGCAGGCCCAGTACGCAGGCCAAACACGCAGGTTCTGGTGCCTGCGTGCCTGGGTGCTGGGGTGCCGTGCCGGGTCGTTAGACGATGTCGGCGTGCTTGTGCTTGTTGGCTACGAAGGTTGTGAAGCCAACGATCAGGAAGCCGACGGCCCAGATTGAGGCTTGGCCGAGGTTGCCCCAGAGGTCGGTCATGCCGAGGTCGGGCTGCTCGCCGAATAGCGCGATTCTTTGCGCCATCACAAGTGAGTAGGCGGGATTCGCGTTCATCATGATGCCGGGGATTGGCGAGTCTGGTCCGAGCGCTGTGTAGAGCATCGACGGCACCCAGAAGACTGGTGTTAGGAACATCCAGGCCATGCCGAAGATGCGCCACAGCTGCGACACGTCGCGCACGAATACGTTGGCGTTGCCTAGCAGTAGGCCCATGCCGACGATCATCACGAACTGCACGATCATCACGAGTGGCAGTGCCAGCAGCTCTATTCCGGGCAGCCAGGTGCCCGAGATGACGCTGGCTGCGATCGAGACGAGCGCGCCAACGAAGTAGATGACGAGCGATACGAGGCCGACGTGGATCGGCAGCGCTTCGGACGGGAAGGCGACCTTCTTCACTAGGTTGCCGTTGGCTACGACGATCCCGCAACACGTGCTCGTCGCTTCGACCAGTGCGTGGAACAGCACGACACCTGAAAATAGGTAGAGCGCGTAGGGCATCGAGGCGCCCGCTCCTCGGTCGAACAGCAGGCCGAAGACCAGGTAGTAGACGCCGAACATGAACAGCGGTTGGATCAGCATCCACCAGGCGCCCAGCATCGAACCGTGGAAACGGCTCATTAGGTCGCGGCGGAAGAAGTTCTGAACCATGTAGCGGTTCTGCCAGATCAAGGTCGGATAGCCGAGCAGTGAAGTGACGTGGTTGATGAACCCTGTCGGACGGGTCTTCGCGTCGAATGTGCGAGCCATGCTCATTGGTTGGCTCCGGTCTTCTGGTTGGTCGGCTCGATTTCCCAGCTGTGATCCTGGAGGAACAAGCCGAGGTCCTTAGTTCGGTTCTGTACGATCAAGTTGTCGTTGCAGGGGCGTTCTTGGTAGCGGTGGCTGCCGTTCTCGTCGAACAGCCAGATCGGCAACGTGAACTCACCTGAGAGCAGGCAGATCTTCGGTAGGTGCAGCGTGACGCGGCACTCTTCGTGATCGAAGACCAGGTCGCTGAACTGCGTCGTGTGCGCAAAGCACAGCGTGCCATCGGTGCGCATGGCGCCGACCGCGAGTGTTAGGCGTTCGCGCTTGGTGTTCTTGACGTTTACGCGAACCGCGACGTTGTCACCGGGCGCAAACTTTGTGCGCGGCTTGAGGGTGTCGCCGTCAAGTAGTTCCGAACTGACGATGTGCGGATTGCTGTTCTCCTTCACCGCGTCGTCGACGTCCTGGAACGGCATTTCGTCGCTGCCTTCCGCGATCTTGTTCTCGTGCGTCGCGTATTCGTTGGTGACCGTGATCGAGTCGGCGAGCATCTGCATGCGGCCATTGCGCAACCAGATGACGCGATCGCACATTTGGCGAACGTCGTAGAGCGAGTGCGAGCAGAAGAACATCGACTTGCCGCGGCGCTTGTAGTCCCAGATCTTTTCGACGCACTTCCTGCGGAAGTTCATGTCGCCGACTGCCAAGATCTCATCGATAATCAGCAGGTCGGGATCGGTCGCGACTGCGACACTGAAGCCGAGGCGCGCTTGCATGCCAGACGAGTAGGTGCGCACCGGCGCGTGGATGAAGTCACCAAGCTCGCTGAACTCGACGATCTCGTCAAATTTGGACTGAGCTTCTTTGCGTGAGAAACCCATCATCGCCGCGTTCATGAAGATGTTCTCACGGCCGGAGAACGACGGGTTGAAGCCGGCTCCCAGCTCCAATAGGCTGGTGACGCGACCGCGCACGGTGTAGCTGCCAGCGGTCGGGAACGTGGTGCCGCTGAGCACCTTCAGCATGGTCGACTTGCCGGCGCCATTGGTGCCGATCAGGCCAACACACTCACCGGGCATGACGTCGAAGGTGACGTCACTCAGCGCCTCGATGGTCTTGTGGTACTTCTTGCCCTTGTTCCACGGCAAGGACTCCCAAAGTCGGCCGTAGGGGTTGCCGTAGAGCTTGTAGCTCTTGCTCAAGTTGCGAGCTTCGATGACCGGGATTTGCGACATTAGGATTTCAGCAACCCGCTGTTACTCAGGTGATCGAGGATCTTCTGCACGTTGGCGTCGAGTGATTCGTTGACCGTGTCGAGCACGATCTCTGCCTTGCTCGGCTCTTCGTAAGGAGCGTCAATGCCGGTGACGTTGGCGATCTCGCCGGCGCGCGCGCGCTTGTAGAGGTCGTGCGTGTCGCGGCCTTCGCATGCTTCGAGCGAGGCGCTGCAGAACACTTCGAGGAAGCCATCGCCAACGATTTCGCGGGCTTGTTGGCGTTCGAAGCCGAGCGGCGAGACCAGCGCGATTACCGTGCTGACACCCATGCTCATGTTCAGTCGCGCAAGTTCGGCGGCGCGCCGTTGGTTCTCCCAGCGATCGGCGCCGTTGAAGCCAAGGTCGCGGTTGAGGCCGAGTCGAAGGATCTCGCCGTCGAGCACCTGCACGAACTTCTTCTGATCGAACAGGCGTTGTTCCAGTTCGTAGGCGATCGAGGACTTGCCCGAACGCGGCAGGCCGGTGATCCAGAGCACGAACGGCTTCTGGCTCAGGCGCTGTTGGCGCAGTTCGGTGCTGACCTTGCGCTTGTCCTGTAGGCGCACGTTGCTGCCAGCATCGTGGCTGTCGGTGCGGCGCTTCAGGGCGTCTTCGGCGATCTTGCGTTCGACGATCATGCCGGCCGCGACCGTGGCGTTGGTCATGCGGTCGATCAGGATGAACGAGCCCGTGCCGTGGTTCTTGGTGTAGGCGTCGACTGCCAGCGGGCGCGCGCAGTCCAGGTGCACGCGGCCAACTTCGTTCATTGCCAGTTCGGGCACCGTCTCGCGGTGCATGCTGGCGACGTTGATGCGGTAACGCAGGTCGGTGATCGTCGCGGACGTTTGCGCCGTCGTGTGCTTGATCAGGTAGTTCGCGCCGGGCTTCATCGGCTCTTCGTTAAACCAGACAAGCATCGCTTCGACGCCGTTGGTCAGCGTTGGCGCGTTGTTTGGCGCAGCAATCATGTCGCCGCGGCTGATGTCGATCTCGTCGTTGAGTGTCATCACGATCGCCATCGGGGCGAACGCAACTTCGAGCTGGCCGTCGTAGGTCTCGATGCTCTTGACGGTGCTCTGCTTGCCGGACGGCAGCGCGGTAATCTTGTCGCCGACGCGCACGACGCCGGACGCGAGCGTGCCTGAGTAACCGCGGAAGTCGAGGTTGGGGCGCAGCACGTTCTGCACCGGGAAGCGCAGATCCATCAGGTTGCGGTCACTGCCGACGTGCACCGTTTCGAGATGGTCGAGCAGCGGCGAGCCTTGAAACCACGGCATGCTTGCGCCGCGGTGCACCACGTTTTCACCAACCAATGCGGACATCGGGATGAAGTGGATGTCCGGGACCTGCAGGCGAGCAGCAAACTCGGTGTAGGCGGCGCGAATTTCTTCGAAGCGCTCCTGCGAGTAGTCGACAAGGTCCATCTTGTTGATGGCGACGACGAAGTGCTTGATGCCGAGCAGCGAGCAGATGAACGAGTGGCGGTGGGTTTGCTCGAGCACGCCTTGGCGCGCATCGATCAAGATGACCGCCAGGTCACACGACGAAGCGCCGGTCGCCATGTTGCGCGTGTATTGCACGTGCCCAGGCGTGTCCGCCATGACGAACTTGCGGCGGTCAGTCGCGAAGTAGCGGTAGGCGACATCAATCGTGATGCCTTGTTCGCGTTCGGCCTGCAGACCGTCGACGAGCAGTGCCAGGTCTACTTGCTTGCCGGTCGTGCCGAACTTGTCCGATGCCTTCGTCGTCGCTTCGAGCACGTCGTCGTGCACTTGCTCCGAGTCGTAGAGCAGACGTCCGATCAAGGTCGACTTACCGTCGTCGACGCTGCCGCACGTCAGCAGCTTGAGCATCTCGCGCTCGCCATACTTCTCGAGGTATTTTTCGATGCCGAGATCGTCCAGTTGCGTGGAGAAAGTCATTAGAAGTAGCCCTCCCGCTTCTTGTCTTCCATGGAGTTGCCTTCATCGAAGTCGATCACGCGTCCCTGCCGTTCGGAGTCACGGCTACGCAGCATCTCCTCGATGATCTTCGGCACCGTGTCGGCTTCGGACTCGATCGCGCCGGTTAGCGGGTAGCAGCCAAGCGTGCGGAAACGGACCATCTTCATTTCGGGAGTCTCGCCGTCTTCGAGCGGCATGCGGTCGTCGTCGACCATGATCCAAGTGCCGTTGCGCTTGACGACCGGGCGTTCTTTGGCGAGGTAGAGCGGCACCATCGGGAGCTGCTCCTTGTGCACATAGAGCCAGACATCGAGTTCGGTCCAGTTGCTGAGCGGGAAGACGCGAATCGACTCGCCCTCGTTGACCTCGCAGTTGAACAGGTCCCACAGTTCGGGACGTTGGTTCTTCGGGTCCCACTGATGATGGCGGTCGCGGAAGCTGAAGATGCGCTCCTTGGCGCGGCTCTTCTCTTCATCGCGGCGCGCGCCACCAAAGGCAGCGTCGTATTTACCTGCGTTGAGGGCCTGCTTTAGGCCCTCAGTCTTCATGATGTGCGTGTGTCGCTGGGTGCCGTGCGTGAACGGACCGATGTTGTTCTTGACGCCGTCGGGATTGATCCACTCCATGAAGTCGAGATCCAGTTCCTTCACGAGCTTGTCGCGAAACGTGATCATCTCGCGGAACTTCCAGCGAGTGTTCACATGCAGGATCTTGAACGGGATCTTGGCCGGCGCGAACGCCTTCTCCGCGAGCCGAAGCATCACGCCGGAGTCCTTGCCCACCGAGTAGAGCATCACGGGCCGCTCGAACTCCGAGGCGACTTCGCGAATGATATGGATGCTCTCCTGCTCGAGTTGCTGCAGGTGGCTGAGAGCGTAGTTGGTCATGACGAGCGGGCGGGTTGGCGGGGAGGCGAGTGCGGTCGGCGTTCGCCTATGCGTTGGGAGGGCTCAAGAACCCCCTGTTTGTAAGCATGCTCTGAACGGATGCGGCGCATTCGCTCAGTGAAAGCTGGCCCGTCAGCAGCTGCAGAGCAGGTTGCTCGGGCGGCTCATACGGGGACGAGATGCCGGTGAACTCCGGGATCTCACCGGAGCGCGCCTTCTTGTAGAGGCCCTTGGGGTCGCGCGACTCGCAGACGTCGATCGGCGCGTCGACGAACACTTCTAAGAACTCGTTGCTGCCGACGACTTCGCGAACTTGCGCGCGGTCAGCCCGGAACGGCGAGATGAATGCGGTCAGCACGATGGCGCCGGCGTCGGCGAGGATCGCGGCGACGTGGCCGATGCGGCGGATGTTCTCGGTGCGGTCGGCATCAGAGAAGCCGAGGTCCGAGCACAGCCCGTGGCGCACGTTGTCGCCATCGAGCACGTAGACGAATCGACCGCTCTTGGTCAGCAGTTCTTCGGCGGCGCGAGCAACCGTCGACTTGCCGGATCCCGACAGGCCCGTGAACCAAGCGACGCAGCCACGTTGTCCGAGCAGGTTCTCCCGATCCTGTCGGGAGATGACGCCTTCGTGGCGCACGATGTTGCGGGGCAAATCAGGCATGGACGAGGTGGTGGTCGGACATTTCGGCGAAGTAGCGTCCGCCCGGTGAAGCAGTCTGTCAAACGCATTCATCGACGAGCGCCCGGAAGGCGCTGAATTGCGTTCCAAGGGGGCCTTGCGAGCGCTCTTTGGCCCCGTTCGGACAGTGCTATTCAGCGACGGTTGACCGTTCGGAATCCGGTGAAGACATCCGTGCGGTCCGCCAAGAAGAAGTTGCGGTAGCGCGCGTCGTGCATCAACTCGTGGGTTGTGTAGGCCCCGCCTCGCACCTCGCGCTGCAGATGGAACCACGGCGCCGAGTAGGTGACGTAGGGGCCGGGGCGGAAGCAGGCGTAGGGATAGAAGACCGTGTCGGTCCATTCCCAGACGCTCTTGCCCCAATGCATGCCGTGTTTGGTGGCCGTTTCCCATTGCGCGGCGGTCGGCAAGTTGCGGCCGGCCCAGCGGCAGTAGGCCTCCGCCTCGATCGCCGAGATATGCACAGCCGGCTGTTCA
>JBNMNW010000193.1:0-11156 GCA_051278165.1 Planctomycetota bacterium | reverse complement strand
CATCCGGCCTTCGTAGCGAATGAGAGAACCAACGCGAAGTTCGAGAGCTTGCATTGGGCGAAACGGTAACGAGCCAGCGCCGGCTTCGCTAGTTATGCGCTATCTGCAGCTACAAGAACGTGAACGGCAAGGGCTCTGCGAGCCAGTCGGTGAAGCTGGGGAGACTCGTCCACGGTGTGCCGGCCGAGCCCATCTGCGCGCACCGGCCCAGCGATAGCACTGGCCAGTCGGCTCACGACACGCGGTAGCGTTACCGGCATGCCGCGTTCTCTCGTTGTGTCGGCTCGCCTGATTTCCTTGGCGTTGCTGCTGTTGTGCTCGTGCCAAGTAGGTCCTGACTCTCGCGTTCCCTCGTTGCTGGTCGCGTCGGACCTCGACAACATGCCGTTCGCCGGAGTCGCTGCAGATGGCACGCCGATCGGCCGCGACATCGAGATGATGCAGCGGTTGTGCGAGCGAGCCGGCTTCGAACTTTCGTGGAGCCGCATGCCGTTCGACCAGTTGCTGCCGAAGCTGGAGGACGGGCGCGTCGACGTAG
Organism: Planctomycetota bacterium; assembly: GCA_051278165.1. Taxonomy (GTDB): domain Bacteria; phylum Planctomycetota; class UBA1135; order UBA1135; family UBA2386. The sequence goes on along the minus strand of JBNMNW010000193.1, from coordinate 10,618 downwards.
TTTGCGCGACCCTCGGCATCACCGAAGAGCGGGCGCAGCGTGTGCTGTTCGTCGGGCCATACTTTGAAACAGAGATTGCGGTCGTCGTGCGGGTGGGCGAGCGCGAGCCACAGTCACTCGCAGACCTCAACAAGCTGCGCGTATCGGGTGGCGCTGGCACCACGTCGCAGCGCGCCATCATCCGGCACCTACCGGGGGCGCACGGCGTGTTCGAAAACAAGAACGGCGGATCCGGCCTGTTCCGCTTGGTGTCGCGCGAGATCGATGCCGCGGTCATGGACGGGCCAGCGGCCGACAAGCTGGTCGCGCAGTCCGCCGGCAAGCTGCGCCGCCTGCAAAAGCCTCTGGATCGCGAACGCTACGCCCTGGCCTTGCCGCTTCGTTACGTCGATGTGGCGGCGCGATTGCGCCAGGCGCTGAACAAAATGCAGAGCAGCGGAGAACTTCGGGAGCTCGACCGCCGCCACGGGCTCGCCGGTAACTAGCCGTTCTTGCCAGTCTGCGGCGCGACGGGGTGGACCCAAGGCCTTTTGACCAGGGGCTTGCACTCGGCCCTCCGTGCCGCGATGCTTCGCGACACCACACGGGAGTGCATTCGAGCTGGTGTTCGGCCTGGTCTTCAAAACCTGTGGGGTCCTTCCTAGAGAAGGATTCGGTGGGTTCGATTCCCATGCACTCCCGCCATTACGCCGTTGTTGCTGGGCCGCTTAGCGCCGTGCCCAGAGTGAGCAGTCGCGCCAGCGGCGTGAAGAAGTGGCTGCCGCCGCTGCCGAAGGCCCGGTCGATCCCGCCGAACTCTACGAACGCGTCGCGTTGCAGCGCGATGTTGCGACTCATGTGCTGGCGCTGGACGAGTCCCACCGAACCGTGATCATCATGCGGTTTCAGGATGGTTGCTCGGCGGTTGAGATTGCCGATCGACTCGGCATCACTCACGACGCGGCACGGCAACGGATCTCGCGCGGACTTGCTCGGCTGCGTGCATGCCTCGAAGGTCGTTACGGCGCGGGGCGCAATGGTTGGATTGCGGCCGTCGCGCCGTTGTTCCACGCCAGCGAAGAAGTGGTTGTCGCGGGCTCGGCAATCACACCGCTCGGTTTTTGGTTGGCGTCGGTGTCTGGCGACGGCGGCGATTGGCGTCGGGGTCTGGCAGTTGCTGCCTGCTTCTTTGTGTGGCGACGAGACGGCCGCGGCTGCGATTGAGAGTGGTCGCGGCAACTCCGAAGCCGGTGCCGCGGGGCGCAGTGATTCCGGTGGGGTAGGCGACGTTGCGAGTCGCAAAGCGATCACGCCGGTTGCGCCTGACGAGACACCGTGCGAACCCGCAGAGCAAGTACCCGAAGACTTGTTGGCAGGCGTTGACCGTTCGCGCGGTACCTACGGAGTCGTGGTCGATGGCGCGGGCCAGCCGGTCGCTGGTGTGCGTCTCGTGGCGATGACGGTTGTCGATGACCTCGCTCCGGCGAGTCCGATAGGCCAGCGACCGCCAGCGAGTCTAGTTGCCAGCGCGCCTTGGCACTGCTGTCGCTTCGAGTCGGCATGAAGGTGTTCGCGACTAGGCGCAACGCTGGGTAGCCTGCACGCATGATGCTGACCGCGGTCCAAGAAGTTGCACACGAGGGCGGCATCGGCTCGTTGCCGATGGCGGTGCTTGGGCTGACCATGCTCGGCACCTATGCGCTGATTGCTACCGGCAAGCTGCACAAGGTCACGGCGGCTTTGCTCGGTGCGATCGTCTGCACGATCCTCGCGCTCGCGTTCGGCGTGCTGCACGAATACGACGAGATCCATGAGGTTCTGGCGAAGGACATTGGCGTGCTCGGCGTCATTGTCGGCACGTCGATTCTGGTGGATGTCTCGGGCAAGTCCGGGCTGTTCCAGTTCTTGGCGGTAAAGATCGCGAAGAAGGCCAAGGGCGATCCACAGAAGCTGTTCACCTCGCTGATCATCTTGACGGTGGTGTTCGTCAGCTTGCTGACCATCGCGCCGGGCACGTTGATCGTGGTGTCGTTGGGGCTCGTGCTGTGTCGCACGCTCAAGCTCGAACCGAAGCCGTATCTGGTCGGGATCGCGATCAGCGCCAACTCTGGGGCGTTGGTGACGTTCGCGTCGGGCATCTGCACGCTGATGGTCGGCTCGGCTGCCAAGCTGCCCTACATGCACTTCTTTATCGTCTCGACGCCAATGGCGATCGCGACGGCAGTGGTCGCGTGGGTTGTAGTGAAGCGCTTCTACAAGAAGGAGCTGACCGCGGATCCGGCGACGGCTAGCAATCGCGCCGACGCCGTGGCCGCCTTTGATGAATGGGCGATGGTGCCAGACCGCCGCATGTTCTGGCGCTCGGCGATCCTGTTGGTGCTGACCATCATCGGCTTCGCGACCGCGCAACCGCTCGGCATAGGCCTCGACTTCGTGGCGATGGCCGGCGGTGCTGCGGCAATCTTATTCTCAGGACAGAACCCTGAGGATGCGATCAAGAAGGTCAACTGGACCGTGATCGTATTCTTCCTTGGGCTGTTCGTGATGATCGGGTGCGTTGAGCACTCGGGCCTGCTGCAGAAGGCGGCAGGTCTGCTGAGTGATATCTCTGGCGGCAACGTGCACATCGCGACGGTCGTGCTGGTGATCTTCACCGCGGTGACCAGTGGCATCATGGACAACATTCCGGTCGCCGCGACGATGATCCCCATCGTGGCAACCATGACCGAGACGCTGCCTGCCGCGCCACTTTGGTGGGCATTGACGATCTCTGCCAACCTCGGCGGCAACGGCACGCCGATCGGCAGCATCAGTGGCGTGATCGCATTGTCGGCGCTGGCCGAGAGCGGTGGCGGCAAGGTGACGTGGGGGGAGTGGTTTAAGGTGGGGGCGGTTTGCATGTTGTTCCAGATCCTGGTGGTGATCGCCTGGCTTTCGATGTTCACCGTGTTTGATCTGTATCCGACGCTGCCGACCGGCAATTGATTTGGTCCAGACGAGTACGTTCCCACGAGTGCGTGCCCACAAGTTCGCTAACACAACCTCGCCAACACAACTGAGACGTTTGAGATGACTGACAAAGACCTTCAAGAACAGATGGCGCAGTTTGAAGCCGCGCGCATCACGGCGCCGGTGGAGTTGTTTCCTCAGGTGGTTGGCAAGATCGTTGCCGTGCACGATGGCACGGACCAGGATGCGACCGTGGATGCGCTCGCTGGAGCGATGGCTAAGCGGGCTGCGGTGGAGTTGCACACGATCACGCCCCATGCCTCGAGTGGAGGTTCGGCACGCAATGAAGATGCCGTCCTGGCCGAGCTGCTTTTGGCCGCCGGCAAGGGCGATGTGCTGGTGGTGCCGTCTCCGTTCGGCCGCGATTACCTGGCCGAGGGGCAGCACAGTTTGTCGACGACGATCGACTTGCTGCTGGCCAAGAGCAAGGCCTCGATCTGCATCGTTCGCGCCCCCGTTGAGGACGCCGAACACACGATCACGCACCCGCTAGTGGCGTTGCAGATCGATCGCCACCGCAAGGTGCAGGCGACGTCGTTGGCATTGACGTTCGCACAGAACGGTGGCGAGATCCTGCTGCTGTCGACGGTCGATCCGCACAGCCGGTTGCGCGACGAAGAACTGCTGGCCCGCAACCTCGATCCTCGCGACCTGTCGCCAGAGGTACTGTCCGGCTTGGCGACCGCGCGTGCCGCCGCGTTGACCGCAGAGTTGCAGCGTCATGCTGGCGATTGGGACATCACCCCGATGGTGCGCTTCGCACTCGGCGACACGGTCGAGTTGTCGCTCGAAGAGAACGAAAATCGATTGGGGTTGCTGGTCGTTGGCCGCGACCCCGATGCGCGCAGCGAAGAAGCGCATCGCGCGCGTCGCCTCGTGCTAGCGAGTTCGCACCCCGTGTTGCTGGTCTGAAATGGCCACGACGACCTTGGCGGTGGCGACTACCGGGCGCGGCTTGACGGAGATCACCCGTGATGTTGCGCAGCAAGTATCTGCATCCGGCGCACCGGATGGCTTGTGCACGCTGTTCGTGCAGCACACGTCGGCCAGCCTGTTGATTCAGGAGAACGCCGACCCGGACGTGTGCCACGATCTCGAAGCGTTCTTCCGTCGTCTAGTCCCCGAAGGCAACGGTCTGTGGACGCATACGGCAGAGGGTCCGGATGACATGCCGGCGCACGTGCGTTCGGCTCTGACCCAGACCAGTTTGTCGATTCCGATCATCAGCGGCCGGCTCGCCTTGGGCACGTGGCAGGGCATCTATCTGTGGGAACACCGCCGCCGCGGCAGCAACCGTCGAGTCTTAGTCCACATTCAGTAGTCGTGCGCTATCCTTTCGACATGCTCGCGATTGCCCTCGTTGGTGTGCTGTTCTGCCAAGCCTCCGCTCTCGACGTCCCCGCTCCCGATATTCTCGCTCCCGACGTTCTCGCCCCCGATGTTCAGGCCCCTAAGGGCGGCCAAGGTTCTGATGTGAAGTCGAGTCAGAGTTCTTCGAGTAAGAAGCTCGAGACCTGGCCGGACAAGTTGGCCCGCGAGAAGGTTAAGGCGTTTCAGAAGACGCTGAAGCCGAAGAAGGTCAGCATGGTCGTTCGCAAGAACGCGCTCGACACGCTCAGCGGTGGCATCAGCCAGCAGTTGATCAAGCCGCTGCAGCAGTTCATCGAGAAGGACTCCTCGATCATGCTGAAGAAGCAGGCCGTCGCGATGCTGTCCGATCAGCCTAAGGAGCGCGTCAAGCCAGTGATCTTGAAGATGCTGCAGAACCTACGGCTGACGGCCAATCCGCAAGTCGAGGCGGTCTTAGTCAGCGCGTTGAGTCGCACTGGCTATGACGCCGGCGATTGGAAGCTAATCAAGGACCTGCTCGAGTCGGACTATGACAACGAGCGCATCCCGGTTCACGAAGCCTTGCTAGAACTCGTCAAGGTGCACAAGGAAGTGCAGGCGATCCCGATGCTGTTGCGCAACCTCGAAGAACCGAGCCCAGCCAACGTCGACGTCCTCGAGAATCCGCCCGCCGAATACTGGAAGGCGCGTTGGCACGCATGGTCGGTTTGGAAGGGCAAGGTCAAGGATGCCCTGTTTGCGATCACGGGGCAGCGTTTCAGCACGGCCAAGGAAGCCCAGGCGTGGCTGAAGAAGAACCCGATCAAGAAGAGTAAGAAGAAGAGCAAGAAGAGGTAGCTCGCCTGGCGAGTTGCCAGCTACTCAAGCTGCCGCTATTCAATATGAATGTGGCGGCCGCCGTTCTCTTCCGCCATTGGACCGAGAAAGCTCGTGTCGTTCTTATCGCCGAACGTGATGCAATGGATCGCGATCTTGCGTAGCTGATTGGCCTCGCGAACGCGCTTGCGAATCTCGACCTTGTCGGTGACGGGCCCGGCGGTAGGCGCACCATCGGTGATCACGTAGAGCGTGTCGAAGCCGGCGCCGTAATACTTGTCGTAGAGACCGCGGCCGCCAAAGCCGAGCGCTGTCTGCAGCGCGTCATAGAGATTGGTGGGGCCGTTAGGGCGCAGGCTGTCGAGGAAGTTGCCGAGCAGGTCGTCGCGTGATTCGTCGTCGAGCTTGACCAGCGCCGGTCGATTGCCCTCCGACCGCCAAATACGCACGTCATTGCTAAACACGACGAAGTTGCACAGCGCGCCGTCGGGCAGCGACATGACTAGCTTCTTGAGTTCGGTGACCACGAGTTCGGCCTTGGTGGTCGTCGTCGTTACCCCGCCGGCGGAGGTTGATCCTTCGGCCTTGAGCTCCATGGGCTCAGCCATCGAACCACTGAAGTCGAGCACAAACAGCACGCGGTCTGACTCGATGGTCAGGTCGAAGAACTTCTTGTAGCGGTCGTCCTTCTGCTTCTCTTGACCGGGCAGCGGCTTGGGCTGCACCGTGAATGACGCGCCTTCCTGCTTCCAGAAGATATTCCAGGGTGCGATGCCGCCGCGCGCGACACTCTGGCCAGTTAGGCCTTCGAGGATCTTGTGCAGGCGCACGTCCATCGCCCACGGGTCCTGCTTGCGCTTCAGTTCGGCATCGAGGCCTTTGATCAACACCGGGATCACCGCCTTGCATCGCATCGTTGCCAGCGAGAACGCGGCGGCGCTGCGCACTTGCCAGATCTTGTCACTGACCAGCAGCCGCTGAAGTTGCTGGATCGCGAGGTCGCGCTCTTTGAGCAGGTCGCCAGTGGGCTTTTTGCCTTCGGTCTCGTCGACGTGCGGTTGCATCGCTGTGCCAATGGCGTTGGCCGCGGCGATGCGGATGTTGGCTTCGCGATCGCGCAGCAAACCGATCAACGTTGGCACGAGGTCGAGTTCGGCATCGCGCGCCATCGAGTTGACGGCGTGTACGCGCAGTTCGTTTGGCATCGAGCCACAGGCCTTCATCAGCTCAAGCTTGGCCTCGATGCTTGGGTGGCCGGCAAGAATGCGCAGCACGGCGATGGCTTGCGCCTGTTCGTCGTTTTCGACGTTGGCGCGAATGCCTTTTGCCCGCAGTTTTTTGAGCAGCCACGGCAGCACGCTCGCTTGAGTCATTGTGCGGAGGTGACCTTGCGCCATGCTGCGCACGCGCCACGGCTGCATCTCGCGTTGGAAGTCGACGGCCTCCATCGACGATGTGGTGCCGGAGGCCTTCGGTTGCACGACCGCTGCCTCAAACAGCAGTTGTGCGTCCGAGAACGTATTGCGCTGCGCGACCGCCGCCAGGTGTTGCTCGAGCAATGCAATGGCGTCGGTGTCGGTGCGGCCTGCTTTCTGGAAGCGGATCGCGCCGTCCTTATAATCGTTCAGCCAGGCGCGCAACGTGACGCCAGGATCCGGCTGGCCAGCTTCTGGCTCCTGCGCGTTGGCGCGAGGAAGTGCGAAGGACAGGGCCAGCAAACTGAGGGTCAAGTGCCGCAACATGGCCACCGCTTTACGCGACCCGCGAGTCTTTGGGAAGTGCTGAGCAATCGTTGCCAGCGGGATCCACGGACCAACGCATTCTGACTGGCCGCAATCGCGACATGCTTGTTGCCTCATGGTCGGCCGCGTCTCGGCTAGCATGCGACCCGTGCGATGCACTCTCTTGGTTCTTGGTTGGATAAGCGTTGCTCCCATGGTGGCACAGTCCGAGGTTCCGGGGCCCAGTGTTTCTGTCGTCGGGGTCCCGGATGCCAGGGTCCCGGGTGCCAGTGTCCCGGGTGCCAGTGCCCCGGATGCCAGTGCCCCTGTCGTCGGGTCCGAGGTCGTTAGTCCCGAGGTCGCCATTCCCAGACTGGTCGAGAAGCACTGCGGTGGTTGCCACACCGGTAACGAAGTCGATGGCTATGACGTCGACGGCGACTTCGACATTGCTGCGTTGTTTGGCGATCAGGCTACCAAGGGTGCCGACTACGTCGCGCAATTGTCGCTCACCGTGCAGCGTTTGCGAGCCCGCACGATGCCGCCGCCGGATGAGGAGCAACCCAGTGTTGTGGAGCGACGAGAGCTGCTGGCGTTGTTGTCGAAGCTTGCGCCGAGCAAACCGGGCGATCGTGTCGCAACGGTTCGTCGGTTGACGCGGCGGCAATACGAACACACCGCGGGCGATTTGTTCGGCATTACTTGGCGTGCCAAGGATCTGCTGCCCGAGGACTCGCCGGCGCATGGCTTTGATGGGCAAGGTGATGTGCAAAACATGTCGGCGCTGTTGTTTGAAAAGTACCACGACGCCGCTGCCGAGGTGGCGACTGCGGTGCTTGCCGACGAGCGCTGTGCAAAGGCCTTTGCTGTGCCACTCAAGCAATGGCTGCCGTCGCTGTTGGCGCGTGCCTTCCGCCGCGTGGTGACGAGTGAAGAGATCAGCGAGCGAGTCGCCGATGCTGCCGCATTACGGGCAGCGGGGTTGACGGAACAGCAAGTGCGTCACGCCGCGCTGCGCTCGGTGTTGGTGTCGCCGTCGTTCTTGTTGCGTGTCGAACTCGGTCAGGACGACGCACCGGCGAAACTCTCGGCACATGAGCTGGCCGTTCGGTTGGCGTTTATGTTGACGTCGTCGACGCCCGATGAGCAGCTGCTACTTGCTGCGGGCACCGGCACCTTGCTCGACCCCGAAGTGCTCATCGCAGAAGCGCAGCGTTTGTCGCGGGCTCGCGGCGGTCGGCGCCTGGCCGACGACTTCGCCGCGCAATGGCTTGGCTTGCGCGAAGTGCTGACGGCGACGGCCGACTTCCGCCGCTACCAGCAGATCTGGAACCACCAACTGCGCCCGTCCTTCTTGCAGGAGGCGCTGCATTACTTTGCCGCCATCGTGGGCGAGGATCGCAGCGTGCTCGAGTTGTTGGATTCGGACTACACGTTCGTCAATCCAGTGCTCGCGAAGCACTACGGGTTGCCCGGCGTCGAGAAGGGCTTTCATCGCGTGGCGCTGCCGGATGCGCGGCGCGGCGGCGTGCTCGGCATGGGCGTGATGTTGATGACGTCGTCCTTCCCGTTGCGCACGAGTCCGGTCAAACGCGGCAAGTGGATCCTCGATAAGCTGCTCGACTCGCCGCCGCCACCGCCGCCTGCCGATGCCGGCACGCTGCCCAAGGACGATAAGCCGACGAACAATCTGACGCTGCGCCAACGGCTTGAGAAGCATCGCGAATCACGCAGCTGCGCCGGTTGCCATGCGACCATGGATGCCTTGGGGTTCGCGCTGGAGAACTACGATGTGGTTGGGCGTTGGCGCGAGGAGCTTCACGGCACCAAAGTCGACACCGCTGCGACGCTGCCCGATGGCACCGAACTGCATGGGCCGGTGGAGTTGAAGAAGGCGTTGGTTGCGCGGGCCGATGACTTTGTGCGCGCGCTGGCTAAGAACCTGCTCGTGTATGGCGTCGGCCGCGAGATCGGCATGGCCGATGAACCGGAGCTGGCAAAGATCGTCGCTGCGACGCGCGCCGGTGGCGATCGCTTCTCGGTGTTGTTGACGGCGATTGTGACGTCGCCGTTGTTTCGCATGCGTGATCCAGGGGCCGTGCCGATGCAGGTAGGGCCGTCAGAATCAGAGCAACGAGAGGCTATTCGATGACCGTAGGGATGATTGGTCGACGCGCGTTCTTGCGCGGCGCCGGTGTGACGTTCGCGTTGCCGTGGCTCGAGAGCTTGATGGTGTATTTACCTGGCGAGCAGCGACATCCGCCGGTGCGCATGGCCGTCATGGTGACGCCAAATGGCATGTTGCCGTCGGCGTGGCATCCGAATAACCCGACCCGCAGCGACGACCCCGAAGGCAAGGCGTCTGGCTGGGAGCCATCGTTCACGCTGGCACCACTTGCGGCGCGCAATCGGCAGGTGTCGGTGTTGACAGGGTTATCGAATCGCCAAAGCTTCAAGGGCGATGGGCACTATGCGAAGGTCGCGCCGCTGTTGACCGGCAACATGATTCGCCGAACCGGTGGCCGCGACTTGTTGAACGGTATCTCGTTTGATCAGGTCGCTGCGAAGGCCATGGGGCACAAGACGCTGTTGCCGTCGCTCGAGCTTGGTTGCGATCCGATCTATCCCGTTGAGGACATGGGCTACTCGTCGGTCTATGGCGGGCACATCTCATGGAGTGCCGTCGATCGTCCGATGCTGAAGGAGATCGTGCCGGCCAACGTCTTCGATCGCATCTTCCGTCGGCGAACGGCCGCAGTGGATCCCGCGCGACAAAGTGTGCTCGATGCGGTTCGTCGCGACGCCAAGCGATTGGCTGGTCGATTGAGTGCACGCGATCGCAACAAGCTGGACGAATATGAAGAGGCAGTGCGTTCACTCGAACGACGCATCGACGCGGTGGCAAAGGATCAGGCGGCGGTCGGTTCGCCGGTTCTGCGCCAGGACCAACGACCTGAATCTGGGGTGCCGGGCGACTATCAAACGCACATGTCGTTGATGCTCGACTTGATCACGATGGCGTTCCGCACCGATTCAACCCGCATCGTGACGTTCTTGACCGGCAACGAAGTGTCGGGTCGCAACTTCAAGTTTGTCGAAGGCTGTGAAGGCAACTTCCACGGCTTCTCCCATCACGAGAACAAACCCGAAAAACAAGAGCCCTACCGCCGCATCAACCGCTGGCATGTAGCCCAGTTCGCCGCGCTGCTCGATCGCCTCGAGGCCGTCGAAGAAGGCGAAGGCACCTTGCTCGATCACTCCATGCTGGTCATGGCTGCGGCAATGAGCGACGGCAATCGGCACTCACCGCACAACTTGCCGGTGCTACTCGCCGGCGGTGCCAGTGGCGACGCCGCTGCCGGTCACATCCTGCGCTCCCGCAAGGACACGCCCCTATGCGGTCTCTGGCTCGCAATGCTGCAGCGCATGGGCGTCTCAGCCGAATCGTTCGGCGACGCGACCAAACCGCTGTTCTAAGCCAGTCTCCCTAATGTCGGTACGGTGCCTGGACAAAAAACAACCTGTTCGCACTCTAGCGGTGACAACCATTCGCCAACGAATTTCGCGTCACGGCACCCGGCGAAGATGTTGTTTGTTGTCCAGGCACCGTACTAACAATTAGGCGTCGGCGGCGATGACGTTGTTGGTCAGGATGCCTAGGCCTTCGATCTCTACTTCGGCGATGTCGCCGTGAGCCATGTAGATTGGTGGTTTGCGGGCGAAGCCGACGCCGGGGGGCGTGC
>JBNMNW010000192.1:0-11178 GCA_051278165.1 Planctomycetota bacterium | reverse complement strand
GATATGACTAAGCATCGCTTCGATGCGATCGAAGCGCGCGCCAAACGCTTGACTGACAAGGTGCGTGAGTATGGCACCGAACGAAAGCTAACCAGCCAAGTCACGACCGCGTAGGTTTCGCGAGCGCGACGTCATGCAGCGCTCCGTTGCCACGCTCCGCTGCCACGCTCCATTGCCACAACCGCAACCAAGCGCGAACGGCTAGCGGCAACTGCAGCCGGACATACCATCTCGCCCAATTCGGGCTGCTGGCTGCGCACCCAGCAACACTTCAAAGCCAAGCCAGACGGAGTGCGCGGAGCCGCTGAGATGCGCGCTGTCGTCGTAGTCGTATTGCAATCTCATCCGCGTGAACCGCGACACCTGGTATTGAACGAGCGGCGAGATCCGGATGCGATCGGCGCGGAAGGCGTCGCCATTGCGACCGAAGGTGCCACCGCCCAAGTAGCTCGGTCCTGAGCCCGTGGCGTATTCGCAACGCAGACCGGCAGCAAAGCCGTTTTCCCAGCCCACCAGGCCATACACGTAGCCACCGTGATCGCGCAGTGTGGCGCTGGGGATCCCGACATTGCTCGCCCCCGCAGTATCGACCTGCGCGGCGGTCTCGAAGGCGCGATACAGATACTCGCCCTGCACCCGCACAAACGCCGACGAAAGATCAGTTGGCGAAGCCCGCCAATGGTAGGCGAAGTCGGCCCCTGAGATCACGGTTTGCTGATCGTCGCCAGTGGCGTTTGCTCCGAACGCGACCGACGCGCCGATGCCGAACGCCGATTGCTCGTCAAGATCAAAGGTTGTGGCAGCGCGGCCACTCCAAACCATTTCATTGCTAGCACGCGCGTCCGTTGTCGTTCGACCAAAGAGGCGCCCGCCAACCGGACGTTCTTCATACGCCTCGTCACTTGACCCGAAGCTCGCCATGGTCTCGCCGTTCGAGTTTTGGGCGGAAATGAAGAACTCCAGATATTGGTGGGTCGGCGCCAACCAGGACAAGCGAGCGCCAGGCGCGCGCATGCCTTCGGCACCAAACGTTCGCGTCATGATCACCGGCTGGTTTTGCCAATCCCATGCATGCGGATGCAATGGATTGAGACGTCCAAACTCGGTGAAGTAGTGGCCGACCTTCGCCTGAAAACGATGCGGTAGGTTCGTGGTCTGCAAGAATGCTTCTTCGAGCTCGAGCACCGTTTCGCCATCGGGATCGAGGAAGGCAACCAATACGCCTTGGGCCGTAAACCACTTGTCGACGGTGCCATTGAGCTGCAGCTCTGCTTGCTGGATGGTCACGCCACGCCGCCGTGGGTCGTGCTCACCTCCCTGCAATTCGAGCAATTGCGCATCTCGCTCCGTCGAGCTGCCAACCGCAAACAGCAGGTCTAGGCTGATGTTGAGTTTGTTGAAGGGACCCGTCGTCACTTGCGGTGCGAGCACTTCGTGAGGGTGCCCAACGTGGGGCGTGTCCAAATTCTGCCCTGAATTGCTCAGCACGGCGGGAGCCTGCTCCGGAACACTCTGCTGCCCGAGACTCTGCTCCACGACAACCTGCGCCGAGACACCCTGAACGACCACATTCGGCAACACGATGGCGAGCGCAACACCCGCAACGGTCAGCCCACCAAATCCTACATCAGCTTGCATGCCCCACAGGTGCCGCTCGCTGATCGTGAGTTCCAGAAAACCTGTAAAGAATCCTGCCAAGAGTTCTGCGCAACCATCGCAAGTTTATGCGTAACCTCGCCACCGATGTCGCCCCCCGCCAGCCAGCCAACCAGCCACTTCGGCCATGTCGCCAAGTCGGAGGTCACGGTCCACCTACCAAGATTGCGGGCCATGGCGCGACGCATCCTTGGTTGCGACCACCTCGCCGACGATGCCGTGCAAGAAGGCCTGGTCGCACTGTGGCATGAAGCGAACCCGCCAGCCCATCTGGCTAGCTGGCTCGGTCGCACCGTCATTAACCGGTGCCGCCATCTTCGCCGCACCGCCACGCGCCGCCATCGCCACGAACACATCGCGTCCGAGCACTGCGAGTTGCACAAGGGTTGCGACAATCCCCTGCACATCGCCATCGCGCACGAAACCAGTGAGCGGCTGGCTGCCGTCATCGACACGCTGCCGACCGAGCAACGCGAAGCACTGACCCTTTACGAGCAAACCGGCCTCGACTATGGCGCCATCGCCGAGCTGCTCGAAGTCCCCGTTGGCACCGTGCGCTCCAGACTTGCCCGCGCGCGCGCCGCCGTGCAAGCCGCGCTCCGACCGCACCTGAGCCCCGACTAGATTTCTGCCGTGAGGTAGCTGCTTTGGGGTATCTGCCCGGCCACAGAATCTTTTGTAGGATTATTGGAACTCAGGGACCGCGAGCGGCACCTGCTCAATAGGCAGGCAGACATTGAAGTTCGTGGGATGCCCGTCGCTTTTGCGACGCTCGCGTTCGGGCTGCCTAGAGTCCTCGTCCAGAGTGTTATGGTCCACTTAGGACTGCTCTGTTGGTCGGGGCCCCGTTGTCCTAGGCTGCCGCCCGCGTGCTGTCCATGTTGAGTTCTCCGATCCCTGCGAACCTGACGTCAGAGTGGTTTCTGGCGCTCGGGTTCTTGGCCTTGTGTGCCGGCCCACTGATGGTCTGGCTACTGCGTTCGCACACATGGTCGACGGTAGTGCTCGACAGCTTCTGCTTGATCACGATCAGCGGCTTCGCGCTTTTGCACCTGCTGCCCGAGTCGGCGGAACAAGCGGGTTGGCTAGTGTTGCCGTTGGCGTTGCTGGGCTTTGTCCTGCCATCGGTTGCTGAGCGCACCTTGCATCACGGTCACCCCGGCATGCGCCGGGCTGTGATTGCACTGGCCATCCTTGGCATCGCCGCACACGCCACGCTCGACGGCTTGTTTCTCAACGTCGGTGGCGGTCCCGATGACGGCCACAACCACGGTCACGAACTGACCGCCTGGGCCGTCATCCTCCACCGGATCCCCGAAGGCCTCGGCATCTGGTGGATCGTGCCGCGAACCCTCGGCGTGCTACCTGCGGTCTTGATCACCGTCGCGAGCATTGCCGCCACGCTGTTCGGCTACTTCCTAGGTGGCTCCGTGCTGACCGACGATTCGCAGAACGCGCTCGCGATGCTGCAGTCGCTGCTGGTCGGCTCGCTGTTGCACGTTGTGCTGCATGCACACATTCCAGCGCCTCGCGAACAGGGCCGCATCCGACCCGCGTCCGTGCTCGGGGCCGCGATCGGTGTCGCTGTGCTGGGCTACGTCATCCACGATCACTTCCCAACAGGTGATCACGGCAGTCCCGCGCAAGTGTTTCTAGGCCTCGCCCTCGAGTCGGCCCCAGCACTTCTGATCGCCTACTTCTTGGTCGGACTGTGTCACGCGTTCATGCCAGGCAACTGGCTGAAGAGCATGACGCGCGGCTCGAAGATCTCCCAAGCGTTGCGCGGTGTCGCCATCGGGTTGCCGCTACCGGTCTGTTCGTGCGGCGTCGTGCCGATCTATCGCGAACTAATCCAGAAGGGCGCCGCCGTGGCCGCAGCGATCGCGTTCTTGGTTGCCACGCCAGAACTCGAACTCGCCGCGGTCATGCTGACGTGGCAATTGATGGGCGGCGAAGTGGCCTTGGTGCGCGCCCTGATGGCAGCCGTGCTGGCATTGGTTGTCGGCGTGTTGGTGGCCTCATTGGCCAAGCCAAAAGCTCGAGAACCCGCGCCCGAAGACCTGCCCTGCTCGATGCCCGACGAGCAGACCGGCGGTCTGCTCGAACGCTTGAAGACTGCCGTCAAGTTCGGCTACGGCCCCGCCGTCGACAGCACGGCGACCTGGATCCTGACCGGCCTGCTGCTGTCGGCGATGCTGATGCCCTACGTCGATCGTGAATGGATCGCTTCGCTACCGGTCGGCATCGACGTGCCGATCGCCGCGTTGATCGGCCTACCGCTCTACGTCTGCGCCACCGGCAGCACGCCACTCGCAGCCATGTTGCTAGTGCAAGGCCTCTCCCCCGGTGCGGTGTTGGCACTGCTGCTGACCGGCCCAGCTACAAATATCACGACGTTCGGCGTGCTCTCGAAACTGCACGGGGCGCGCACCGCCTTGGTGTTCGCGGTCTCGATGTGGCTCGGCGCTGTTGGCCTTGGCTACCTAGCAAACTGGGCCATCGAGGTCCCCGAGATCACGAGCCTCGGACAACACGTCACCGAGAGCACGTTCGCCTGGGTGCTGTTGTGGGGAGTGGCGCTGGTCTTTGGTTGGTCCTTGCTGCGGCAGGGAGTACGCCCGTTCCTTGAGCGATTGTTTGAGTCGCCGGTCAATCTCGAACACGACCACGGCCACCATCATCACCACCATCACACGCACGAGCACGCGGATAGCGCTACGCATTCGCACCAAGACACACCGCCGAGCGACCCTTCGTCACCCGAAGGTGGATGTTGTGGGCACTGAGTGTGGATGACTTGCACGCCGCTGCGCGATAGCTTCGTGGTGTGGGTGTAACTGTAGTCACGGGTCATCGTCTAGAAGACCTGTTCGGAGCCTTGCTCGAACAGCTCGTACGTTCTCCGGCCGGTCCGATGGCGACGGAGACGATCCTCGTACCGGGCCAGGGAATCGCGCGCTGGCTAGAACTGCGCATTGCGGATCAGCTGGGTATCGCGGCAGGCATGGAGATGCCGTTTCTCAGCGCCTACCTACATCGACTGAGTGCCGTCGACGACACCGGCTCGAACGACCGCTTCTCGCGCGAAGTGCTGGTGCTGCGATTGTGGCGGCTGATTTCCGAACGTCTGAACAGTCAAGATCCCAAGGTCGCGTTCGGCGCCGCGACGGACTACTGCAAGCGCGACGAGGACGGCAGAAAGCGACTGCAACTGTGCATGCGCCTCGCCGCCTGCTTTGACGACTACCAGCTATACCGCGACGACCTGCTGACTGACTTCAGCAAGGGCGACGACCACAAAGCGCTATCGCCACACGCCCCTTGGCAAGCTCGCATCTGGCGTGCGCTGCTTGAGGATGCCGGGCTGACGCTGCCCACCGCGCGAACAAGCAAACGCAAAGCCGTCGAGGCGACACCATTCCTGTTTGCCGAGATGGCAGACGAAGCGGCGCAAAACGGACCGTCCAGCGAAACCGCTCACCGCATGGTGTCGCTGCGCGCGCGCCTCAACAATGCCGATTGGTGCCGCGCCAACCTGCCACCGCGCTTGTCGCTATTTGGCGCGACCACCATGCCGCCGGCGTTGCTCGGCGTGCTGCACCACATCGCCCAACACATCCCCGTATTCCTCTACGTGCCGCAGCCAACGCCGCACTACGTCGGCGATCTGCGCGAGCGCAAGAACCGCGCCGGCGACAACGCGCTGCTGGCACGATTCGGCACTGAGAGCCGCGAGTTCCAGTCGCTGCTAGTGGACCTCGAAGAACGCGCCGAAACCGGCCCAGCGGTCGAACGCTTGGATCTCGACGAACTAGAGGAATCGGCGCCGCCAGACACGCTGCTCGGTTGCTTGCAATACGACATCGTGCACGCCTTCGACCGCGGTGAGCGCGGTGCCGACCGGCACCAACTGTCGCTCGACGATACCTCGCTGCGAGTGCACGACTGCCACAGCGCGCAACGCGAACTCGAGGTTGTGCGCGACCAGATCTTCGCGGCGCTCGAGGACGACGCCTCGCTGCAGGCACGCGACATCCTGGTGCTGGTGCCAGACATCGATCGTTACGCACCGTATGCCCATGCCGTGTTTGGGCCGGTGCATTACAACCTACCCTTCCATGTAGCCGACCGTCACCCGGCCCGTGAGCTACCCATTTGCCGGTCGTTGCTGGCAGTGCTCGAACTGGCCAGCACGCGACTAACGCTGGCCGATGTGCTGCACCTGCTGGAGAACACCGCCGTGCAACGACGCTTCGGCCTGTTCCCGAACGACGTGCCGGTGTTGCGACATCTCTGCCAGGAAGCGGGCATTCGCTGGGGCCTCGATGGCGAGAGTCGCCACGAACAGTTTGAGTTGCCAGCGTTCGACGACAACTCGTGGCGACAAGGCATCGACCGGTTGCTGCTAGGCACCCTGACCGGCCCGACAAACAACCTCGTGCTCGGCAAACTACCGGTCGGCGACACGACCGAAACGCGCGCCGAACTGCTGGCCAAGTTCGTCACGTTTAGCCGCACGCTATTCGCGCAGGTCGCCGTGTTGCGACACCCCCACGCCTTTGAAGACTGGGCCGACCGTGTCGATGCCGTTGCCGAAGCGCTATTCACCGCGTCCGACGGCGATGAGGAAGATGCCATTCGGCAATTGAAGCTCGCGACCAACAGCCTGCGCAGTAGTGCCCGCACCGCCGAACACACCGAACCGGTGACGCTCTCCGTGTTGCGTGACTGGTTGCACGACACGCTCGCGCAAGGCGCGCAAGCTCGCGGCTTCCTAGGCGGCTCGATCACCATTGCCGCGATGCTGCCGATGCGCGCCGTGCCGGTGCGCTGCTTGTTTATCTGCGGCCTCAATGACGATTCGTTCCCGCGCCGCGACAAGCCCGCGCCATTCAATCTGATGGTCGCCAAACCGCGGCCAGGCGACCGCAACCGCCGACTCGATGACCGACAGTTGTTCTTGGATCTGCTGCTAGCGGCCCGCGACCGCCTGCACCTGACGTTCGTCGGCCGGTCGGCCAAGGATAACGCCGAAGGCGCACCGTCCGTAGTGCTCGCCGAGCTGTTCGACCACGTCGACCGCACGTGCGTTAGCAGCAAACTCCCCGACGGCAACCAACTACTGCCCCACAAGCAGATCGTCGTACAACACCCGCTACAGCCTTGGAGCGAACGCTATCGAGACGGCTCCGACCAGCGCTTGTTCACCTACGCACGCGACTCCGCGGTGCAGCCAGCGCACGGCTTGCGGGACGAACAACAGCCATGGTGTCCCGAAGGTCTCGACATCGAGCCGGTAGCAGCTCGCAATGATGACACCAGCAAGCTGGCGCTCGAAGACCTACTGACGTTCTGGTGGCATCCTTGCAGTGCGTTCTTGCGTGAGACTATGCGCGTGCGCGTGCGTTCCGACGACGAACAAGAAGAGTCAGATGAGCCGTTCTCGCTCGATGCACTGACGCGCTATCAACTCCAGGACGAAGCGGTGCGTCATGCTCAGCGCGGCGACGACGACCACGACGACCCGTTGCAATACACACGAGCTAAGGGTGTGCTGCCAGTTGGATCGCACGGTGACGCGGCCTACCAGGCGTTACGCGCCGAAACCTACCAGTTGCTGCAGGAAGCGCGCAACTACGCGGCGACCACCTCAAGGCGCATCGACCTAACCTTCGGCAAGACTCGCATCACGGGCACGATTGACGGCTTCAGCGATCGCGACCTCGTCTACATGCGAGTCAGTAAGATCAAGGCGAAGGATCGCCTGAGGGCCTGGCTGCTGCATCTAGTCGTAACCATGCAGCGCTTGCAAGACGGTGAGGATCACAAACCGGCATGGCCTCAAACCACGCGGTTGCTGGCGAGTGATGGCACGTGGTTCTACAGCGAAGTTCCCGAGTCAATCGCACGTGAACAACTCGAACTGTTGCTGTCGCTGTACTCTGCCGGCAAGCATCGACCGTTGCCGTTCTTCGAGCGGTGCTCGTATGCCGTCTGCGAGAAGCTCAACAAGCACAACGACGAGGTCAAAGCCATGCGCCAAGGCACCAAGGACTACGCCGTCAAGGACACTTCCGACCCGTGGAAATACGACGAGGGCGACGCCGCAATCGCGCTGTGCATGCGTAACCGCGATCCGTTCGAAGGCGGTGTCGACAGCGAGTTCTTCCGACTCGCCAAAGCTGTGTGGTCCTCACCGATTGGCTTCTTGGAGGAGCAGAACTGATGGCAGCGCCACTCTACGAACGCTTTGAACTTGTCACGGCGCCGCTCGATGAAGGCACCGTGTTACTTGAAGCAAGCGCCGGCACGGGCAAGACCTACACGCTGACCGGCATCCTCGTGCGCATGTTGCTCGAAGGCCAAGTCGAGCACGTCGAACAAGCTTTGGTCGTGACCTTCACGAGCGCAGCAGCCGACGAGCTGAAGAACCGCCTGCGCGCCGCAATCCAACGCGCCTACTTGGTCTGCCTCGGCCACAAGGATGACGACCCGTTCTTTCAGAGCCTACATAGCTTTGGCAAGAAGGGCGCCACCCAGTTGCGACGCGCGCTTGACGAGTTTGACCAAGCTTCCGTGATGACGATTCACGGCTTCTGCAAACGCTTGCTCGACGAGTCGGCGTTTGAGAGCGATGAGCCGTTCGATCTCGACTTTGCGATCGACGAAACGCCGCTGTGGCACGCAGCTGCCGCCGATGCATTGCGACTCGTGCGCAAACACGACAGCCTGATGCTCGGCTCGGTGCTGCACGAAGCCAAACTCGACCCGGAGGCCTTGGTCCGACTGTATCGCAACTGGCAGCGCTACCCGAATGTGCTGCTCGAACCGAGTGATCCGCAACTCGGCGTGCACCTGGCCAACCTGCGTGCAGCAGTGCATCGGGCCGCCGCCCAATGGGATGACGAGCTGCTCGACCACGTTGCTGGTTTTAAGTGGCTGCAGAAGAGTCGGCCGACCACTGGCGATCTCAAGCAGTACTTTGCTCAGGCGACGGAACCGCTCGATGGCCGACCCGAGCTATGCCTGTCGCTGTTTGATGCCCTGAGCACCGAGCGCTTGCAGGCCGAACTCTTCAAGCGCCCGGCGCCAAAGCTTGAGCAACCGTTCTTTGCGACCTGTGACGAGGTGCGCGCCGAACGACTGTTGACGGTCGACCACTTGCGCACCGAGCTGATGATTCGCATGCACGAGCGACTGGATCGCATCAAGCGCGAGCAGGCGCTGTTGACCTTCGATGACCTGCTTTCGCGCACCCATGCAGCGATCACCGATCCGGCCCGGCGGGATGCGCTGCTGCAATCGCTGCACGCGCGCTACTCAGTCGCCTTGATCGACGAGTTCCAGGACACCGACGAACGACAATACGAGATCCTGTCACAGAGCTTCCGTAACCGCCCGCTGTTCCTGGTTGGCGACCCGAAGCAATCGATTTACGGCTTCCGTGGTGCCGACCTGCGCACCTACCTCAGCGCCGTCAGCGACGCCGTCCAGAAGAACACGCTGCAGATCAACTTCCGCAGCTCCGAGCATCTGGTGACAGCGGTCAACCAACTGTTCGCGCGCGCCGGCTCGTTCGTCGAACCCGACATCCGCATGCAGAAGGTGCGGGCCAACGCAAAGTCCGGCGAACTACAGATCGAAGATGATGACGGCGCAGCGATGCGGTTCCGGCTGCTGGAACACGAAATCAACGACAAGGGCGGTGCCGTCGACTTAAACCCAGAAGAAACCCGACGCCGTATTTCCCGCGACGTCACCAACGAAATCCAACGACTACTCGATGGCCCGCCGCGCATCGAAGGGCGTCGGATCCTGCCGCGCCATATTGCGGTATTGAGCCGTCGCAACAGCGAAGCGGTGATGATCCAAGAGCATCTGCGCGATGCCGGCATCGTCTCAGTCATCGGCAAGGCCGGAGATGTGTTCGAGACCGATGAACTCGCCGAGCTCGAGCGATTGCTGTTGGCAGTGCAGCGACCCAACGATGTGATGAGCGCGCGCGCCGCGATGACGACGCGACTGTGGGGCTACAACGCCGAAGCGCTTGCCAACCTGGAGCAGGACGAAGCCAAGCTTGAGCAAGAACTCAACCGGCTCGAGACGTGGCGATTGCTGTGGATCCACAAGGGCTTCGTCGTCATGAAGGAACAGCTGCTGCAAGACCTGAAGGTCGAAGCACGCATGCTGCTGCGCAACGACGGTGAACGCCGGCTGACTAATTTGCAGCAACTGTGCGAGATGCTGCACCAAGCCGAACACGATCACCGTCTATCCCCCGAGGGTCTGCTGCACTGGTTGCGCCACGAATGCAGCAACAAAGATGAGATCGACTACCAACGTCGTGAACTGCGCCTTGAGAGCGACGAAGACGCGGTGCAGATCCTGACCATGCACGGCAGCAAGGGCCTGCAGTATGAGATCGTGTTTTGCCCGTTCTTGTGGGATGGTCGCGGCGCACAGACGAAGAACACCGCGCTCGATGATGAGCGCGACGGCAAGCAACCCGGCGATCGACGCTTCGCCTTCGAAGTCGAAACTAGCGATCCGGGCTGGCTCAATTCCGAGGCGGACCGACTGGCAGAGGATTGCCGCTTGGCCTACGTCGCGCTGACCCGCGCCAAGCGTCGCTGCTATGTGCACTGGGGACCGATCGGTTACGGCACCGGTGGCTACTGGCGCAGCGCGCTCGCTTGGCTGCTGCAGCCGGATCATGTCGACCAAAACAAGAAGGCTTGGCAGATCACTTGGGGCAAGGCCTACAAAAGTCGTTCGGGCAGCCTGGCGACGGACCTGCAGCGCATTGCCGATAACTCGCACGGATCAATCAGCATCGACCATGTAGACGAGGTCAAGACACGCATGGTTGCGCCGGGCGAAGCAGCTACTGACGACGCTAGCAATCCGACGAGGAAGGGCGCTAGTAAAACGAAGGCCAAGAGCAAGCGCACGACCCGGCGTCGCGAGTCACGTCGCCCGCTCGTGGTGCACAGCTTTTCGTCACTGGTCGCCGGCAGCGAGCCCGGCATGCACGCCCATGAAGTGCGTGACCCGGACACCCAATCACCAGAAGTTGGACAAGACATCTTCGGCTTTGCCCGCGGCGCGGAGGCTGGTCTGTGCCTGCACGCGGTGCTCGAACACGTCAACCTGCACGAACTTGAGCAACCCGCAGCACGCGAACTCGTCGTCAAAACATTGACGCAGCACGGCCTGCTTGAGGCGGACGCCCACCCAGGCGTTCTCGACCCAACCGACGCGGTGCTCGAGAACCTACGCAACCTCGCCGGCGCGCGAGTGCACGCTGATGGCGCCACGGTGCTCGATGTTTGCGGCGGCGTGCGCATCGCGGAATGGAAGTTCACGATCCCGATGGCACGGCCCGACCTGCCGGCACTGGCGGAGTGCTTCGCGCAGTCCAGCTGCAAGATTGCTCAGGGCTACGCGAATCGCCTCAGCCAGCTAGCTCCGCAGCACTTCGCCGGCTTCCTGACTGGCTTCGCCGACTTGATCACTGAGTGT
>JBNMNW010000191.1:0-11213 GCA_051278165.1 Planctomycetota bacterium | reverse complement strand
ACCAGCCACTCCGCCAGATCCATGCGGCTGCGGTGGCTGCCTTGTGGAACTGGTTTCATCGGTGGGAGAAAGCCCGGCGTGTCACGCTCGACGCGGTCCCCGAGTTTGTCGTAGTCACCGCGAATGAAGATGTGGGTCGGGCGGACCTCGGTGCGCTCTTTCATGACCATGGCCGCGGGAACGGCCATCATGATTTTGTCGCGCTCACGTCGCAGTTCCTGCCACTGGCTCTTAGCACGTTCGCGCCGGGCCTCGAGTTCTGGTGGCACCGCTTCCTTGTCGCTACCGCCGCCTTCGCCATGGCTCTCGGATGCTGACTGCTCGGCGTCGCTCTTGCTGAGGCTTGCCACTTCGGCTTGCACGTCGTCGAGCAACTGCTTCGCCACCGTCAGCTTGCCATCCAACCCCGCAAGCGCCAGCGCCTGTTGCGCACTTGGGAAGTTCTTGTAGGGCGGTTGTAGCCCGCGCCGGAAGTCTTGCGTGCCTCGCGATCCCGTCTCTGCCGCCCCGTCGAGGTTGTTGAAAAACGCCGACAACGAGAAGAAGTCGCGCTGCTCAATCGGGTCGTACTTGTGATCGTGACAAACCGCACACTGCACGGTCAATCCCATGAACGCGGTGCCAACCGCGGTAACCCGATCGATCACGTTGCGCGCAAGGCTCTCCTCAGGCAGCGCCGTGCCGCGGTCGATGATCATGTGCAAGCGATGAAAGCCTGACGCGATTAGTTGGTCGTCAGTCGGCTCGGGATAGAGGTCACCGGCGATTTGATCGATCGCAAAACGATCGAATGAGAGGTTCTGATTGAACGATCGAATCACCCAGTCGCGATACGGCGTTAGCTCACGGTAGTGGTCGTGATGCACGCCATTGGTGTCCGCGAAGCGCACCAGGTCGAGCCAATACCTGGTCATGTGCTCGCCATACCCAGGCTTGGCCAGCAGCCGATCGACGAGCCGCTCGTAGGCATCGTTAGAGTCGTCAGCCAAGAACGCCTGGATCTCATTGCGGCTCGGAGGCAAGCCGGTGAGGTCGAAGCCAAGACGCCGGATCAGCGTTCGCTTGCTGGCCCTTGGACTCGGCTCGAGACTCGCAGCCTCCAGCTTGCGCATCACGAAGCGATCGATGGCTTGTTCGCTCCAACTTGAGTTCGTAAGCACTGGCGTGGCCGGTTCCGCCGGCGCTACGAACGCCCAGTGTTGTTGCGCCGGCGCTGCTTGATTCGGCGGTTCTTGCGCAGACGCGAGTTGCAGAGTCAGCAAGACAGCAAGGCTGAATCCAATGCTGGGGAAGCTCAAGTTCGGCGCAGTCATCGGCCCGAAGTGTAACCGCGTGTCACGGAAAGTCGGGGGCGCAGATCTGCCAACCGTGGGCCAAGTATCATGTCTTGACTGGCTCGGGAAAAGCACGCCCTGAAGGACCTCATTCGAGCAAGTAGGGGCAACGTTGTCACGAGCCCGCGTTCTACCGGTGGACGTTGCCAGCTAGAATCGGATATCACTGAGGGCAGGAAGTACGCCTCTACTACATCCTTCGCACCTCGCACGTAGCACAACCACATGAGCGCCGTCCCAATCTGTCGAATCGCTGCACTGCTGTTCGGCGTGGTGTTGGTTGTCATGGTACTTTCGACCGCACCGGCATACGCACAAGGTGCGAGTGATGATCGCACGGGCAACGATCGCACGGGCAACGATCGCCCTGGGAGCAATCGGCATTGGTCGTTGCAACCAGTGCAGCGGCCACCGATTCCTGCGACGACGCCAGCGCGCGCCAACCCGATCGACGCATTCGTGCAAGCAAGGCTGGCCGCGACCGGCCTGACGCTGTCGCGCACCGCAACGCGCGCCACGCTGATTCGGCGACTGTATCTCGTCATGCTCGGCCTGCCGCCATCACCGGAGGACGTCGCCGAGTTTGTCTCCGATCAAGAGCCGGACGCCTTCGATCGGCTGGTCGACACCGTGCTTGCCGATGCTCGCTACGGCGAACGCTGGGCTAGGCATTGGCTCGATGTCGTGCGGTTCGCCGAGAGCGATGGTTTTGAAACCAATCACCAAAGGCCGAACGCGTGGCGCTACCGCGACTACGTCATCGCCGCGTTCAATCGAGACCAGCCATACGACCAGTTCGTGCGTGAGCAGCTCGCCGGTGATGCCTTGGGTGCCGATGTTGCGACCGGCTTTTTGGTCGCGGGTCAGGTAGACATCGTCGGCAGTCCGGATCCGGTGCTGACCGCGCAGCAGCGCGCCGATCAGCTTGACGACATCGTGGCGACCACCGGCAGCGCGTTCCTGGGGATGACGGTTGGCTGTGCGCGCTGCCACTCACATAAGTTTGATCCAATCGAGCATCGCGAATACTACGCGCTGACCGCGGTGTTTGCGGGCGTCGGACACGGCGAACGTGACCTGCCGATGCCGCCCCAACAAGCGATAAAGCTGGCCCGCATGGACGAGCGAATCGCAGTCCTCGAGCAACAGCTCGCGCCATTCGCCGTGCCGGTGCCAGGCTCTCCGGCCGTCGGATCGACGTTGCGGCCAGCGGTCGACTTCGCCCGCAATGAAGAGGCGTTCGCGCCAGTCGTCGCGAGCTTCGTGCGTCTGACCATCTTCGCCACCAGCAATGGCCAGCCCTGTATCGACGAACTCGAGGTCTGGGCCGGCGACCAGAATGTCGCTCTCGCCAGCGCCGGCACAATTGCGACCGCGTCGAGCACGCTGCCTGGCTACGACATCCACAAGCTCGAACACAGCCACGACGGCGTCGTTGGCAACGGGCACTCCTGGATCTCCAACGAGGTTGGCGGCGGCTGGTTGCAGTTCGAGTTCGCCCAACCCGCGCGCATCGACCGCATCGTTTGGGCACGTGATCGCACCGGTGTTGTGCGCGATCGTTTGGCAGTTTCGTATCGCATCGAAGCTGCGGTGCGCGCCAACGAGTGGCAGGTGATCGCATCGTCCGCTGATCGCACCGCATTTGCCGGAGCAAGCAACGCGCACGCCGCGCCGATGTATCGGTTCGATGCGGTGGCTCCAGATGCTGCGGCAACGAGCCGTTTAGATCAGGGCCATCTGCAACAGGAGCGTCTGGATAAGGGGCGTGCGTTACTGACCCAACGGCGAACGCTCGAGCGGCAACGCGCCGCCCTGGCGCAGCCACCCAAGGCCTACGCCGGAACGTTCACGCAACCTGGCCCTGTGCACCTGCTGCGTCGCGGCGACCCGATGCAGCCGGCAGAGCTTGTTGCACCGGGCACCCTCGCGTTGTTTCGACCGATCGAACTCCGTCATGACACGCCCGAGCAGCAGCGACGACTGCAGTTGGCGGACTGGATCGTCGCTGTCGATCATCCGTTGACGGCCCGCGTGTTGGTCAATCGTATCTGGCAGCACCAGTTCGGCACCGGCATCGTCAGCACCCCGAGTGACTTTGGCAGGAACGGCGCACTGCCGTCCCATCCAGAGCTCTTGGATTGGCTCGCCAAGGAGTTCGTCGCGAGTGGCTGGTCGATCAAGGCGCTGCAACGGTTGGTCTTGACGTCCGCAACGTGGCGCCAGGAGAGCACGCCGAAGGACTCAGCCGTGCGCCTCGATGGCAGCAGCCGCTTGCTGTGGCGATACCCACCGCGCCGGTTGGCAGCCGAAGCGATCCGTGATTGCATGCTCGCCGTCAGTGGCGAACTCAACCAGACAGCCGGCGGTCCGAGCTTTTCACTGCACGACATTGGCAGCGAATACGTGCGCCACTATCAGCCAAAGGAGGAGTTCGGGCCGGACGAATCGCGCCGCATGATCTATGCCCTGAAGGTGCGCACCGAACCCGACCTGGTGTTCACGGCGTTTGATTGCCCCGACGGCTCGTTGACCATGCCGCAGCGCGGTTTGTCGACCACGCCGCTGCAATCGTTGAACCTGTGGAACAGCAAGTTCATTCTGCAACAAGCGAACGCGATGGCGCAGCGGCTGGGGCGCGAGGCCGGCGACCAGCATGCCGCCGCAATCGAACGTGCTTGGCAGTTGGTCTACCAGCGGGCGCCGACACTCGGTGAGGTGAGCGATGCGGTCGCGCTGGTGCAATCACACGGTCTGCCGGCGCTTTGCCGAGCGCTGCTCAACAGCAACGAGTTCTTGTTCCTGCCATGATCCTGCCGCAACCGGACAACTCGTTCTTGCCACGTCGACGATTCCTGGTGGATACCGGCATGGGGCTCGGCGCGATCGCCTTACGTAGCTTGTTAGGCCGGCAAGACCCGCAAGGCACAAAGTCGCCGATCCGGCCAACGATCGATGCCGGTCATCCCTACGCGCCGCGGCCGCCACACGCCGTGCCGCGGGCGAAGAACGTGGTGGTGATCTTCTGCAGCGGTGCCGTCAGCCAACTGGACACCTTTGACTACAAGCCCGAGCTCATCCGCCGTCACGGCCAGCCGCTGCCGGGCCACGACAACCTGGTGACGTTCCAAGGCAAGCAGGGTGCGTTGACCAAGAGCCCGTGGGCGTTTCGGCAACGCGGCCGAACCGGCAAGTGGACATCCGATCTGCTGCCGCACCTCGGTGCCCTCGCTGACAAGCTGTGCTTCGTGCACTCGATGCAGGGCACGACCAATACCCACGGGCCCGGTGAGAACTTCATGTCGACCGGCTCGGCGCTCGACGGTTTTCCGAGCATGGGGGCCTGGGCAACCTATGCGCTCGGTAGCGTCGACCAGAACCTGCCTGCCTACGTGGCAATCCCGGATCCACGCGGTAAGCCGCAGAGCAGTGCCAACAACTGGTCGCCCGGGTTTTTGCCGGCGGCGTTCCAGGGCACCGACTTCAACGCCACCAATCCGATTCGAAACCTGGCGCGACCCGCTGGCATCACCGCCGCGAACGACGCGAAGTCGCGCGAGTTCTTGCAGCGCTTGAACCGACGGCACGCCCAGCGATTCGTTGGCGATACCCAACTTGCGGCGCGCATTGCCAGTCACGAACTTGCGGCTCGCATGCAACTCGCAGTGCCAGAGGTCGCCGACCTCAGCAACGAACCGGAGCACATCCTTAAGCTCTACGGCGCCGTGACCGACGGCAGCAAGACCGGTGATGTGCGCGCGGCCTACGCTCGCAACTGCATCCTGGCGCGTCGACTGGTCGAGCGTGGCGTGCGCTTTGTGCAGCTGTTTAACGGTTCCTACCAGACCGGCGGCGAAGGCGTCAGTAACTGGGATGGCCACAAGGATCTCTACAACCAATACAGCAGGCACGGCCGCGTGCTGGACCAACCAACCGCCGGTCTGCTGCTTGACCTGGAGCAACGCGGCCTACTGGCGGAGACACTGGTCGTCTGGTGCACGGAGTTCGGCCGCATGCCAACGTTCCAGGTGGGGGCGCAGGGTCGCGACCACAACCCGAACGGCTTCACCTGTTGGCTAGCTGGCGCGGGTGTCAAGCACGGCTACAGCCACGGCGCGACCGATGAGTTTGGTTACGAATCGATCGAGGATGTGGTGACGGTGCACGACTTTCACGCGACGATCCTGCACTTGCTCGGGCTCGACCATCTGCGCTTGACCTACTACCACAATGGGTTGGAGCGGCGGTTGACGGATGTTGCCGGTGAGGTTGTGCGCGGCGTGCTCGCGTAGGTTGCTGAAGGCTACGCGGGCCTGCGCGGGCGCTTTCGGGCCTTGCTCAGACCAGCGAGCTAGCGCTTCACAGGCACCGTGGCCCAGCCTTGGCCTTCGGTGAAATCGCGCGCGGTCAGGCACCATATCACGAACTTCTTGCCCTCGTACTTCTTGCCGCGGAACGCGTCGACGCGTGACGGAGTCGCACCAGAACCGCGCACCCCGACTACCGTGATCGGCATCGAGAGTTGTTGCGCTAGGTGGTCCGGAAGTCCAGCGCCCTTGGCGTGCATGTCGCCACCTTGATGGAACACCAGGCAGTGGCTGTCGCCGAGTAGCAGCACTGGGCTGCTGTCGGAGGTTGTGGTGCCTTCGACCACGGACGTGGCTAGCTCTTCGGGTGCCGTGGCTTCGCTGCGCATCGAGGCCATGTCGCCGGTCAGCGTGAGCTGCTTCGGGGCCGTTCCGAACTCAGTCTTGGTAGCCGGTGCGAACCAGCTTTGCTTTGCCGCACGTGCGCGCACGAGCGCCGCGACGGCTTCGCATGCGGCCGGTGTCCAATGGGTGTCCGTCATGCAGTGGGCGCGGGTGCCATCATGCACGAGTTTCTGCAAGGCTGGGACGATGTCGAGAACCGGAACGCCAGCCTTGCGAAGTTCGGCGTAGAAGTTGACGCAGTGTATGTCGATGCGGCCTTCGACCTGGGGTGCGCCGGGAACGAGCGATGGGTCGACTGCGACCTTGGCCGGAACCGGCACGAACACCCAGTCGATGCCCGCCTTCTTGAGCGCTTCGTGGTAGGCGACGATCGCCGGCAGTGGGTCTCGTCGATCGGCCTTGTCGGCACGGCTCGCGGTCTGCGCTGCCGCGCCCCAGAATGGGCCCGCCGCCAAGCTGCGCAGTTCTTTGACGAGTAGCACGTCCTTGCCGGTTCCGGGCAGCGTTGCGTTGCCGTCTGACTCAGCCTGCGCTGCGATCGTGTGCAGGTGGGCGAGGTAGGCGTCGGCGTTCTTGGCAACCTGGACCACCGTTGGTTCCTGCGTCTTGCCGCCTCCTGGCGTGCCGCCGCCGGTCGTTGGGGCCGGCTTGTCGGAGCTGCAGGCGGCTAAAGCGATCGCTAGAAGGGAACAGACAGAGAATGCGCGCATCGCGAGCATCGTCCGTCGCGCGCGGCGCAATGCAAGCCGTACGACGGGTTCCGTCGAGGGACTCAGCGCAGGGCGGTGAACCATGGGTTCGCCAGCATCAGGTCGTCGTCGTCCAGTTCTCGTCGATTAAGGCTGCGCACGGCCTCGGGAGCGCCTTCCCACGGCACCAGGCGCAATTCGATTTCGCTGCCTACCTGCCACTTAGTGGCCGCCGTCCAAGCGTTGTCTTGCATGCCCATGACGTAGAGCAGCACGGCTTCTTTGTCTTCATCGTCCGGCCACGTGCCGTTGGCTACCGTGATGGCTTCGAGGCGCACGCCGATTAGGCAGTCCTTGTATGGCACGGAACCTGGTTGTGGCGGGGTCGATTGCGCGGCAATGCGAGCCTTGATGGTCACGGCGGTCCGCACAGTGGCGGCCGTTTCGACCTTTGGCAGCTCGAGCACCTGCCAGTCGCCGACGGCCAATTCGCGGCTTGCGAATTGCCAGATCACGAGCTTCTTGCCAGCCAGCCGATCACGGCCTCGGCGCAGTTCGTCGCGCAGCGCCCGGCGAGTCTGCAGGGCGCCGGAGTCGTTGATCGTGATGCGATCGAGCGGGCGTTGCAGTTGCAGCGAGAGCGTTTCGGCGAATCCAGAATGCGTGCCCCAGCCCATGCTCGCCAGCGAGAAGATGTTGCTGAAGCTGTCGCCGAGCAGCAATACGTCGGCCGACTCGTCGACCGACCAAGGCGAGCCATCGGCGGCTTCGACGCGTTCGAGGGCGACTGTCTCTGGCTCGAACAGCTTTTGATTGTCGGGCAGTCGCAGCATGACGGCGATGTCACCCAAGTTTTGGTGGGCCTGTGGCTTGCTGCGCAGCTGCAATGGCGCGCGCGCTGGCAGGTCCGACTTCACGATGGCGGCGAGTTCCTTGGCGACGGCGCGCATGGCAGTGGCAGTCCAGTGCGTGTCGGTCTTCAAGAACGGCTGTTGCTGCGCAGCGAGCAGTTCGCATGGGTCGAAGACTCGCACTCCCGCGTCGTTCATCTGCTCAAGCCACGTTTGGAACGAAGGGTTGTGCAGCGGGAGCTGACTGGCGGCCACCGTGCCGGTCGGGTCAAGCTGCGGCTTGACCGTCGTCGGCATGATGATCAGCTCGATGCCGCGGGCTCGCAGTTGGTCGCGGAACGACACGATCGCCGGAGTGGGATCCGGTTCGGGTGGCAGGTCCCAGCTCTTGCCACCGAGGCGGCGCGCTCTAAGCACCTCAGGCTCGAGGAAGCCGCGACCGGTGACGAAGTCGAAGCCAGGTCGGTAGAACAGCCAGCCGTTCGGACCGAGGTAGGCCTGTTCGTTGCCAGCACCAATGCCCACTAGCATGCGCTGCATCTGCGGCAAGACGCGCTCGCCAATGATCGAAGCGTCTTCGAGTTCGCGCTCGAACTCTTGAAACGACTGCTCGCTCGGTGGGTTGGTAAACACCGACCACACCTGCGGCGTCTTGCCTTCACCGATCTCGTGAATGTGCTGCACGATTGGCACGATGAGGATCGTGACCAGCAGCGTGGCGACCAGGGCAATGGCGGTCGACCTCGAGATCGTGGTCTGGCCGAGTTCGATCATCGCGACGTCTTCGCGGCTTAGCTTGGGTTTGGCCATGGCTAGAAGAGGAAGTAGATGAACGGGTTGTAGGACTGGGTGAACAGGAACGTGATCGACACCCACAGGCCGAGTGCTACCAGCACTGCCTTGCAAGGTGTCAATGTGCGTGTCCAATCCCAGCTCTGCGGTGCGAAGAACGCGACGCTGAGCGCTGCTAGGAACGAGACGATGTAGTAGGGCTGCCAGATGACCAGGTCGAGCAGCGGAGCGCCTGCCTGCACGTCTGCTAGTCCGAACATCGATGCGATGTATGTCATGGACGATGACAGGTCCGGCGAGCGGAAGAACACCCAGGCGAACAACACGATGACGAACGTGATCAACACGCGCATCACGCGCGGCATCTTCGCGTAGAAGCTGTCCTTGCCCATCGCCCGCTCGGCTGCGAGCCAGCCGCCGTGGATGGCGCCCCAGATGACGAAGTTCCACGACGAGCCGTGCCATAGTCCGCCGAACAGCATGACCGTGGCGAGGTGTACGTAGGTGCGCGCCTCGCCCTTGCGGTTGCCGCCGAGCGGCACATACAGGTAGTCCCGCAGCCAGCTCGACAACGAGATGTGCCAGCGTCGCCAGAACTCAGTGATCGACTGCGACTTGTAGGGTGAGTCAAAGTTCTTGGGGAACACGAAGCCGATCATCAAACCGAGTCCGATCGCCATGTCGGAGTAAGCGCTGAAGTCGAAGTAGATCTGCATCGCGTAGGCGACGACGCCGTGCCACGATTCCATGACCCCGGCCGAGCCCGCGTCAAACACTGTGTCGGCGACTTTGCCACACGGGTTTGCGAGCATGATTTTCTTGCACATGCCCAGTGCAAACATCGCCGTGCCACGCGCGAACTTCGTCATCGTGTGGCTGCGCTCGCGCAGCTGATCGGCCACGTCCGCGAAACGAATGATCGGACCCGCGACGAGCTGCGGGAACATCGAGACGTAGCACGCGAAGTCGACCGGGTTCTTCATGCCGCGCGCGTCGCCACGGAACACGTCGATCGAGTAGCTCATCGACTGGAACGTGTAGAAGCTGATTCCGAGCGGCAGCGTGACTCGCAGGGTCGTGTCCCAGATGGCGCTGTCGAGTCCGAGCGACGCCATCATCCCGTTGTAGTTCTCGACTCCGAAATTGAAGTACTTGAAGAACCCGAGCAGCGACAGGTTGGCAACAATCGAGACCGTTAACGCGATGCGTTGATGGCGCGTGCGTTCCTGCTCCTTGGGCAGGATTTCGAGGTTCGGGTTGGACTCAGGGCCACCGCGCATGATCGCGATGCCGCACCAGTAGTCGATGAACGTCGATGCGAGCATCAACAGCACGAACCACGGGTTTGCCCAACCGTAGAACGCGTAGCTCAGCAGCGTCAGTACAAGGTGACGCCCGCGCTTGCCCACTGCGTAGTACAGCAGCAGGGTCAGCGGCAGGAAATAGAACAGGAAGAGGTGTGAACTGAAGACCATGGCCCGCGGGGCAAAGCGCGGTTGGTTGCTGAGGTTGGGTTCGGCGGGCGGGAGTAAGCGCTAGCGCGGCAGCTCGGTGATCTGCCAGCGGAACTTCGCGTTGGCCTCGTCGTGCGTGAACATGTAGTTCTCGCGGAAAAGGTATACGAGCACGGATATGCCCTTGGTGCGTTGTCGGCCGGCGCGGGCTAGATGCACCATCAATTGGGGTGCGGCGCCGCCGACTTGGAGCTTGCGCATCATGACGCCAGTCTCCTTGGTCATGTGGGCTGTGATATCGCCATCGAGCACGCCGTAGAAGTAGGGCACGGTGGCGAAGCTGTCGCCGACGACCAGGACGGGGGCGTCGGGAGTGTCCAGCAGGAAGCTGGTGCCGTCGACATCGGTGACCGAAGTCGCGGTGTAGCACTTCTCCGCGTAGGCATGGGCCGGGAACTTCTTGTGGCGCACAGGAATCGCGAACTGGATGTCGCGCGTCTGCACCGTTTGGAAGGTTGCCTTGAGACCCTTGTAGCGCCGCAACCGCTTGGCGATTTCGTGCGCCGCAGTGATGATCGCACCATTTGCTGGGTGGCCGTCTGCGGCGTCATAGAACACGTGCTGGTGGTGCTTGAGCGCCTCGACGAACGCCGGCCGCAGGTCGATGACTTCGATGCCGGCCTTGAGCAGCGCGAGGTGCCATTGCTCTCGACCCGCGAAGACGACTTCGTCCGTTGGCGGCTTGGCTAGGAACGCAAGCGCACTGATGTTTTCCTGTTCTGGAAAGGGCGCGACGATCAGGTCGATACCCATTGCTGCGAGCTGGTCACGCAGGTTCGTGAAGTAGGCAATCTGCGGCGACGGCCACTGGGCGTTCGGCTCGTGATCGATATAGCTAAGATTGCGGAACACGAACCGACGATCCTTACTGATCGGTCCCTTTGCGGCACGTCGTTGCTCGGCTAGCTCGCGTCGTATTGGCTGCAACTCGGTATGCCACTTCGCGAACGAGCCGTGAGGCGCCATACGCTCTTCGTTGATCTTGATCGCCGCGGCGATGGCCTCAGACTGGCTTGGTGCCTTGCCGTCAGGTGGTGTGACCTTGACCAGAGTCTGTTCGTAATCGGCGGTGGGGCCGATCGCCGCGAACATTGGCTGGTCGTAGATGTCGGTCTCGTCGAGGCGCTGAATCGACTGCACGCTGGTCGGCATGAGGTTCCATGGCACCAGTTGTGCCCTGACGAGCGTGCCGACGCGAAAGCCGGCGGCCGGCGTCAGCTTGCGGTTGTGGAACACAACCATCGCTACGAGGGACTGGCTGCCGGTCTTATTGCCGTCGTCGTCGCACAGTTCGCAGTGGCGGACGACGATACAGTCGAGG
>JBNMNW010000190.1:0-11213 GCA_051278165.1 Planctomycetota bacterium | reverse complement strand
CAGCCAGGTGCCGCCGACGCCAGATTGGCAACTGCGCAACCTGATGGATCTCGAGATCCAAGATCTGGCGCAGCAGTCCGGTGGCGACTTGTCAGCCGACTACAACCTGCTGCCGATCGATGATGAATCTGGCAGTGACACGGTGCTGTTGGCGCTCGCCAAAAACGAAGGCCTCGACCGCATGCAGGCCTTGGTCACCGCCGGTGGCGGCTCGGTCTCGGCGTTTAGCCCAAACTGCACGGCGCTCTACAACGCCTACCTGAAGTGTGGTCCGGTTGAAGTTGACACGGTCGTCGCACTGGTCAACATCGGTCACCAAACGATCGACCTCGCCATCGTGCGCGGCACCGACCTGTTGTTCGCTCGCAACCTGACGAGTGGCACGAAGGGGCTCGACGACGCGATCGCAAGCAACTTCAACGTCAGCGTGCGCAAGGCCGAGGTGCTCAAGAAGGACTTGCTCGACCTCGATCCGCAGAGCCGCGGTAACTACAAGAGCGGTCAGGCCGAGAAGGTCACGATGGCGGCGATGAGTGCCGCGACGTCGATCCCGGCTGCGATCAGCAGTTCGCTTTCGTTCTGCAAGGCGCAGACCAAGATCTCCGATCTGCGCATCGATAAGGTGTTGATCTGCGGTGGCGGTGCTCGCCTGCGTGGCCTGCGCGGTTTGCTGCGCGAGAACCTGCGTTGCCCGGTTGAGCTGTTCGATCCGTTCGCCAACCTCGACCTCAGTGCGCTGTCGCCTGAGGACGCCGAGCAGTTGCAGCAGATGCGCCACGAAGCTGTGGTTGCGCTGGGGCTCGCTGTTGGACGTCTCGATGACTCGCTCTACGCGATCGAGATCTTGCCGGAGGCGGTGCGCAAGAAGCAGCGCTTCCAGCAGCGCACGATCTTCAACATCCTCGCTGCCGTCGTCATCGTCGCGCTGCTGTTCTTCAAGATGGAGAACAACAAGGAGGAGATGGCCTTCAACAAGACCGCTTCGAGCAAGCTGAACCGCAAGGTCGGCCGGGTCACCAACATCCATGAAGCGGCCGAAGAGGTGTTGGCGGCGAATAAGGTTAACCGCGAGCTCGTAAATCACCTGCGACAGCGGGCGTTGCCGCTGCACGGCGTGCTGCGCGTGCAGCGAGCCATCGGCAAGCACCTGCCGCCGCAACTCTGGGTCGAAAAGATCAGCGTTGGTGGTGGTCGCAGTCGCGGCGGCATGAGTTCCGCGCAGGTGATCGTGCAAGTTGCAGTCAAGGAGCTCAACGGCGCGGATACCGGGCGCGTGTTGACTGACTTTAATCAGAAGTTCAAGGCTGATCCCGTGATGGCAGGGTTGCCGAACCCCACCATAGAAGAGAGCAAGAGCCAAGACAGCGCCCAGCGCGCAGAGATCACTGTCGATCTCGTGGAGAAGAATTAATGGACGCTGGAGCCTTTGTTCAGGAGAACAAGAAGTGGTTGGTCGGTTGTGCGATCGGCGGCCTCGTTTGGATGATTGCCTCGGGCATCATCGATAGCGTTTACAGCAGCAGCATTGCTAAAACGCGCGGCGCGCTATCTGAGGCCTACACTCAGGAAACGCTCGATGCGGTGACCGAAGAGGGTGAGCAACTGACCGCCGAACTCGCTCGCCTGAAGACCGAGTTGGCCTTCGTTGTGGCACCCGAATACAGCAAGTGGTCGGGTGATGCCGACCAGCACCTGCTCTCACAGGGTCGCAAGCTGCGCCGTGAGGTGTCCGAGTCCGCAAGTGATCGTGATGTCACGGTGGATGAGAAGAACCTCACCTGGGATTCGGGCCAAGGCGTCGACCAGATCCGTCGCATTCTGTTCGGTCTCGACATGATCGATGAGATCCAGACACGCATCTTCCGCGCGCACGATCAGTCGAAGGCGCATGACGAAGATGCGATGGGGCTCTACGAAATTGACTCGATCAAGCTCGAAGCCACGCGCAGTCGACGCAGTGGCCGAGGCAGTCGCCGCGGCGAGATCGACCTGGCTGATTGGGTTGCGCAGCAATCAGTGTCGCTGACCTTCCAAGCGGATGAGCCGACGATTGCTGGGTTCCTCGAGTCTTGCCGCCAGCCAAACCGAACGCTGATTCTCGACAAGCTGCAAGTAACCAAGCCGGCTCGCCCAGGTGAGCCAAGCATGGTCAAGGCCACGCTCTCCGGCATCACATTCCTGAAGAGGAAGGACTAAGCCATGAGTCTCCGTAAGGAACAAGTGCTGTTGATTCTGGTCCTCCTGCTCGGCGCCTACTATGGCTCCAGCTACTTCGGCTTCACGAAGTTGGTTAGCAGGTGGACACCGTCCGATATCGAATATGTCGCGCAGCCGCTCGAGGCTTCGCCGCTGGTCGAAGGTGCCGCCGATGCCCTAGTGCGTCGCGACTTCTTGACCGAGCCAAGCGAGACCCGGCCGTTGCCGCCGCGCACGTTGGCGTTCCCGCCGCATGCGGCCGCGTCGCTGGCCGCGCTGCCACTCGATGCCGGTCCCGACTTCCGTCACTCGTGGTTGCTCCGTCAAGATGGCGAGCAGGTGCAGGGCGTGACGATTGCTCCAGGTGGCGGCGAATCCGTTGCTAGTGGTGGGGCCGCCCCAGACGAACAAGAACTGCCTGGCAGTCCAGGCTCGATGAGCCCGGAGCAGGCGGGCGAGCTCTACGACCGCATCTACGTGGTGGGCCTTAGCGGTGCCTACTACGGACGCATTGAGCAGCAGGAAGGCGTCGACCTATTCGCGCTGGAAGATGGCGGCGATTTCACGGGCGTGAAGTTGCGTTTGAAGATGTTCAGCCTCACGAAGCGAAAGGAAGGCAGTGTCGTCGTCTTCGGTGGTCTGGGCCAGGCGATCGAGAAGATCGTGCTGAAGCAGACCACTCGCAACGAAGTGACGCGCCACGTGCGCAAGGTCCCAGAAGTTGCCAGTGCACAAAGCGAGCGTCTGGAATTGATCAACTGGTTGCTGCAGCAAGCGCGCAGTGAGAGTTGGATCTACGAAGATGCGCTGCAGCAATCGCAGATCTACCTGCAGTTCTCCGGTGGCAACCTCGATGGCTTGCGCATCATGCAGGTCGTTCTACAGGCGACCGGCAGCATCTCGGAC
This sequence comes from Planctomycetota bacterium, assembly GCA_051278165.1. Lineage (GTDB taxonomy): Bacteria > Planctomycetota > UBA1135 > UBA1135 > UBA2386. The sequence continues at coordinate 8,111 of JBNMNW010000190.1, read as the reverse complement.
GAGCTCGAACTGCTCAACGCCGTCAAGGGCGATGCGACCGCGCAGTCCTTCAAGCTGCAAGGCCTCGGCATCATCAAGGCTCGTTTGGGGCTGTGGCTCGAAGCGGAAGAGAACCTCAAGGAAGCGGCGCGTTTGACGCCGACCGATGCGCGTGCCCATGGCACGTTGGCTGAGTTCTATCGTTCGCGTGGTCGCAGTCGCGAAGCCGTTACGGCAGCGGCGCGCGCCGAAGCGACGTTGGGCACGGTGCAAGACGCCGAGCTGCGCACGCAGATCGTTCGCACCATCATGAGCTGTCGTTTGTCGATCGGCATCCTTGCCGGCAACGGCAACTTGGCGGCGGCGCCCGCGTATTTGCGCGGCTGCATGCACTACGCCGCTGGCGACATGACCGCGGCGATGAGCTCGTTCCAGCAGGTTGGCACTGGTCCAGACGCTTCTGCCGCGCAACTTGGTCGGGCCGCGTGCCTGGTCAACACTGGCGCGTTCCAAGAAGCCTACGACCTGTTCGTGAGCGTCGCCGATCGCGACCCGTTGTTGCGCCACCGCGCGATGACCGGCATGGCGTTGATTTGCTCGAGAATCAGCGACTTTGATTCGGCCCTGACCTTTATCGATCGGGCCCTCGAAGCCTTCCCTAACGACACCTACGCGCTCTACCTGCGCGGCCGCACGTTGCGCTTGATGGGGCAGTTCGCTGCCGCTGAAGAAGCGCTAGCGGCCACCTTGGTGCAGCACGATGACTTCTTGCACGCCATCGTCGAAATGTCGCTGGTGCAGTCGGGCCTTGCGAGTCAGGCCATTGGCGCCGACCAAGCAGCGTTCTTGATTGGCGCTCGTCGCTACATGGACCGCGCCGTCGCGTTGTCGCCGAAGCCCGAACTCGAACTGCTTGAGATGCAGGGCATGGCGGCGTTCGCTGCCGCCGATCGTCGTGGTGCGCGTTCGTCGTTTGAGCAGGCGCGAGACCTCGCGTCCTCGGATGAGCTGAAGGGCTACGCCAAGGGCGCCTTGTGCGTTGTCTCCTACAGTCGCGGCCGCGTTGATGACGCCAGGCTCAACCTGGAACGTCTGGAGCGTGCGGTCGGTAGAGACAGCGCGATGGGCAAATGGGCCGGAGACACGCTCACCGACATCGCCGACCACGCCGAGAAGGAAACGCTCGGCGACAGCTTCGATCGCGTGACGATTGGCGACATCTGGACGCAAAACAACGACGCCGGTTTCCGAGGCGAAGTTGCCAACGGCCGCATGGTGTTCAACAAGTCGTTCCCTCGCAACGGCAAGGGAGCGGTAAGCGTCGAGCGCGCCAATGGCGTCAAGCCAGGTAAGAACTTCCTCGCGTGTTCGGTCACGATGGAAGTCGGTGCCAAGCACGATGCAATGAACTCGACTTGTGGCTTGGCGATCGAAACCCGCCGCGCCCGTGCCGGGATTGAGTTCTCCGCTCGGGTCGGCATGTACAACGGCAAGCCATACGTCGAAGTGGTCGACGGCCGTGATGAGAACGGGCCGCTTCGACTGGCGCCGACGCTGTCCGTAGTGGCACGAGTCGACGGCCCGCAAGAACTAGAAATGCGAGTGCAACCTCGCGCTGGCAGCACCAACAGTAAGCAACTGCAGCTACTCATCTACTTCAACGATGCACTCGTGCTGTCGCACGAGCTCAAGCAGTTGAGTGGTAGCACGCAAAACGAACTGCGCACGGTGCTGTTCGCCGAAGGCGACAAGGGCGCGCAGGTCGACCTCGCGTTTGACGACTACAAGCTAGAGCGCCGCAAGGGCAAGTGATTGGCATGAAGCACCACAAGCAAGACGGATTCACTCTCATCGAGTTGCTGATTGTCATCGGCATCATCGGCACGTTGGCGGCAGTGTTGCTGCCGCGCATCCTCGATACCGACAATGCGGCCAAGCAGACCGAGACCGAGGCGACGATGCTTCAGATCTACACGGCCTGCAATACGTTCAACACCACGCACGGTTACTACCCGAGCGACGACCTGACCTACTTCAGGAAGGGCGGCGGCCCGGTGTGGAAGAAGGACAATGGCCAGAACACCGGCATCGAATCGATGCTGGTCATGGTTAGCCAGTCGAAGCGAGGCGGCACGGATTTCACGGACTTGCGCGACAAGATGGTCAACACCGATGCGGACCAGCATGGCGCGCCATACCCGTTGCTCGACGGCATGACGGAGCGCATGGAGATCGCTGATGCCTGGAAAACGCCGTTGGTCTATTTCACCAAGATCAACATGAAGAAGACGCAATTGGTCGTGCCGGCTGTCGACGAAGCGCCCGTGCAAGTCAAAGCCAAGCGTCGCGAAGATGGCAGCTACTACGGCGCCAAGAAGTTCCAAATCCTCAGCGCTGGCAAAGATCTAACTTTTGGCACTGACGACGATCTCAGTTTTCCGTCTAACTAGCTGCCCCGCGAACAACCCGATGCAACATAACCTGCCGGATCGTCGGTCGTCCGTCTCACGGGCGCCGCAGTCGAGTAGCGCTGGCTTTACGTTGTTGGAGCTATTGGCCGTGATCGGCGTGATCTCGGTGCTGCTCGGCATCGGGGTCGGGTATCTGGGCAAGACCGACCCGGCCATGATTGCCGGTTCGATCCTCGCCGGCGAACGCCGCGCCGCGCAGATGACGGCGCGTGCTGAGGGTGTGCCCACCGAAGTGATCGTTAGCCCGGGTCGCGAAGCCGAACCGGCCACCGTGCAGGCGCACCTGCTGCAGCCGGCGATCGTGTTCCACTTCGAGCCACAAACGCCCGTGCTCGACGAGCGCATGCGGCCAACACTCGGCGGTGACGATGTCGTTGCTGGCCGCTTTGGTCACGCCCGTCGTTCTATGCCTGGCGACAAGAACTCGTTGGTGCAGTGGGCGGTAGCCGAGGAAGTGGTCGATGCCCGCGATGGCTTTGTCATCCGCGTCGACCTCTACCTGGAGCGTCGCGAGAGCTGTGTCGTCATCGACATGGCGCCGCTGCTCGAAGTGCGCTTGGACCAGAACTTGCGACCAGATGTGCGTATGAGCATGACGTTGGTTGGCGGCGAGAAGGTCCGCAAGAACCTGCAAAGCCAACAGTCACTGCCGCTCGAACGCTGGGTCACGCTCGAAGTGGGCGCCGATGGCAGCGCGTTGTGGCTTGCCGTTGATAACCGTGAGTTTGCGCGCACCGCAGCCGTCGGTTCGCCAGAACAGACCCCTGAGATGATGCTTGAGGTGTCGCCGCCATCGTCGCCGGTGCCCGGCTTGGTCGACGAGTTTCGCATCATGGTGTTCGAATATGCGGCGCCCCAACTGTTGCCGATGGAGCTGCAGCCGAGCCGCATCTTCCGGTTCACCTACGACAAGCGAGGGGAGCCAGTCGACGCTCCGAAGATCACCTGGGAATCCTTGGACTCCGATTCATGATGCATTCATCTGGACCTGCTTTGGCTGAACCTTCTTTGGCTGCACGCACGTCGGCTGCATGCACCTCGGGTGCACGCAAGTCGTCTGTAAGCACGTCGTCTGGCGCCGAGCGCGGTCTCGCGCTGTTGGCAGTGTTGTTTGCACTGACGCTGCTGATGTTGCTGGCGCTGCCGTTTGCGATCTCGATGAGTGTCGGCGCCGATGCCGCCATGCGAGATGTTGAACAGACTTCGACCGAGCAGACGTCCGCCAGTGTGCGGGCGCTGATGCTCGCGGACGTCGCCCTGTCGCACTCGTCGGTGGATGCCACCCCCGATTTCGACGGCCGCGGTGAGTTTCCTAACGGCGTCGAACTACCGGCCGCGTTCGCCGCACTTGAAGAAGGCGGCAGGGTCTTGCTCGGTGGCGAAGTGCAGGACCTGCAGCGCTACGCGTCACTGGACTCGATGTCGCCGTTGATGCTCGCCAATACGATTGGCACCGCGACGCGTTTGGGCCAAGACCTTGAGCCCGACGCGACCTCGATGGCCGTCGACGATGCGTCGGCGTTTCCCGATAAGGGCTACTTGTGGCTCGCCAACGAAGTCGTCAGCTACGACTCCATCGATGGCAATGTGCTGCAGGGTTTGCAGCGCGGCTTGTTCCGTGATCAGGGCTTTGGCGACGGCACCGAAGGTGTCGCGACGCGCGCGCTGGTGCTCGACTATCGCTGTGTCTTGGCATCGATCTGGCCGTACTTCGCTCCCGATCGCGGCGGCAAGCGCGTCTCGTATCGAAGTGAGCGCGAAGTGTTGGATATCGGCAAAGCCGGGCTCGGCACGTTCACGTTGAGCGAGTTGGATGCGATCGATCGCGTCTTCGCCGTCGAAGCGCAATCCGAAACGGCCGCCACCTGGGGTCGTCCAGAGCGTGTCTTCAACGAATTGGTGGGTGGCCTGACGCGAACGCTGACGGTCAAGTCCGCCGTGCACATGGGCTCTGGCAGCACGGTGCGCATTCGCGACTTGGCTACCGGCCGAGTCGAATACGGCATGCTGATGGCAGCGGCGACTCAGCAGCCGGGGCAAGCCCAGTTGCAACTTCCGTCGGTGTTCCAGTTGACCCTGCTGATGCCGGTGGCCAAGAGCTTTGCTGCGATTGACACGGTGGTGGAGCCACTGATTCCGTCGCCGGTCAACATCAATACGGCCTCGGAAGATGTGCTGGTGGCCTTGTTGACGCACATTCGCCGCAGTGCCAATCTGCGCATCAACCACAGCAGTAACAGCCGCACCCCGGCTCCACCGAGCATCAAGCCAGCAGAGGCGCGTGAGTTGGCCGCTGAGATCGCGGAACTGCGCGGTGGTCTGATGATTGATGGCCAAGCGAGCGGCGGCCGGCCGTTCGAGAGTTGGAAGGATCTGATCGATCGCGTCTTTGTGCCGAAGCTGGAAGCCGCTGGCAGCAACGATAACCGCAACAAGTGGATCGATGTGTATCGCTGCTTGCGAACGGGTCGTGACAGTGTGCTCGAGATGGGCACGTCGCCGATCTGCTTCAAGAGCGGACCATGGGTGACGTACCGCGCGTCGGCTAGCCGTTCGCGCAGCCTGGTCGCGCCCGGTGTCGTCGGTCGTCACGAACGAACCGGACTGGCCGCGGTCTTGCCCGGCTTCCGTATCGAACGCAAGTGGGACACGCAGCAAGCATTTGAAGATGCGATGGTGCTCGATCGTCGTTCGCCTGGTTGGGTGAGTGGGCCGATCAATCTTGGCCATCTACAACCAAACCAACCCGGCAACGATCCGAGTGCCCGTTACCTAGCGCACATCGTGCCGCTCGCGTACCCGAGCCTCGGTCTCGGCGCTGCTCGCTACGCCGTCGACGACACCGCCGACTCCGGCATTGAGCCATCGGTTGCGATGGCGCGCCGTCGCCGTTGGCCTAACACGCAGTCGCCGCTGGCTCTGGATTCGTTTGCGACCAACACGCACCGCCGTGGTCGCGACGTCCAGAAGGAAGGGCCCTACGTGATGAACAACATCGGGCCGCAGACGACGGGCGGTACGCCGCCGGCCGGTGGCAATCGACGTCACGATCAGATTGCGTTCCCGTTCTCGCAGAACGGTGGCTTCATGGGCCGCTTTGCGACGTCGTTCTGGCTCGAGCCACAGACGCTGGAGAACACCGTGTTGTTCGACTACGGCGATGGCAACGCTGATCGCAACCGGCTGACGGTCTTGGCCCGCGACGGCAACTTGCTGGTCGAGTTGATCGACGAGGCGGGCCTCGATCCGAACCCGAGTGATTCGCCGGCCGGTGTCGAACGCACCGCGTCACAGATCACGTTGCCGCTAGCAGAGCTCAATTTGCCGCCGGACACGCCGGTGCACATTAACCTCTCGGCGCCGACTGGCCGTCCCGCCGACATCTCGTTGTTTGTCGACGGCATGACGCGTGGCGAAGCCAAATACCGCACCTACATGACGGGTGCGATACCGGTGTTCGATCCGTCGCTGCAGAACAATCGCCGTCAATACGGTCAGGACCCGAACATGCAACCGGGCAACGAACAGTTCCTCAGCATCCAGGTCGAAAGCACTCAGGGCTTCCCGCCGGTGGGCATCCTTCGCATTGGCCTCGAGCTGTTCGAATACTCGTCGATCAACGGCAACTCCTTCGAGTGCAAGTTCAACGACTCACTTGGTGGTCGTGGTGCGCGGCAACGTGCAACCGAACATAGTCCGTCGATCCCGACGGATGCGAACGGTGAGCCGACTGTCGATATCGACGACCCGCAGTTCAATGGGGCCAACCTCAACGTGTTCCCGGAGCACCCGACTGGCTCGTTGGTCGAACTTTACGGCTACGCGGCGCTGGTCTCCGAAGACACGCCGATGATGGTTGGTGGCACGGCGCTCAGTGGCGCGCTTGGTGCGTTTTCCGTGGCACGTGGGTTCGTCGATAACCCCGATCAGATCGTGATCACGCCCACGCAGGGGCAGCCGATTCGTGTTGGTGCTGGCTTCGATGAAACCTGGAGCGGCGATCTCCAGCTTGCCGATCCGATTCCGACCGGTGACACTCAGCCGCCAAACGCTGGCCAGCCAGGCATCATCGACGCGTTTTCGACCGCCGGTGGCTATGCGCTGATCATCCAGGAGCGCATTCGCTTCGAACCGAATATCCCTGGTCAAATCGGTGGTTCACCGGCCGAAGTTGGTGGCGCGGAACTGGTTCGCTACCAATCGCGCCAAGGCCAAAAGCTGATCGGTGTGCAGCGTGCCCAAACGTTGCCAGGCCAAGACAACCAGATTGACGGCTTGGTCTACGACGCTACCGCGCGCAAGTTCGTTACCGACTTCAACGACAACTGGACGTTGCCTGGTGGCCAGGGCACGTACGACGACCTGCCGACGCTCATCGTCTGGGTTGTGCCGGTGTCGATTCCGGTGCAGGGCGCAAACACGCTTTGGGACCCGGCGACGACGCTGCTGACCGAATGGGTTCAGCTGCTGCCGACCGGCGCCGACCAAGACACCGAGTGGGTGCGTTATGACGCGATCGCCGACAACACCCACCTGGTGCGCGGCAACCGTGCCGCATGGGGTCGGGTCTACACCGCGTTGACCAATGCCACCGGCCGCCGCACCGTTCAGGTTGGGCCGCTTGGCCCGAATCAGAACGCCAACCAAAGTGTGGTCGAGCCACCGTGGCAGCCGGTGCAGCCATCGAGTGGCTTCATTGGTTACACGCCGCAGCTCGAGAGCACGTTTCCGCAGATCTTTGCAGCGCGCACCCGGCTCGGGTTTCGCGGCGATCCGTTCACTGGGACGTCATCGCACGCGCAGAACAACGCCAAGGTGCTGCAGTGTCACCGCATCAATTTGCTGTGGGGCAACTACGGCGCCTATACCGGCCGCGTTGGTCGCCATGACCGCGTTGCTCTGGTGCAGGGTTCGGTTGCATCCGGTTCGAATCGCCCCAACGTCGAGTGGCACAGCGTCAACTGGCAGGCGACCCGCTACAACTCGGACAACCTGCAGGCTGACCGAGTGCCCAGCGAGCTGTTTGGACCCTGGCCATTCCAGCTGATTGGGCTTCGCGATGAAGTGCGGTCGCTCTACCAGGGCCCGCCGCAGGGCACGGTCATCGAGGACCCGCGCATGTTTGACCGCATCGTCAAGTTCCCGAGTGGCGAACTGCCGGCGGCGTTCTGTGCGGAGCCGAGCATTGGTGCTGGCACAGGTGGCGAGCAACCAATTCAGGGCATCGTCGACGAAGTCGAAGTGATTGCCCACGTTGCTGAGGATCTCGTTCTCGAGGAGATCATGGATGCGAACGCGCAGCAGCTGACCGTCAACCCGCTCTACTACAACAACTCAGTTGGTGCCGTGTGGGCCGGTCGCGATCTCAGCGCGAACTACCCGCAGGGCGGCGGCCTGATCCAGGTCGACGACGAGGTGATGGCCTACTCCGCGCGGGACAATGGCATCTTCACCATTGCCCAGAACGGTCGCGGCTTGTTGAACACCGACCCGCGTGGTCACGACCGCGGCGCCCGCGTCAAGTTCTTGACGCACCGTGCCTGCGCCATCCTCACTGGCGGAGTCGGCGGCAGCGAATCGGTGATCGCGGTGCAGGACGTCACGCCGATGCCCATTGCCGGCACGCTGCTGATGGGCCAAGAGCTGCTGCACTACACGTGG
>JBNMNW010000189.1:0-11329 GCA_051278165.1 Planctomycetota bacterium | reverse complement strand
CGACTGCATTCTCATCGACGCTCTCCTCATCAAGCAGATCATCGTCTTCGACGGCCAGACCATCGTCGACAGCCTCTTCCTCTTCTTCGAGCAAGCCATCGCCATCATCCGCCTCACCCTTCGCCGCTTCAGCAGCAGCCTTCGCGGCCTTCTCCATATCTTCGCGCATTTCCTCAGCGGTGATGCCGGCCAGGATCAGGTCCGCCGTGACATCGTCCGCGCCAATGTAGGCGAGACTGATTTCATCGAAGCAGTTCTCCTGCAGCGCGCGCAGGTAGCCCTGCTTCATCATCTCGAGTAGCGCGATCAGCGTGCCGATCATGCCGTAGCGACCTTCCTTCGGGTCGAAGACGTCGGAGAACTTGACCTGCCGGTCTTTCTTGAACGTTTCGAGCAGCACGTGCGTGTAGTAGCCGACGTCGCGCATCTCGACTTCGATTTCCATCGACTGATGCTGGCCAACCTCTTCGAGCAACTTGGCAAACGCAGCGGTCAGGTCCCAGATGCCGAGCTGACCGAGATCCAGCAAGTCTTCGTCATCGGCCGACTTGAGCTCTGGCGGTTGCGGCATCACCAGATTGCTCTGGCGCTGACGACGACCCGAACGGGTATCCAACTCGCGCGCCAGGTCGCGGTAGCGCTTGTATTCGAGCAGGCGGCGAATCAGGTCATCGCGCGGATCGAGCTCTTCCTCGATCTCAACCGACTCGTTGGGCAGCAGTTCGCGCGACTTGATCTCCATCAACGTGCTCGACATGACCAAGAAGTCACCGATGTCGTGCAGGTCCAGATGCTCCAGTACCTTCACGTGACTCAGGAAGTCCGCGAGGATGGGCGCAATCGAGACTTCATGGATATCGACCTCCGATTGCTTCACCAGATGCAACAGAAGGTCCATCGGCCCAGAGAAGACCGGCAATTCGACGCGATAGCTCACCGGCGGCAGGATAGCCGCCCGCCCGCTAGTTGCGAAGCAGCGTTCTGACAACTCAGGCCCGCGACTTGGCGACGCCGGGCACTCAAAAGTTGTTCTCGATCATCAAGCCGTTGCTGGATTCGAGGTTCAACGAGGCGTCGATCGATACCGCCTGCAGGAAGGCAGTCAGTCCGGCGATCGCCGGCACCGGCAACGATAGGACCGCCACTCCCCCGGTGTTTAGCAGCAAGACCGCGGTGGCATCGGGAGCCGTCAACAATGTGCAATTCGCCCACGGTTGGGGAAAAGGAACCAACACTTGGGTGCTGCCTACCGCCAGGACCGCCAAGCCACTGGGAGCCCCACCGATCACGGCGAGGTTGGCGACATGGCTGCCGTCCGGTTGCGGTGCCAAGGTGCCAATCAGCGTCGCCGTGCCACACGACGAGCCATAGCTGAGCGAACTCGCGCTCAGCCCCAGGCCAAGCTGGTCGAACAGCGCCAGGCCCATATCCTGGCCGCACTGCCGGTAGTCGGCTTCGGTGTTCCAGGTCACGCCATCCGGGCCGCGGCCGTAGGTGCCTTCGAACGTGATCGCCATTACCGGTTTCTCGAAGTTCGGCGCGTTGAGCCAGCCGTTGACCGAGGTCCAGCGATCGTGGCACATCGACTCAACGAACGGCCGTGAGCCAAGGCTGCTCAACGCTGTCGAACCAAGCGCCACGAGCGGACTGCGCATCTCGAAGTTACTGACCCACTGGCCTTCGACCTGGTTGACGATTGGCAGGACGCCACAACTAGTGCAACCCGGCGTCCAGTTGCTGTTGGATACGTGTTGGAAGTGGAACGGATACGAAACGTTGTGCGTGCTGTGCAGGTTGAGCAGGATGCTGATCGGGTTGCTCGCAGGGTTCGCCACCGTGCCCATGTAGCCCTCGATCGCGGTGCGCAACGCGATGACTTCGGGCTGCGGCGAGGTGTAGGGCGCACTCCATTGCGACTCGATTTCCACCGAGTTGGCATTGGTGCGGTAGTTGCCAAGCACAACTCCATCCGGGTTGGCCATCGGCACGATCTCGATCAACGCGTGATCGAGCAGCGCCTCGGCAAAGGGGTCGCCAGACGTCAACCAGTCGAGCAAGCCTTCGACCACGAAGTAGCTGGTCGTTTCTGCCGGATGCACACCAGAGTGAATCCAAATGCGCTCCTTGTTGGTGTCGGGAACGCTGCTGTCGGTCAGCTCAATCTTCTCGATTGGCCGACCCTGCTGCGAATTGCCCAAGGACACGATGCTGCGGACTCGTGGCTCGCCCACCAGACTTGCGAGCAACTGATTCTTGCGGGTCACGGTGTATGGAAAGTACTTGGCGATTCGCATCGCGACGACGCCGGCCGGCACCTGCACGGAGAAGCGCTGTTGACCGCTCTGCGTGATCGGCACCGCGCTCGTTGGCAGGCGCACGTAGTCCGCAAAGTTGACGCCATCCGTCGACAGCGACCACACGGGCAAGATCACATCGCTATAGCCGGGACTCGCAATGCGGAAGTCCAACGTCGAGCCAGCGACTAGATTGCTGACTTCGCAGTGCCACCAGCGGCGCCACGTGCTTGGCAGGCTAGTGTTGCCGTTGTCGTCGCTCATCGTCAACGTCAACCGCCAACCGCCGGTCACTGAGGTCACGCTCGAAGCGGCGAGGCGCATGGTTTCGCCTCCCGCAGTCACGACTGGAGTCTGCGCTAACGTGGCACTGGCGAGCAGTGACAGAAGAGTCCAGCGACAGAACGAGAGGGCGAGAGCGAGACGCATGACAACAAGTTTGCCGCATCGCTGTCACGCGTCAACTAGTGAGCAGCAAAGCGACGTCTTCGGCACAGCCCCATGCGAGCGTGTAGCCCGAGCCGCCATGGCCGTAGTTATGGATCAAGCGACGACCGTCACTACGCGACTCCTCCTCCAGTCGCACGGTCGAGCGATAAGGGCGCAAACCGACGCGCGTCGCCAACACTTGCGCGTCGCGTAATTGCGGGAAGGCGCGGGTCGCGCGTTCGAGAATCGCATCGCTATCGCGGTCATCGACCGACATGCGTTCATCGCCTATTTGCGCCGTGCCACCGACCACTAACCCATCGCCGCGAGGGATCACATAGCACGGGCCATCGCCGGTGTCGTCGATCCACGCGTGCGGCATATTCGCGCCCTTGAGGCGCAACACTTGGCCGCGAGCGCTTCATCCAGGGACGCGACTTGGCGCTGCACGAAGGCGACACCTTGCTCCCGAAGGCCACGCAACAGCCACTGCGTGGGCACAGGGACTTCGCACACTGGCACCTCGACACGCACAGCGGCGCGGTAACCAGCAGGCACTTCATCTGTGGCCAAGCGCACCAAGCCAGGCACCGCGGCGGCCCACCACAAATCTGGTTCTTCGTGATCAAACACCTCGACCACGGACTGCATGTGCACACCAGTGTCCGGCTCAAGGGCAAGTTCGCGCAGCCGCTGGAACGTGAACGCGCTCCACGCAGCGACCCGCTCGCGCGGCTCCGCCATGAACGGATACCAAATGGCGCCGGCAACCGCCGACGTCGTCTGCTCCGGCTCTTCGCGCGTCCAAACTTCGACGACAAAGCCCTGCGCCCGCAATCGCCACGCGGTCACCAATCCAATGATGCCAGCTCCAAGGACTACTACATCCGGCCGATTCCATGATGCGCTCACGACCGAATAAGAGCAGACGAGTTAAAAGGGCGGTCGCAATCTCGTAGAAAAACGCCCATCATCCTTACAGGGGGAAACGTCAGGATAGAGGGAGTCATCACGTTCGAACCGAAGACCTGCTTGAGCCACCGCCGATGGGCCCTGCGCTTGGCTTCGCCGGATTGGCTGCGATAGCCGGGGCTGCGGCCTGGGGACTACTCAGGATCTACGGCGACTTGGAGCACGGCATCATTGCCTGGGGCATTGGCGGCGCCATCGGGTTCGCCATCATTAAGGCCGGCGGCTACGGCCAGACGCTTTCGATTGCGGGAGCAGTTCTCGCCGTGCTATCGATTGCTGCGGGCAAGCAGATCAGCTTCCAATCGCAAGTGAACGAAGTCATCGAGATCAACCTCGCCGAGGTCGATCAGGACTACGCGACTGCTCGCATCGATGCCGAGGCCTGGGTCGCGCTCGGCGATTCACCAAGTGACGACTTGGTGGAGAGCTACGCGCTGGATCATGATTTTGAGGTCGACAGTGCCGCGCAATTGCGCAGCGAGTTCGCCCCTGACATGGAGCGCTTCGTGACGGAACAGCCGTCGCAGGCTGAATGGACCAAAGTAAGGCGATTCGAAGTTGAAGCGTTCGTAAATGAGAACTTCACGTTCATCGGCTACCTGCGCGAAGACTTCAGCATCCTCGACATCTTGTTCGTTGGATTCGGCCTCGCAACGGCGTTCGGGATGGTTCGCAAGCGCACGACCGAACTGCAGACGGAAGCTCGCGAGCACTTACGCGCGGAACGCGACCCGGCACAGCAGGCCGCAGCAGTAGCAGTAGATGAGTAGTCGTGACGCAGCCTGGCTGTGCAAGCGCGCCGTCAGACCACCTCAACCGAACACTTCGCAAGCTCGCACAAGAAATCGCGCGGCCCACACGCCATCATCTCCGCATGGAGCCACGCCGCGAGAAGCTGTCTGATCTACTGCACGGCAGCGCCCTACCACCGCCGCCTAGCAAGCGCGCACTGATCTACGGGATCCTCGCCGCAGTCATTGGCGTCGCCGCGGTCGTCATGGCAGCGCTGGCCCATGAGATCCGCGTCGGGCACCTGATCGCGGGCATCGGCGCACTCGTCGGCATTGCGATCATCCGCCGTGGCGGCTACGGCAAGACGCTCGCGTTCTCGAGTGCAGCGATCACGCTGGTCGCGATTCCGCTCGCCTACTTCGTGACGTTCTGGTTTGGCACGACCAGTTGGTGCACCGAAGTCAGACACACGGGCCTCAAGGAATACGCGGTGGTCTGGCAGCAACTCGACCAGCCGACCGACAAACAGGTTTTGGAGTTCGCACGGGACCAAGGCTTCGCATTCACGACCAGCGACAATTTCCGCCACTACCCAGGCAAGATGCTCACCTGGTTTGCCGAGAATCAGCCGACGCTCGAGCAATGGCGCAGCTGGGAACATGCCAATAGCGCGTTCGGCGACTATCTCACCTACACGACCACCCGGCTCGATTACGGACTGCTGATCGTCGCGCTGCTGCTGGCAGCTGGCATCGTCATGCTTCGCACTGCGAAGCTAGAAGATCGCGCGAAAAAGAAGGCGATTGCGCGGCGCCAAGAAGCGGCGCGTAATGGTGAATCGGAAGAAACTGCGTAGCTAGAAGGCCTGCGTTGGCAGGGCCGGGATCGCCCCTGCCCCAGCCGCTAGCTACTCTTCCTCTTCTTCGTTCGACGCGATCATCGTCGCAGCCGGCAGCACTACACCACGGCTCGCCTTGGCCAGCGCCACCTGCGCGGCCTCGTAGGTGCGGAGGCGACGACGGAAGTCATCGCCCTTGCCGCCCTTGGCGATCGCGTCGCCCTGCAGCTTGATCGCCGTCTCCACCTTGCCATTGAGGAAGTTGGCGAGCGCAGCGGTATCGAGATGGTTGTAGTCGACGCGACCACGACGACGCTGGTCCGTCGCAGTGACCTGCGCCATGCGTTGCGTCAAAGCGAGCGCGACCTCGTCGAACTTGCCCGCGGTTTCCTTGTTGGTCATCAGACCCCAAGCGGTGCTGTTGAGACGACCGGCGTCATTGCCGACCTGCTTGACGACCTTCGCGAGCACGCCGTCGGCGCGCTGCTTGTGGCCTTGGTCACGCATCCACTGGTAGTGCGACATCAGCATGCGATTGCGCGACGGCGAGCAGTTGCGTTCCCGCTGCGGCTGCGGCTGGACCGTGCCATCGAGGCGATCGAGCGCCGCGTTGAGTTGACGGCGAATCGTTCCCAGATCCTTCTGGGCGGCGTGCAATTCGGTGCGCGCGAGCTGAACGTTGACCTTGGTACGCTTCAATTCGGCTGCCAGCCGACGCGTTTCGGCGTTGTTCTTCTCAGCCTTTTGTTCAGTGGCCTGCTTGGACTCGGCGCTAGCCGGGTCTTGCGTGGCGAACAGGGCGAGAGGAGTCGAGGCAACTAGTGCCGTGAGCGCGATAGCTTTGATGATCATCAGAACCTCCGAGGGGGGACAGTGAGGCAGCCGCGCTGCATCCATGTGATGTAGCGGCGAACCAAGGATGATCGCAGGTCTGACCCCTTCGAACGAGGCAGTGGGATTATCTCCTCTAACGCAAACACTTTGGGATTTGCGCAAACACGTTCGTTCGACGTTACTTGCGATCGTCGTCCTGGCCTTGGGCCTTCGACAGATGAATCGTTAGGCGATGGCGGGCTTGCGATTCACAGCCTGGCGACCGGCACGAGCACTGCCACAACCATGACGCGCCGCACAGCCCACTTGACCCACTCAGCTCGTCGTTCCTTCATGACCTCTTGAGCCCCCAGCAAGCAGTTCGTAATTGAGCGCGCTCGACGGCCCTACTGAGAAGGGCGTGGGTCGCGGTGCCTCCAGTCACGGAGAACGCCGGGTCGACTCGAGGCCGCGAGGCCAGAGTCGCACTCCGCGGCAAGACCGCGGGGGCAGCGCCGTTCCTAGAAGGAGCCGACGGTGACTTCGAGTGCGTTCGACAAGTCGAAGGCGACACCGTCAAACGTGGCGGCCTGGAAGACCCAGGTCGACGTCGGCAAGAGGCCGCCGCCGTAGATCGGCAAGCGCAACTCACCATTGCTATCCGTCACGAAGCCCTGCACGAGCGCCATGAGCGGCTCAAGCGGGACCAGGTACTCGGTCGGCGTGATCAGGTACGGGTTCGCCGCGATGCCAATAGCGACCAGGATCGGCGCGTTGGCCGGGCCATCTGTCAATTGGAACGAAGCGGTCGAGCCGGCCGTTATTAGTTCGTCACCACAGATGTTGAGCATCAGCGAACCGCCGCCGGCAAAGCCGAGGTCGGTCTGGCAGAACTCACACTCGTCGGGAACGAGGTTGTTGTTGGCGTCGTCAAAACCACTGATCAGCACGTCGGCGAGGTCGTTGGTGCCGTTGCTGTTGCAGTCCTCTTCGTAGACCGTCGCGAAGAGGTTCAGGTCGACGCTGTCGACATTGCCATCTTGGTTGATGTCGAAAACGGCTTCCGCATCATCGGCGGTGTAAGGGCCGCCTGCTTGCGCTACCAGGAATGCCGCGAGGTCGGTGCGGTCGAGCACGTCATCGCCATTGCTGTCGAACTCGGTGCGACCGAGCGAATCGAGGAAGTCGACAACGGCACTTTGCTCACCCGCGGACAGCGCTTGGAACGCGAGGCCCGAGTTACGCGACTCGGCGCCAAACACGGAGTGCAGTTCGATGATGCCGCCAGCGCCAAGGATGCGCGTTGCGAGCGTGCCACCAACGACGCGGCCGTCGTGCCACATCGGGTCGCGCGTGCGAAGGCCCCAGAGCGACGGCGTGCGGATCTCTTGGCCGCTGGCGTCGCCGTCCGCAATGAAGTCCGAAGCAATGCCGACATCGTGCAGCAAGAAGTCCGAGTACGGGCGGATCGTCTGGTTGCGCAGCGCGTCCTCGATCGTCGGGTCGTTCTTGGTCGTCCACGAAGCAACGTGGCAATCCGCGCAGCCAACCGAGTTGAAGATGGCTTCGCCAGCCATGCCCGACCTCGGCGTCTGTGGCGGAGCCGCGAGGTAACGCTGGAAACTCGTGATGTGATCGATGAAGTGGAGACCGTTGCCGTCGGGGCCATCCTCCGGATCGGCGACGTTGTCCCACGCAGCAAGCAGCGTCAGGTCGCCGTTCGGCGCATTCTCGGTCGGCGCCAAGCGATTGGTGAAGCCCAACTCGTTCTTCGCGGCATCGCCCGAGAACGTCAGCACGGTTGCGACTTGGGCCTTCCACCCCAAGCGGCCAGCGCGCAGCGGGCCAGTAGGATCTTCGAGCGGCGACACCCAATGCACACGGCCACTGATGGAGGCGTTCGGGGGCGTTGTCTCGTTGGCAACAATGTCAGCATCGTCAAGTGCTTCGACCAGGCCAGCACCGAGGATCGATGGAGTGACGCGGTTGGCGATGACGTTGGCTACAGCCGGGATCACTTCTGCGACCGCGGCGTTGATCGCGCCAGCTTGTAGCAGCGATCCTCCAATCGCAGCGAGCGGATCAAACGAGCCCTTACCGTCGTCGTAGCCGAAGCGCGTAACCGTCGTTCCGCCAGGGCCACCAAGCGGGTTGTTGTGGCAGTTGGCGCAACTGATCTGGTTGAAGATCGGGCCGAGACCTTGAGCGACGTCGAAGACGTTTTCAAAGGCGACCTTGCCGTCATCAAAGCGCTGCAATTGAGTCGGGGTCAAACCACTGACCGCAGCACCCATCTTCGGCTGCGGCGACTGCGCCATCAATGGCGCAGCAATGGTGGAGAGAAGGATGGTGAAGCCGAGGAAACGCATTGGTGACGAGATCCTGAAGGGAGGTATCCGGCCGTGACTTGCAGGGCGATTACCGGATAGGCAGGTGGGGTGAGTAAGTGTAGCAGACAAGAGAGGGGCCCGGACTTCGTCATTGTGCGAAGCCCGGGCCCCTGGCACCTCAGCAGTTACGCCAAGGCGATGGCATGTCGCGGCCGAGTGCCGCGACTCAGCAGCTAACTAGTTCCACTCGACCTTGATGGCGTTCGTGACACCGACGCCACCGGGCAGTGAGCCATCGCTGTAGGCCGACTGCAGGTAGAGCGCCCAGCCCGGCGGCAGCAAGCCACCGATGTTGAGCGGCACGATGAAGTCACCGGCACCGTTGGCGAACGTCGCGCCAAGCACGACCGGCGAAGCCGTGATCAGCTGCGAGCTGTTCCACGGTGAAGTGACTGGGTTCGGGAACACGTCGAAGAACAGTAAACCGTTCGCGAACGCCGGCATGCTTTCGATCGCAAGCGTCGTGCTCGGCGTCGCAGGCGAAAGCACGTCGCCACACATCGACAGCGTGCCCGCACCGATCGTGGTCAGCGGGTAGGTCGGCTGGCAATAATCACACGAGAAGGCCTCAGCCTTGAAGACGTCAACGCCGGCTTCAACGATGTTGCCCGGGGTCACGTCGTGCGTGCGGAAGCGGACCTGAACGGTCGAGGTCGGCGTGATGAAATCGCCAACGCGGAACTGGTTCAGCAGCCACTGGTTGTTGCCACTACCGGTCAAGGTCTCAACCGGAACCCACGTCGTGCCGTTGCCGGACACCGACACGATCAGCGTGTCCGCGCCAGTCGAGAAGAACCAGCGCTGGTAGCTAATGAAGCCATCCGTGCCAGCCATATCGATCATCGGTGAGATCAGGTCGGTCGGGCCGCCATCGACGTCCGCAACACCTGCACCACCGCCAACGAGTCCGTTCTGCGTAACGAACGCCATCGTCGCAGAACCGGCTTCGGCATCGTCATCTGGAGCAGCAATCTCGCCGCCACTCGACGTGCCGTTCGGGCTGGCAACTTCCCATGCTCCCGTGCTGAGCGATGCGTCGTTAACCACAGTCCAACCAGTCGAGTTGACCTCGAAGTTGTTCTCGTAAAGCGTCTCGAGGCCGACCGCAGCGATCGCCGAGTAGTAGCCGGCCGGAGCGGCCGGTGGGTCGTTATAGGTTGGGCCGTTGCTGCCTTGCGCACTCACGTAGAAGCGAATGCCATCGGCACAGTTCGGCATCGCCGGCAGGGTGCCTTGGAATTGGCCCGGGCCGCTATCCGACATCGGCATCGAGACGAACGGCGCGTTGTTGACCGAGTAGAAGAGCTGACCGGTGCCAGCGACTGCCGTGATACCACCGGTGCCGCTGCCATCAACCGTGATGACCTCCGGCGTGTTCGGAGCAATCATCGACGGCAGGCCGCCAACGAAGCTGAACGTCAGGCCGATTGGCGGGTTGTTTATGTAGACCTCGGTGCCGGTGCAGCGACCGACAACCATGTCCAAGTAGCCATCGCCATTGATGTCGAAGACAGCAATGTCGTGCGTACCTTGCAGCGCGCCGGTCGTGATACCGCCGACAACTTGACCTGAGACGATCTGCTCTTGCAGCGTCACGTTCGGCGCGTTGCCGAGGTTGCGATAGATGTGCGTGCGGCGACTGCAGCCAGCGATGTCAACGTCGACATCGGTCACGATCGCATCGTTCCAGCCGTCGTTGTCGAGGTCGATGATCAGGTTGTTGCCGCCAAAGCCATCGTCGTTGCCACCACCGCTGTAGGTGAAGGCAATCGTCGGCGAGAACGTCGCGATGCCAGCGCCACTGTTGCCCTGGTTCAGGATGTAGCGGTCTTGACCATCGTCACTGACAATGATGTCGAGCCGGCCATCGTTGTTGAGGTCACCGGTCTCGAAGTGATACGGCGCGTTGCCGTAAGGGATATCGTAGGTGCTGAATTGGCCCTGCGTGGCGCCATCGTTGTAGCTGATGGAAACGGCCTGCGGCGTGTTGAGCGCGTCATCCTTGAGGATGTCGAGCTTACCGTCGCCGTTCATGTCGGCGATCTTGACCTGCATTCCAAACGACGACTCAAGCATGGTGGTGCTCATGCGCGCGGCCGACTGGTCGGTGAAGTAGCCAGTGCCATCGTTGATCAGCAGACGGTCGTTGACGTCGACCGAACGGGAACCACCTTGCTGGTAGTCACCGAAGTAGAGGTCTTCGTCGCCATCGCCATCGATGTCGCCAGCGGAGACCGCGCAGAAGCGGTGCTCACCATTGCCCCAAGCAGCGTCGTCGATGCGGTTGGCATCGTCGAACAGCAGGCCCTGCCAAGTGCCGCCACTCATACCTTGGTTGATGTAGACGCGGTTGGCGCGGATGTACTCCGGCATGCCAGCGGTCAACGTCGTGCATGTGATGACGTCGAGCCAGCCATCGCCGTTGACGTCCGCAATCGCAACGTCGCGATCGTTGGTCGCATCGAGGAAGCCGCTACTGCCCGGAACCGTCGAGGTCGTGAGCGTTGACGAACGATCCGTCAGCACACCGGCTTCGTTCATCAGCAGCACGTTCGGGAAGTGACCCGAGCTGGTGAACGGCGACTTGCGCACGATGACCAGGTCGATGTCGCCATCTTGGTCAAGGTCGGCCCAGCCGTAGTCCTTTTCCTGGGTGTCGTTGGCAACCAACGCGGCCGACGCACTCAGGCGAGAACCGGTTTCATTGGTGTAGGAGACCCACTGGGCTCTCAGCGATGGCGCGCAAATGGCAGCCGCAAGAGCGGCTAGCGAGAAGGAGTTGGTGGACAGACGCACAGATACCTCAGCCGTAGGTGGGAGAGCACAAACCGCGGGGACGGTCTGGGACGAGAGAACAGGCT
>JBNMNW010000188.1:0-11396 GCA_051278165.1 Planctomycetota bacterium | reverse complement strand
CTGCCGGGTTTCCCATACGAGCCAGTTGCATGGGGCAAGCGCACGGTGGCTGGCGCCCTCGGCTTCTTGTTCGCATTCGACAGTCTCTACATGTCGACGATGAAGGGTTTCTATCGGGTGCGCGACACGGATGGCGATGACATCTTTGACGAGTTCACGCTGCTCAAGAAGCTGCATCCCGGTTGGGAGCACTCGGCGCACACGATCATCAAGACTGAAGATGGCCAGGGACTCTACCTGTCCTCTGGCAATCACTCAAAGGTGCCAGAAGGCGTTCGCAGCCTCGAACCGCCGGTTTGGGCGCAGGACTCGCTGCTGCCTGCGATGCCCGATCCGAGTGGCCACGCGACCGGCGTGCGCGCACCCGGTGGTTGGATCTGTCGGATCTCGCCGGACGGCAAGGACTGGACGATGGTTGCTTGTGGCCTGCGCAACTCCGTTGACCTTGCGATCAATCCGGAAGGCGAACTGTTCACCTACGACTCGGATCTTGAGTTCGATGTTGGTAGTCCGTGGTACCGGCCGACGCGTGTCAGTCACGTCACATCCGGCAGCGAGTTTGGCTGGCGCGCGGGCTCCGCGAAGTGGCCTGAATACTTTGCGGACAGCAATGGTGCCGTGATTGAGATGGGGCCTGGGTCGCCGACTGGCATCAGCTTTGGCCATCACTCAAACTTCCCCGCTGTCTACCAAGACAAACTGTTCGTCTGCGACTGGACCTTCGGCACGATCTTTACCGTCGACATGGAAGAGAGTGGCGCGAGCTACACCGGCACGAAGAAGGAGTTCCTTAATGGTGCGCCGCTGAACATCTCGGCGATGCGGTTTGGTCCCGATGGGCACATGTACTTCGTGGTCGGCGGCCGCAACACGGATTCGAAGCTCTATCGAGTTCGCTACCGTGGTGGTGAGCAGGTTGGCACCAAGAAGGTGCTGCGCAGCAATCAGGCGTTGCGTGACCTTCGCCATTCGATCGAGCAGTTTCACGGCACGGCGGGTGGCGGGATTGCTGCGATCCAGGCGGCGTGGCCGCACCTGTCGCATGGGGATCGCAGCATCCGCTATGCGGCGCGCCTGGCGATTGAGAATCAGGAGTTGGGCCTTTGGCGGGGCCGCGTTTTTGCTGAAGACAATGCCCGTGCCATCATCAATGCGAGCATCGCGCTCTGCCGCCACGGTGAAAAGTCGCTCACAGGTGCCCTGCTCAAGAAGCTCAACACCGTGCCTTTCGAGAGCCTGTCGAAGTTTGACAAGCTGGCACTGCTGCGCGCGTATTCGCTGTGCCTGACGCGCCTTGGTCCGCCGCCTGCCGGTGACCTCGAAGCGGTGATTGCGAAGCTCGATCCATTCTTCCCGGCATCGGATGAAACGATCAACACCGAACTCTGCCGCGTGCTCAGCTATCTCGACGCGCCTAACGTCGTCGACAAGACGGTCGCGTTGATGAAGGTCACGCAGACCAAGACGCTCGCCTACGACGCGCAGATGTTGACGCGGCACAAGTATGGCAAGCCGATTTTGAAGGCGATGGCCAACACGCCCAACAGCCAGAACATCCACTACGCCTATTGCCTGCGCCGCGTGCAGGCCGGCTGGACGCTCGATACGCGCAAATACTACTTTGCTTGGCTTAAGGACACGTTGGAGAAGAGTGGTGGTCAAAGCTTCGATGGCTACATCCGAGCGATCAGAAACGATGCCATCGAGCACCTGCCAGCAGACCAGGCGGCCGCCGTGGCGTGGTTGCTCGGCGACATCGCGCCGCTCGATCTGAGCACGCTGCCGGCCGCCAAAGGACCACCTGGCATTTGGTCGACCGAGACCGCGATTCCTCTATTCGAAGAAAGCCTTACTGCGAGAGACTTCGCCAACGGCAAGCGCATGTTTGCCGCCGGCAGCTGCATTGCGTGCCATCGTTTCCAAGGCACCGGCGGCCACTGTGGTCCGGACCTCGGGTCGGTTGCGAAGCGCTTCTCGGTGCGCGACATCTTGACGTCGATTTGCGAGCCAAGTCACACCATCTCTGAGCAATACCAGGCCAGCATCGTGACCTTGAAGAGTGGTGGCGCGGTCATCGGCCGCGTCATCTACCAGGACGAGACCGAGATCGCCGTCGCCGCGAACCCCTATGACTTCAGTGAGCTGACCAAGACCGCGATCGGTGACATCGCGAGCATCGAACTGTCGCCGATCTCCATGATGCCGGCCGGCACGATTGCGGCGATGAACGAAGACGAGTTGCGCGACCTGATGGCCTACCTGCTGTCTGGTGGCGATAAGCGTCATGCGATGTTCGGCAAGAAGTAGCCGGTAGGCTCGGGCGGCGAAGTCTTTGGCGGCACTGGCTCTGGCGGCAATGGCCGGGCGGCAATGCATGGGCCACCGTGCTGCGCCGCCAACCGGCACCGTTTCGGACGGAGCCGCTCGCGAACCAGTGCACTGCAATGTGGCGCAAAGCCCCGTTCGCACCGGCATCTCAGGCCTGGTGATA
Organism: Planctomycetota bacterium; assembly: GCA_051278165.1. Taxonomy (GTDB): domain Bacteria; phylum Planctomycetota; class UBA1135; order UBA1135; family UBA2386. The sequence continues at coordinate 8,905 of JBNMNW010000188.1, read as the reverse complement.
ACTGCGACATTCTACCCGGCTTGCCTTCACGGGCCTCTGCCAGTTTAATAGGTGCCATCAACATCGTAGTCGTCAGTGCGATCCTCGCCCCTGCCGACCACAAGCGTGGAATCGTGCCTGAATCCTCACGTAGCACCGAAAGCCGGCGATAAGTAAGTTGTCAGCTATCGACAGTGAGGACCCAAGCCGCCTCTAGCGGTCGAGCGCTTTCTCGCGTAGCCTGAACGGATATTAATGCAAGCAACTCAAGAAGCTCCAATTACCGACGTCGTGACTGACGTTCTGAGCGCCCCTGTGCGCCCCAACCACTCGCAAGCGCAAGCGCTCGGCACCTCGGAGCCGATCAATTGAGTCGCCATCGCAGAGGTTCTGGTGGGGGTCCTTCGGGCTCGGTAAAGGAAGACGCAATCGAAGTCGAAGGTGAGGTCCTGCAGGCACTTGGAGCAGGTCGTTACCGCGTTCGTGTCGATGGCTCGGACCACGACCTGATCTGCAAGACCGGTGGCAAGATGGGTAAGTTCCGGATCCGGATCACCTCCGGTGACCGCGTCCGAGCCGAGCTGTCCCCCTACGACCTGACTCGCGGGCGCATCACTTACCGCCTGTAAGCTGGGGGCCGCCGGTAGTCTGCGGCCGCTTGAGAGCTGAGGGTTTCGAACTCTTGTGACTCTCGCTGGTGATTCGCTCCCGCACCCCTTGCTGCGGGCAGATGTCGAAACAGCCTTCCATCCGCGCTGCGTGAACAAATAGTTCGCCGCGGGTTGGCCACGCATTGTCGTGATCCGTTGGTCCAGTTCTGTCGCCAGGATTTTGATCGCATCGGGTCGGTCCGGCGAGAGGGTGCATTAGGCCGTGGATCCATGGGCGTTGCTCTGTGTTCCGCCCCAGGCCTCGCTCTTGTCGCCTCAGCTTGCCTTGGTGCTGCGGAGTTGGCTTTGCTGCCCTGAGCTGTTTGCGGCGCCTGTGGGCTGAAGAATGGCGTTCAGAGGGGTTGACGGCTGTGTCTGAACTGAGTGGTGCGTGTGATCGATGTTTCGGGATGAGGAGGCGCGGATGACTCGGGCCTCTGGGTCTCTGGGGGTGCATCGATGCGTGGGTTGCGTGAGGCCGTTGGCTCAGGTCGCGATGGATCCCTGTGAGATGCCCATGTCCATGTCCATGTCCATGTCCTGCGAGATACTGGTCGGGGGCAGGTCTGTCGGGTGGTTGAAGGTCTGCTTCCTGCGCGCTCCAGGCTTCTTGTCACAGGCTGTGTCGCTGCGCATTCCATTAGGCGAGTTGGTGTGCAGGCGAGGATCGCGCTGCAGTCGCCAGTCAGGTTTCTCAGCGTTGCCCTAGAAGCTGCGTCCCTGGCCGGTGTTCGTTGGGGTGCTCGGCACACAGACCAACAACCAAGTTATTTGGCAAGTCATCTGGTCCATTTCTCAGCCCAACGGTCCGAGCCTTTTGGCTGGCGAAGTGTTCTTCCAGAGTTTGCACCTCGAGCTGCCAGGCTTCCTGGCGTGGGAGGCAATGAACAGCGGCGCCTCGCGGTGCGGACTGGCGCTCAGTAATCGTTGACCTCGTTTGTTTTGCCACCACGCAACCCGAATAGATTGATCATGAAACAGTACCCGAATCACATGCGCAGTATGTCCACGCTGATCACCGCAACTCGAGGCGTTGGGCTCGCAGCATCTGCAATCTGCATAGGTTTTCCGGCCGTGGCTCAGGGTTGGCAGCTGCAGCCAATTGCCACCTTTGTCGGCACGGCAAGCGTTCCCCATGCTCCATGGGGCAACTCCACAATCGCTCTCATGGGTGATTTAAACTCGGACAACGTTCGTGAAGTCGCATACAGCACGCTGGGCGTGGCTGAGATCCTTGATGGAGCCACTGGCGCATCGTTGGGCGCGTGGAACTACCCAGGGCCAGTGGGGATCGCTGCAGTCTCTGACGTCGACGGTGATGGTGTGGCGGACCTGATGCTTGGAGCTCCTTACGTCAACGTCGTTGGGGGGCGCAGCGGTGTCATTGACTTGCTGTCAGGTGCAACACGCGCCGTTTCACGGCTGCGGAGTGGATCATTTGACTCCTACTTCGGTATGTCAATCTGCCGAATCGAGGACGTCGATGGTGACGGGCTTGATGACGTCGTGTGCGGTGCGAATCACGATAGCCTGGGTGGTGGTTGGGGAAGTGGTTCTTGCTATCAGGTGTCGAGTGCCAGTGGTCACCAGCTCAGCTCTAATTCAGGGACTGGCTACTTCGGCTCCGCTGTCACAGTTGGCCCGGACGTGACAGGAGACGGCATTCAAGACTTCATTGTCACGCGCGGATACAACTCGCCAGCTGCCGGATACTTCCGCGTCTACTCGGGGGCCAGCGGCACACTCCACTGGCAATCGGCAAGCACCGAGATCCGTTATGGGGCCCAACATGACTTCGTGCCCGATATCAGTGGTGATGGCGTCCCCGACATTATTGTGGCTGGCGATACGAGTGTCACAGCCTGCAGTGGCGTTGACGGAGCCATTATTTATCAGGTGCCTTTGCTGCGTCCACAGCCCGGCCTCGGGCTTGTACATTTGAGAGATTGCAGTGATGTTCTTGGGGTGCCGGCAGTTGCATTGGGGTGGCCCGATAGCAGCGTGGCCGGGCCCCAGAATGGCTCGCTGACTTTTCTCAACGCAGCCAATGGCGCTTTGATGCATACCCTGCATGGCGCGATTGCTGGTGGGCGCCTGGGCAGTGCAATTCTGGCCGACGAAGATTGGGACGGGGACGGTCAGACCGACCTAGCTGTGGCGAGCCTGGGATATGTGTCGCCGAGTGTCAACGTCGCACGCATTGATGTTTTGACTGCGGTTTCCATCATCGCGTCGGCCACCACCTACGGCGCAGGCTGCGGCACTCCCGCTCTCGACTTGTCGCCAACATCCAACCCAATCTTCGGCACAACCGCTGGCGCGATGATCGCTAACGCACCTACATCCCTGGCCGGGGTCATGATGGGCTGGAGTGACACGGCGCTGGCTGGCTTACTGCTATTACCTCTGCCACTCGGATTCATCGGCATGCCAGGCTGTTCGCTAATTCAGTCGAACGAAGTGTTCGGTTTACCGGCGACTCCAGTCACGGCGTCCACGTTGCAGTTTGAGTATGCGATCCCGACCCAGGCTTCGCTGCTGGGCGAACATGTCTACTTGCAGGCTTACTGCTTTGCGCCTGGAGCAAATGCAGCTCAGGTCATTGCGAGCAACGGCATTGACTGGCTGATCGGGAATCAATAGCGACGCTGTCGCGCCTCGTCATCTACAAGTCACAACTCGCGTTGCCGCGCGCCGGCCATCCGGCATCTTGATGAATGAGCGTCGTTGTAGGCGCACAAGTTCGCGTCAAGTCGAGAGGTCGTAAAGCGTCGATCAAGTCCGCATCACATCACGAAATCGTGCAGAGTCAGTTGAGGCTGAACCTCCGAATTGATCCGATCGGGTGGCCGGACCCGATCGATTGTGCGCCAACTAGCAGAGCCGATTGCTGTGCTTTTCGGGCTATGATTCTCGTCATGGAACCCATCCCGCTTGAGCAACTTGAGAAGCAACTCGAAGTGCGGCTATTGCGTGTCGAAGACTTCGCCGCCATTGAGGCCATGCAAAAGAGCTGCTTCCCGGGCATGGAGACTTGGACGCTCGAACACATCGAAAGCCAGATCAAGCACTTTCCTGAAGGTCAGATCGTGTTGGTCTACAATGGCAAGCTGGTCGCCTCTTCGTGCAGTTTGATGCTCGACTACGACCTGTGCTCGGAATGGCACGATTGGAAAGAAGTCGCCGACAGTGGCTTCATCAAGAACCACGATCCGAACGGTGATGTGCTTTATGGCATCGAGATCATGGTCGACCCTGACTTTCGCGGCATGCGGCTAGCGCGTCGATTGTACGACGAACGCAAGAAGATCGCGCGCGAACGCAACCTTGAGGCCATCGTCATTGGCGGGCGCATTCCCGGCTATAAGGGGCATCAGGAAGAGATGACCGCTCACGAATATGCCAAGAAGGTCGCGGACAAGACTCTGTATGACCCAGTGCTGACGACCCAGATCGCTAACGGGTTTGAACTCAAGCAACTGATTCCTGACTACTTGCCCAGCGATGAAGATAGCGTTGGTTGGGCGTCGCACATGGAGTGGATCAACGTCGACTATCGCCCGCACCAGAAGCGGCAGATTCGACCGGTGCAGATGGTTCGGCTGGCGACCGTGCAATACCAAATGCGCGCCATTGATTCCTGGGAAGAGTTCGAGCGCCAGATTACCTACTTCGTCGACACTGCGGGTGATTATCGCTGTGACTTCGTGACCTTCCCGGAACTCTTCACCACGCAGTTGCTCTCGCTAGTCGATGCCAAGCGGCCTGGCGCTGCTGCGCGTGAACTCGCGAAGTTCAATGAGCGCTACATCGCGCTGTTCCAAAAACTAGCGGTCAGCTATCACGTCAACATCATCGGCGGCAGCAACTTCGCCATTGAAGACGGCAAGCTCTACAACATTGCCTACTTGTTCCGGCGAGACGGCACGATTGGTCGGCAATACAAGATCCACATTACGCCAGCGGAATGGCGTTGGTGGGGTGTCACCGGCGGCAACAAGGTGGAGGTGTTCGACACTGACTGTGGTCGCATCGCGATCTTCATCTGCTACGACATTGAGTTTCCGGAGATCGTGCGGATCGCGGCCAAGAAGGGGGCCCAGATCCTGTTCGTGCCGTTCAACACCGACGAGCGATACGGCTACCTGCGGGTGCGCAACTGCGCCATGGCGCGCTGCATTGAGAACCACGTCTACACCGTGCTGTCGGGTTGCACGGGCAACCTGCCGCAGGTTAAAAACGCCGACATCCACTACGCGCAATCCGGCATCTACACGCCGGCTGACATTCCATTCAGCCCGGACGCCATCGCGGCCGAGTGCACGCCGAACATCGAGACCATCGTCATGAAGGATCTCGATATCGAATTGCTGCGCCGTCACCGCTACCAGGGCACGACGCAAAACTGGCGCGACCGGCGACGGGATCTCTATCGCGTCCAATACCAAGAGGACGGCGAGGCGCGTGAGGTCTAGGAGTCAGCGTCACGGGAGGCGAATCGACCAGGTGCGTGACGTTCGCACCGGGTTGGTTCGCCGAAACGCAGTCGAATCGGTGGCTTCGGCGAGGATTTGGCGGGCCGACATGGTGTGAAGGGTGCGTGCATGGCGGTTTGCTCTCCCGTGGCGCAGACTCCTAGGCGAACTCGTGGATGTTCAGTAGGTCGTTGGCGGTTTCGGGCGAGCAGCATGGCTCGTGACCTAATTCCCCGTTGGCGACCAGCTTGTCCGCGAGGATTCAGGCTGTTAGGCGGTAGCTGCGAAACCGCCCGCTGAGTCGTTCGTGAATGATCACCTTGTCAACGTTCTTCGGTTCGTTGCGCGCGCTCGCACCCCGACCGCCGCCGTGCGGTCGGGTCTCTGGGCGTCGGTTGCTGCAGTCACAACAACCAATCGTGTTCGTCACGATTCCTTCGGCTGTATGGCTTCTAGCAGACCCCACTTCATGCGGGTCGAGATGGTCATGATGAGTGCAATTTCGACGAGTATAAACTCTGGGTACTTCATCAAGAAATCGGCGACGTCATCGATTTCACCGATCGTCGTGATGGCGGCTGCGATCCCGATCGTCACGCAACCACGCCAGACTGCGGGCCTCAAGCCGCTCTTGGACAGGACTCGAGCGAAGCCGTCGGCGGATAGGCACAGCACGACAATCGGAAAGACCGCCGCTTGTAACACGTGTTCGGATTGCAGGTGGTGCCCGAGCAATAGCGCTATCAGTTCGATCAGTACAACGCACGACAGCAGTACGCTCAGTCTGCCAAAGTAGGGCAGCAACCCGTTTGACAGGCCTGGTCGGAGCCCTGCGACAATCACGAGAACTGTCGCGATGAAGACTGAGCCTGCCAGCACGCCTGTTTGGTAGAACGCCAGGGCGATGAGGATTGGGCGAAACGGACCCAGCATTCGCAAGCCGAGGGCCACGCGACAAAAGACCACAGCAACAGATGCGGCAGGCACGAGCAGTAAGTCATCGACGTGTAGTTGCGTCGCTTCAGGCAACGCCGCGAAGGATGCCCAGCGGGACAGCCAGTCGCCGACCGGTCCCTTCACGCTGCGTAGAGTCATCAGAATCAGGCCGACGGCCATGATCGTGACGGACGTTGCGATGTGAAGCAGTGGTGCCGTTTCCTGCTGGTTGTCGGTGATCGTTGGAGCCTCTGCCCGGTGAAGGGCAGGTTCCTCTGATTCGCCATGGTCTGCCATGTGATTCATCGCCGGCTTGCTGTGGATGCCGTGCCGTCGCGCCGTGGTTCGGCAAAACTGGTTGCACGGCCTTCGCCAGCGAAGTGGACCGCGTTAGCAGTGATTGGATCCCCGGCATATGCATTGGCGAGTCTTTCCTGCGGCGAAATGACCGCATGACCCTGGCGCGCCAGTGCGATCGCGGCAACGGCAACTCTTAGCAAGTATCCGAATCGGGTGTGAAGCGCCGACCGGTCGGCATCAGCACCCGGAAAGGCCACCGCCCGATATCCGCTGCGGTGATGGGCAGTCGTTCTGATCTCCGGCGGGGCGGCGTCTGGAGCGGTGCAGGTACCCTCTGAAATCACGGCGCGAGCACCCTCTATTTCGTGCCCTAGAACCGTCTCCATGCCACCGAGGCCCTTGTCGACGGGCGCGATAACGTTGCGCGCTAATGCGGTTGATAATGCGCCGTATGTAGTGATTCTGTCCTGCTCAAGCGCATTGGCCCCAGCATCAGCAGCCAAGCAGCGGGCGGATATCACCAAGCTGTAACCTGATTGCTTCGACCACCCCGATTGCCACAGCCACGCAGAGCGGTCTGGGCGCCGATCGCGCCGGTCGAGTTGTGCAGTCACTGCGGTCATAGCCGCGTGCTATCAAAATGCGTGCCCGTTTTGGTCGGCACGGCACAAGGTTCGCACTACGACGCGAGTGCTGATCCTTGCACATGGCTTCCTAGGATTATCAATGTCATTGCGTCGTAGATGGTCAGGTGTAGTAATCGCGGTTGTTGCCGTCGGTTGTTCGGTGCTGCCGTCCCCGGGCTCAGGTCGTGCGGCGGCTGTTTCGTCGGCGACTCCAGAAGCGACGGCGATTGGCGTGGATGTGCTTCGTCGCGGTGGCAACGCGATGGATGCGGCGGTCGCCATCTCGCTGGCTCTCGGCGTTTCTGAGCCGGCCGGATCAGGAATTGGTGGGCAGGTGTTCATCTTGCGGCACGCGCCAGGTGAGCCAGCTGTGGTAATCAACGGTTCGACGCGGGCGCCCGGTGTGATTCCTGGCGAAGTAACTGGTGCGGATCTAGTTGGGCGCCGTGCGGCCACCGTGCCAAGTGCGGTCGCCGTGCTTGACCTCGCGCATCGCCGCTTTGGTAGCGGCAAGTTCAGTTGGTCGGAGTTGGTGCTGCCAGCGGCCAAGCTGGCCGAGCACGGCGTGACCATGGGGCCGTTCCGTCAGGCTGCGGTGCTTCGCTACGCGCCCGCCGGGTTCGGCGATCGGGGGCCCGCGCTAGCTGCCACGCTGCGCCAAATCGCCAGTGGCGGTGCTGAGGTCTTCTATCGTGGCGACCTTGCTCGCGGCATTGCTGCGGACATGGCAGCCAACGGGGGATGGATGACCTACGAAGACCTCGCGAACTTCCCCGCGCCTGTCATTCAACCAGCGCTAGAAGGTAGCTACCGAGGGTATCGCGTTCATACCCTGCCACCGCCGGCAGCTGGGTGGGTGGTCTTGCTAGCTCTCAACATGCTGGAGCAGGCGCCGCTCGAAGAACTGGTGACGGAGGCTGGCCAGATTGACTGGATGGCTACGGCGCTCCGGACGGCGCACACCACGCGCATGGAAAATCCCGTGGGTGATGGCACCCAGAATGAAGGGCGCTTGCGCCGTTACACGAGCAAAGAAGAGGCTGCGGCACGGCACGCAGAGCGCCTGGCAGAACGACATGTTGGGTCGGGAGAAACGACCCACTTCAGCGTTGTCGACGGCGATGGCGTGATGGTCACGGTGACGCAAAGTCTCAACAACTACTTCGGTGCCAAGGTCGCCCATCCGAAGTTTGGCTTTCTCTACAACGATTACATGCGCGAGTTTGTGCGTGGCGATGCGAGTCATGCGTTTGCGTTGGCGCCAAGCGCGCTGCCGTTCTCATCGATGTCCGCGACGATCTTGTCAAAGGATGGCAAGGCCGTGTTTGGCGTTGGCAGTCCCGGCGGTCGCCGCATCGTGTCGGCCGTTGTGCAGGTGACGTCAAATTGGGTTGATCAGGACATGGGGCTCGAAGCGGCCGTCGCGGCTCCGCGTATTCATGTCGTGCCCGAAACGCAGCGTTTGTTCGTCGAGACGGCCTTTGCGCCGCCAGTACTATCACCGGACCTACTGTTGTCGTTGGAGCGGCGCGGCTTTAGGGTTGTGGCACCGCACACGAGTTTAGACCGACGCGGATTGAGTCCGTACTTCGGCGGTGTGCACGCCGTTTCGGTGACCGTGAACGGCCCGCGGGCCGCCGCTGATCCACGCCGTGATGGCGTCGGCACCGTCATCCAATTGCCAGCGACTTCGTCGGCAGCACCGTGCTCAGGACTGAAACTATGAAGGTCGCAATCGTCTACAATCGCAAGAGCGAGAAGGTCATCAACGTCTTTGGTACGCGCAACCAAGAGCGCTATGGCCAGAAGGCCATCCAGCGCATCTCGGACTGTCTCAAAAAGGGCGGGCACCAAGTGATCGCGCTAGAGGGAGACCGCGACCTCATCGACAACCTTGAGGAGTTCATGCCGCGCGTCATGAAGGGTGAACGTCCGGGCA
>JBNMNW010000187.1:0-11405 GCA_051278165.1 Planctomycetota bacterium | reverse complement strand
CCGTGGCCGATTCTCGGCGATGGCTGCGCATCGACCAGCGCCAGGTCGGCTCGAGACGGCGCGCGGGCTTCGCCTCCATCCCACGGGCGGTCTCGCTGCTCGAGACCTACTCGCCCGGCTTGTAGCCCAACATCTCGTCGAGCGTGCGCTGGCTGACCGCGTGGTAGCGCATGCGCGCGCGCTTGTAGATTGCGTTTGCGCGAACGGTGCCGTTGTCGGCTTCGAGCAGCGCCTGGTAGAGCGGCACGAGGAACTTGCGGCGCCCAACCGTCATCAAGAACAGATCGAGCCGTGCGTTCACCGCGCCGTAGTTGTTGCGCGTCGCAATCGCCAACCACGCGCTGAGCACTTCGCTGTTGCCGCTGCGCGTCAGCCCAAAGGCCTTGTCGAGTGCGGCCATCTGGCCTTGCGTCGGCTGCTTGACGCCGCTGAGGAAGCGCAGCCACTGCTGCGTGACCCAATCGTCGGTGCCAAGTTCGTCTGGCGCCGTGCCCGCCAAGAACGAGGTGACCGCCGCATCGACGGCCGCGAATCGTTTGCTGTTCGGGATTGGCGCGTCGCTCGGTAGACCAAAGCCAGTGATCCAATCCTTGATGTCGATTTGCTTGGCCAGCTCCGAGTCACTCGCGATCAGTCGTTGTTCGAGGAACAGCAAGAACGTGCGGGTTGTCAGGCTCTGGAAGGCGTGCTCGTCGAACCACTCGCGCAAGAACTTGTCCATGCGGGGGCGGCCGTAGACTTCTTCGAGGCGACGCAAGAACGCAGCGCCCTTGTCATACGCGATCGCCGTCATGCCGTCGTCGGGATTGCGATCGGTCAAGTCGATGTGCAACACCTGATCCGCTTCAGGCAGCTCAGTCAGCTCCTTCTGCAGGCCCTGCATGCCGAGCGCGATCTCCATGACGGCGCGATCCTTGCCATAGACGTGCTCCATGATGCGTTGCTCGAGATAGACCGTGAAGCCTTCATTGAGCCAGAAGTCGCGCCAGGTCGCGTTGGTTACCAGGTTGCCGGACCAGCTGTGCGCAAGCTCGTGCGCGATCAACGCCACCAGCGACTTGTCGCCAGCCAGGATCGTCGGCGTCGCGAACGTCATGCACGGGTTCTCCATGCCACCGAACGGGAAGCTCGGCGGCAAGAACAGCACGTCGTAGCGGCCCCAACGATACGGGCCGAACAGCTCTTCGCACGCCAGCACCATGCGCTCCAGGTCGTCCAGTTCGGTGGCAGCCTTGTCGACCACGCCAGGCTCGGCCCACACGGCACAGCGGCCACTGATCGGTCGCGAGGTCAGCTCGCCGCACGCCAACGCGATCAGATAACTTGGCACCGGCCGCGTCATCTGAAACCGGGTGAAGCCCTGCTTGCGCTTTCGGTAGTCGGCGCTCATGACCGTGGTCATGCCTTTGGGCGCCGTGATTCGCGCGTCCCACGTGACCCGTACCGCCGGCGAGTCTTGCAGCGGAATCCAGCTGCGGGTCAGGATCGCCTGGCCCTGCGTGAACAAGAACGGCATCTCCTTGCCGTTGGTCTGCTCCGGTGCGAGCCACTGCATTGCCTCGGCATATGGCGAGGTTTGGTACTGGATCTTGACCTTATCGGTGTTCTTGCCGAGTTCGATGGTCAGCGGTTGCCCGCGCCACTCGCCGGCATCGGAGGCGAGGTCCCAGATCAGCTCGTCGCCGTTCTGGTCGGTCACCGCGAGGATCGAGAGATCGCTGGTGTCGACGATGAACGGAGCCGATTTGTCGGTTCGCTCAAGATGGTGGGTGACCGACCCAGTCGCCACCTTTTGCTCGAAGTCGAGGTTGAGGTTGAGTTCCAGGTGGGTCGAACGCACCTGGTCCGGGCGGGCGGACGTATGCGTATCGTTGGTCTCCACCCAATTGTCCGTGGTACTGGGGGCGCCCCAACAGGCGCCCAAGATGAGGCAGGAAGCGAGCGGAAGCAGCTGACGCATGGAGAACTTGTAGCCAAAGCGAACCTTCGACACCAATCCTTCGCCCCAAGCACCACAGCTGTTGCGTGACCCGGGACCGATGGCAAGAATGTTTGGCCTCGAAGCTATGTCCACCGCGAACCAGATCCAACTCACCCTCCCCGATGGCTCCGTGCGCGAATACGACGCCGGTACAACGGGCCTTCAGGTCGCCGAATCGATTGGCAAAGGCCTCGCCAAGGCCGCCGTCGGCATCGAATGCAACGGCGACGTTCAGAGTTTGCAGCTGCCAATCGCTGCCTCGGCGGACATCAAGATCTTCACGCGGGATACCAAGGATGGTCTCGAGATCTTGCGCCACTCGGCCGCCCACGTGCTCGCTGACGCCGTCAAGCGGATGCGCCCGAAGGCCAAGTTGTGGAAGGGACCGGCGGTCGACGACCCGCGTTACGGTTTCTACTACGATATCGATTTTGGTGACGAGCCGATCACGACTGAGGACCTGCCGAAGCTCGAAGAGCTGATGCACGAGATCATCAAGAGTGACGTGCCGTTCGTGATGACGGAGCTCGACCGTCCAGCAGCCATCAAGTTGATGGAGGATCACCACGAGGACTACAAGCTCGCGACCATCAGCAAGATCCCCGAAGACCAGACCCTGTCGTTCTTCCACTCGGGGGACTTCGTCGACCTTTGTAAGGGGCCGCACGTGCCGTCCACCGGCAAGATCGGTCAAGGCATCGCGGTGCTCGCACTCGCCGGCGCCTACTTCGGTGACAATGCCGACAACAAGATGCTGACCCGCATCTACGGCCACGCGTTCAGCGACAAGAAGGCGATGGAGACCCATCGTAACAACCTCGAAGAAGCGGCCAAGCGCGATCACCGTCGTCTCGGTGTCGATCTCGACTTGTTCTCGACGATGGGCGAGCTCGGCGCAGGGCTGATTCTCTGGCATCCGAAGGGCGGTTTTGTTCGCCATAAGATCGAAGAGTTCTGGCGCAACGAGCACCTCAAGGGCGGCTACGACATCGTCTACTCGCCACACATCGCAAAGAGTGACCTGTGGAAGACCTCGGGCCACCTCGACTTCTACAAGGAGTCGATGTACGCCGGCATCGAGATCGATGGCGCTGAGTACTTGCTCAAGCCAATGAACTGCCCGTTCCACGTGCAGATCTACAAGTCGAAGCGCCGCAGCTACCGCGAACTGCCGTTCCGTTGGGCTGAGCTCGGCACCGTCTACCGCTACGAGAACCAGGGATCGCTACACGGTCTGTTGCGCGTGCGCGGCTTCACCCAAGACGATGCCCACCTCTTCCTGCGCGAAGACCAGGTCGAAGCAGAGATCACGCGCTGCCTGCACTTCGTCGTCGACATGCTGCGTGCGTTCGGCTTCGACGAGTATGTGATGATGCTCTCGACTCGTCCAAAGAAGAGCGTTGGCGAAGATGCGAGTTGGGAGAAGGCGACCGATGCCCTGCGCAAGGCGCTCGAGTCAGTCGGTCTCGGCTACGAGATGGATGAAGGCGGCGGTGCCTTCTACGGCCCGAAGATCGACGTCAAGATCAAGGACAGCCTCGGCCGTACCTGGCAGTGCTCGACCATCCAGGCCGACTTCAACCTGCCCGAGCGCTTCGACATGACCTACATCGCGAAGAACGGTGAGCGCGAGCGTCCGGTCATGATCCACCGCGCGCTGCTCGGCTCGCTCGAACGCTTCTTCGGCATCCTGGTCGAGAACTTCGGCGGCGCCTTCCCGGTTTGGCTCGCCCCGATGCAAGCCGTGATCCTATCGGTTGGTGAACGCCACGCCGAGGCCGTCGAGCAGATGACCCGCACGCTCAAAGAGCGCGCGCTGCGCGTCGACGCGGACACTGGCGCTTGGAAGATCGGCCAAAAGATCCGGCACCACCTGTGGCAAGAGAAGGTTCCGATGGTCGCCGTAGTCGGCGATAAGGAATTTGAGAGCGGCACAGTTGCCGTTCGCTCGCGCACCGGCGGTGACCTCGGCACGATGACCGTCGAAGCCTTTGGCGACATGCTCGAGAAGATGGCAGCCGACCGCGAGTAGTCGGCGCGCTTAGGAAGAGCAGAAGGCCAGCCGTCGCGCTGGCCTTCTGTGATTTTTGACGCTGGGGATTTTTGACGCTGGGGATTTTTGACGCTGGGGATTCTGGACGCTGGGGATTTGGGGCGGCGGTCCTTGGGGCCCGATTGACCAAACTCTCTCGCGATGGTTCCATGCATGAGTCCGGTGAAGAGGTCTTACTCAAGTTTTACCGGTGACTGTGACCAGCACGTCCTTGCCATTGCAAGCAAGTCTAGTCGCCGGTGGGCTTGCTCGTTGATCGACCGGGAAGCCTAGAATCAGTGCTCGATCACGGACCTGGGGCCGTTAGGCGTGCAGGGATCAAACACAATGCAAGTAGCACACAGATCAGAAGGCGACGCGCAGCCGTTCGTTGCTCAAGTTGAAGCAGTCGTGGCGGGAATCCTTGACCATCATTGCCCGAAGCGACTCCGACTCCTGCACGTCGACAACTGGTTCGGTCCGAAGTGGCTTGGCTTCTCGGGCAAGGTGCTCGGCCTTCTCGGCATTTGGCGAGATAAGGAAGACCTGACTCTGCCCCCGTTTGTTCCCGCCCGGATCTTGGCAGAACAGCTTTGGGCAGCGGATCCTGCCTCTGATCTCGGCTACGGCAAGGTGGCTGTCGACAGCAGCATCCACCGCCGTCAACCGAGTGGCGCAAACCTGAAGCGGTTGGCTGCGTCGGTTGCTCCAGGTGAGGCGCTCGTTTGGTATTCAGGCAACAGCGTTGCCAATCAACGCGGTTCCCTGATGGCCTACATTCCAACGGATGATGGGTATCGTACGTTTTACGTGCAGTGGTTGGCCAATCCTGAGTGGGTTGTTTCACAGATGAAGGGACTGTCGCCCGACGACCTGCAAATGCTGCTGAGTGATGCGGCAAGCAAGCCAAGCTGTTAACCCGACATGTCTCACAGCTCAGATTGGGTCGCATGGGTTTCTGGTGTCGCGCTTGCGATACCGGCAGCTGGGCTCTTTCTGGCTGGCAAGTTCACTGACGGCTTGGTGTCGACCGGTTCGTTTGTGCTGCTGTTCGCATACGTCGGGATTGGTATTGGCTATGGGTGTCGGATTGGTTCCCGGGCCTTGGATGAGCTTGAGGATGATCTGCCTGATCGAGACGGTCCGGCAGATCAGGGCGAGGAGAGTTAGAACGTAGCCAGATAGCCGATGAAGTGAGCGACGCGGCTAGCTACAGATGTCCAGGACACACTTGGTTGAAATCAGACTGGCGAAGATCATTGGAATCGTCGCGTGCAGTCTCGATTGTTTGCAGGTTGCGCCGCGCGCGCTGCATCAGGACCTACCAGTGAGTTGGCAAAACGTATGAATTGGCATCATCTCGTCGAGCAATTAACTGGCGTTGCATACTTCATGGGCGTTGTCACGTCCGAGACCAAGCCGTTTTACGTCGCGTTCGACCCTGGCTTGACGGATGCAGAAGTGGCACAAATCGAGCTGCAGCATGGCTTCAGGTTTCCGCCGGACCTGCGCGTGTTCTTGCAAACGGCACTACCGATCGGACCAGGGTTTCCTGAATGGCGTGGCGACAACGTGCGTTCGCCCGCTGCATGGATGCGGGGTGTCAAAGAAGGGATCCTTTTCGACGTCGAGCACGACGCGTTTTGGCTGGAGGAATGGACGACGCGTCCCGATTCCGATGTGGCAGCCATCGAAGCCGCTGCCGCGTTCCTCGATAAGGCGCCACTGCTGGTGCCGGTGTTCGCCCATCGCATGTTGTGCTGTGAGCCGCTAACAGCTGGCAACCCCGTGCTCTCGCTTCACCAGGCGGACGTCATCTACTACGGCTACGATCTGGAAGACTATCTACGCCACGAGTTTGATCTCGATGGGCGGCAACCGTGGCCGGATGAGATTCGTCAGATTCGGTTTTGGAGTAAGCTGTTGTAGATGCGAGCGAACAGGTTCGCGCGGCCATCGTCCGCAACTGCGGTCGTGTCAATAATGCTTCCTCGATCGATTTCATTGGAGGTAAGCGTTCGATCTAACAACTGATGCAACGGCTGGTGGATACCGAACTCGTTGTGCTAGCGCGCACCTTCGCGGCCGTGGAACCGCAAGCAGTCCAATAACCAACCTGATTGCACCCAGCAACGGACTAGAGTTCACGATCGGCGGGTGACACCGGCCGATCCCTCTAGATCCTTTGTCAGTGCCCAGTCCGCCAGCGAGCAATACTTGGAAAAAAGTTGCTTGCGCTCTCTGCGCCGAACGCGCCCCGCCGCGGTTCATCCTGCGCGAGATCGAGGCACTGCTACGTTGCGGGATCTTGGCGAACGTCGCTACGCTTGTCGACGTGTTAGCTCGCATCGTCTCCCTCTACGTTGTTCTTGGCGTCGCCGTCGCGCAGACAGCTCCTGTGGAGCAAGGTCTGGCACCGATGGACTTCACGCGACAAGTGCGGCCCATTCTATCGCAGCACTGCTTCGCGTGTCATGGTCCAGACCAGGAGTCGCGCGAGGCGGATCTATCGCTGGTCACGTTCGAAGAGGCAACGCGTGCGGGGGACGATGGTGCCGCCGTTACACCGAAGAGCCGCGAACGCAGCCTGCTTTGGCAGCGCATCAACGACAGCGAGTCGCCAATGCCGCCTGAGTCAGCGCACAACGCGCTGACTGGCGAACAGATTGAAATCCTTGGCCGCTGGATTGATGAGGGCGCGAGCTACGCGCCGCATTGGGCCTACATGCCACCGGTGCGCACCGCGGCTCCCGCAGTTAGTGAAGCGGACTGGCCACTTGAAGCAGTGGATCACTACATCTTGGCACGGCTTGAGGCGGCAGATCTGGCACACGCTGCCGAGGCGGATCCAGTCACGCTGTTGCGGCGGTTGACGTTGGACTTGACTGGGTTGCCGC
The DNA here is from genome assembly GCA_051278165.1 of Planctomycetota bacterium. Classification (GTDB taxonomy): domain Bacteria; phylum Planctomycetota; class UBA1135; order UBA1135; family UBA2386. Next base: position 4,495 of record JBNMNW010000187.1, on the reverse strand, counting down.
CGACCACCGGGGATGTGGATCGGTTCCTCGCTGCCGGCAAGATCGATCGGGAAGCGGCCTATGCAGACTGCGTCGATCGTTTGTTGGCGAGCCCGGGCTATGGCGAGCGCATGGCGACGCCGTGGCTCGATTTGGTGCGCTATGCAGACACCGTTGGCTATCACGGCGATCAAGAACACCGGATCTGGCCGTATCGCGAGTGGGTGATTCGCGCGTTCCAAGACAACATGCCGTTCGATCAATTCACGATCGAGCAGCTCGCTGGCGACTTGTTGCCCGAACCTACTCAGCAGCAACTCGTGGCGACTGGCTACAACCGCTTGCTGCAGACGACGCATGAAGGCGGCCTGCAACTCGGGGAGTATCGGGCGATCTATCTGGCCGATCGCGTGCGCAATGCGTCGGCGGTGTGGATGGGGGCGACGATTGGTTGCGCGCAGTGTCACGACCACAAATACGATCCGTACACGGCGCGGGACTTCTACTCATTCGGCGCGTTCTTCGCGGACGTCGATGACGAAGAGCATCTGCGCAATCCGTATGACGGGCTCAACACGACTCCGACGTTGCGTGCGCCGGAGATGCGGGTTGCCGATGCGACGGCGCAACAAACAGCGGCAGGCATCGCGCAGCAGCGACTTGAACTAGAAGCGTCACTCGCCAAGGCGATCGCCGCTCTGCCCAACGAACGCGATGCGTGGCAAGCGTCACTGCTAGCCGAGGTCGAAACTGGCTCGCAGCGACACGTGGTCTGGGTGGACGACGTTCTTGATACCGGTGGCGAGTTGAGTGGTGCTTGGACGTTTGTGGTCACAGCCGCGAAGCCCGGCAGTGCTCCCGCACCACACAGCGGCACACGGTCGCGAGTGCAACAAAGTACCGGCACTGTTCAGCACTACAGCAAGAACACCACGAAGCGCATCGAAGTCGCAGCCGGCGACGTGTTCTACGCGTGGGTTTACCTGGACCCGCTGTCGCCAACGAAGGCGGTTATGTTGCAGTTCCACTGCAATGGCGATTGGCCGCATCGCGCCGTTTGGGGTGATGACACGATCGACTATGGCCGCAAGCGTGAGTCTTGGGATGGCTACCGACGCATGGGCGCGCTACCAGTGGCTGGCGAGTGGACATGCTTGGCAGTGCCGGCTGCTAGCATCGGCTTAAAGCCTGGTGACGCGGTCTCTGGCTGGGCGTTCACCCAGTCTGGCGGCAAGGTGCACTGGGATGACGCCGGCGTGCGTACTTCGGTTGCGAACCAGGACGTGGTGGCAGCGCTGCGCACGAAGCCCGCGTTGCGCAACGACCAGCAGTTGCGGTTGCTTGCCGAGCAGCACGAGCGAACGGCGCCGAGTGTCATCGCGTCACGCAGCCAGCTAGTAAGTCTGGATGCTGCTGCGAAGACGCTGAGCGACTCATTGCCGTCGACGTTGTTCACGCGCGCGCTCAAGCAACCGCGCACCGTCAAGGTGCTGCCGCGCGGCAACTGGCTCGACGATTCGGGTCAGACAGTTGCGCCAGCTGTGCCGGCCTTCTTGGGCGACCTTGGCGGAACGGGCCGTGCCGGTCGATTGGATCTGGCGCGTTGGCTGGTCAAACCGGCAGCGCTCGGCGGGGTCGGCGGTATGTCCGCCCGCGTGTTCGTCAACCGCACTTGGGCGATGTTGTTCGGTGTGGGGCTCTGTCCATCGCCCGAAGACTTTGGCGGCCAGGGTAAGCCGCCGAACCACTTGGCACTGCTCGATCTGCTCGCGCTCGACTTCATCGAGTCCGGGTGGGACATCAAGGCGTTGGTCCGGCGCATGGTGTTGACGCGCACCTACCGGCAGGCGTCCATCGCCAAGCCCGGCGTCGTAACCCTCGACCCGCTCAACGAACTCTTTGCCCGTCAGTCACGCATGCGACTACCGGCCGAGATGGTGCGCGACATTGCGCTGCTGGTTAGCGGGCTGCTGGTCGAACGTGTTGGTGGCGAGAGCGCCAAGCCACCGCAACCTGCTGGCTACTACCGGCACCTCAACTTCCCGACGCGCAAGTATCGCGCCGACATGGACCAGGACCGTTGGCGCCGCGGCGTCTATGTGCATTGGCAGCGGCAGTTCTTGCACCCGATGCTGCGTGCGTTTGATGCGCCGACGCGTGAGGAATGCACGGCGCAACGACCGATCTCCAACACGCCGCTAGCCGCATTGACGTTGATGAACGATCCGGTCTTTGTCGAGGCGTCGCGGGCATTTGCACAGCGGGCATTGCTGGCTTCGGCCAACGACGATCGAGAACGCATCGCCTGGGCCATGCGTGAAGCAACGGCGCGTTGGCCCAAGCCTGCCGAAGTCGACGTATTGCTGTTGTTGCTGCGCACCTCGCGAACGCACTTCAACGATCATCTCGAAGCCGCGGCGGCGCTGCTTGCGGTTGGCTCGACGCCGCGTAACGCCTCGATCCCGGCCACCGAGCACGCTGCTTGGATGCAGCTAACGCGCACCATCCTCAACTTGCACGAGACGATTTGCCGTGATTGATCCCAACGCGTTGTTGTCCTCGCACCAGAGTTACAATCGTCGTCAATGGCTGCAGTCGTTGTCGATGGGGCTCGGTGGCGCGGCATTGTCGCAGCTGCTGCCGGGTGCGCCTGTGCCAGGCCTTGGACCGGATGACGATCACTACCTCGGAGTTGTCAATCCGCGTCACTTCGCTCCCAAAGCGAAACGCGTCATCTTCCTGTGCATGGCCGGTGGCCCGAGCCAGCTGGAGACGTTCGACTACAAGCCAGCACTGGAGAAACTCAACGGCACAGCGATGCCCGAGAGCTACACGAGGGGCATGCCGATTGCACAGCTGCAGGGCAAGCCGCTGACGTGTCTCGGGCCGCGCGCGAAGTTTGCGCGGCATGGCGAGAGTGGTCAGTTGATCAGTAGCTTCCTGCCACACATCGCGTCGGTTGCGGACGACATCGCTGTGGTGCGGTCGATGGTTACCGAACAGATCAACCACGACCCCGCGCACACGTTCATGAACACCGGCAGCTTGGTGTCAGGTCGGCCTAGTATGGGCGCGTGGGCAAACTACGGCCTCGGATCGATCGGCAGCGACCTGCCGGGGTTCGTCGTTCTGACTAGCGTCGGCGGCCGCAATCCGCAACCGATAGCGGCTCGGCAATGGTCGAGCGGCTTCTTGCCGAGCCGCTTCCAGGGAGTCGAGTTCCATTCGAAGGGCAACGCGGTGCACTACGTCGCCAGTCCGCCGGGGATCTCGGATGATCGGCAACAAGATGTCATCGCCGCCGTTCGCGATCTCAATCGTTTGCGAGACGCGCAGACGCACGACCCGGAGATCGAGTCGCGCATTGCGCAATACGAATTGGCGTTCCGCATGCAGGCGTCGGTGCCGGGCTTGATGGATGTCTCCGATGAGCCGCAAGACGTGCTCGACATGTATGGTGCGGTGCCCGGTGATGGCAGCTACGCCAGCAACTGCTTGCTGGCTCGCCGGCTTGCCGAACGCGGCGTGCGCTTCATCCAGCTGTATCATCGCGGTTGGGACCACCACAGCGGGCTCAATCAATACATGGGTGTATGCAGCAAGTTCTGCGATCAGCCGACCGCCGCTCTGATTTCAGACCTGAAGCGTCGCGGCATGCTCGAAGACACGTTGATCATTTGGGGCGGAGAGTTCGGGCGCACGCCAATGAGTCAGGGTGGTGGCAAGGACCCCGGTCGCGACCACCACATCAAGGGCTTCTCGATGTTCTTGGCCGGCGGCGGCATCCGCAGCGGCGTCAGTCACGGTGCGACCGACGACCTTGGCTATAGCGCCGTCGAGGACGTTGTACATGTGCGCGATCTGCACGCGACCATGCTGCGCTTGCTGGGCATCGACCATGACCGGCTATCGGTTCCGTTCCAAGGGCTGGACATGAAGCTGACCGGCGTTGAGAAGGCGCGGGTTGTCAGGGAACTGCTAGCTTGAGTTTGGCTTGCGGGTGCGCGTGGCCAGTGCGCTTAGCTCATCCTCAGTGACCTGTCAGTGATCATGCGGGTGGTCGAGATCGCACGGGAAGAGCACGATCGGCTGCATCCTCGCTACAATCACGCGCATGAAGGTTCACTACCTTGAGATCGTGACCCCCGACTTGGAGTCCGGTTGTGCAACCCATGGTCGGCTGCACGGTGTGCACTTCGGCTAGCCAATCGCCGCGTTGGGCAACGCGCGAGTCGCCGACCTCGATGCTGGCGGATTGATGGGTGTGCGCGCACCGATGCACGAGTCGGAGCGGCCAGTTGTCCGGCTGTATTTTCTGGTGGCGAATCTCGAAGCAGCGATCAAGGAAGCGGCGGCAGCGGATAAGGCCGCAGATCTCTGCATCACACCACTAGGATCGTTCGCGATCTTTCTCGAGGGTGGCGGGCACTTCGGCCTCTGGCAGGTTTGATGCTCCGCCGCGTTTGTCCGGCGACGAACGGGCGGGGTTGCCGTATACAGCCGCTTCAATGAGGTT
>JBNMNW010000186.1:0-11417 GCA_051278165.1 Planctomycetota bacterium | reverse complement strand
AGATCTGGCGCAAGTGGAAGCGCTGGCGGTCGAACAAGGCACGTAAGACATGGGGGTGGTGGACGCAGCTCTTGGAGCGGTATCCTCTACCTCCGGCCTACGTGGTTCATTCGACCTGTCGTCCCGCAGCGAGCCCGTGATTAGAGGAGCCGGATGCGGTAGTTCCGCAAGTCCGGATCTGTGGGAGGCCGGGGAGAGTGATCTCCCTGGTCCACCCGACATGTCCGCAACGAAGAGGGAGGGACCTTACGCCTCGCCAGAATGGCGGCAGATCCGGGGTGAATGCGAGTTCGGAGATCTATACGCGTCTTGCACACATACCACTGGGCGATGCAGCGGGTGGTTCGTCAATCACCTCGATCGGTAGGTGGGCACCAGCGCCGAGGGCGACCGGCCGGGAACTGCTTGGTTGCTAGCTGCACCAGGTGGAATGCAGCGGGGAGTGCTTCTCAGAAAAGCAGTAAGGCGATCGCTCTGACTAGCAACTTGTGGAGTTCGCGGGCAGCGGCCTGTTGTCGTCCGCACATTTGCTCACTTTCTCATTTGCTTGGAGGCAAATCACGTAATGGATTCCTATCAACCCAAGAAGGCGGCCTGGTTGGCTGCTGTTGCTGCTTCTCTGCTTCTGCTCGGATCCTGCGGCGGCGGCGGCGGCGGCGGCGGCGGCGATGTCACGCCACCCCCTACACCGGCTGAGGTTGCCGCGGCGCTCAACGATGCGCTGGTGCTGCCCCCTGGCGCATTCACACTGGCTACCCCCACAGCAGAAGAAACAGACTCGAGCGTCACCGTGACCTCGAATGCGGTGCCGAACGGCTCGCTCTCGCCGGGGAGCCAAGCATCGCTGAGTATCAACTTCACTGCCGACGGCAGCAGCAACGTCACCGGGGCAGCAATCGGATTCGGCACTGCCAACTCTCCGCCGTCCAAGCTCATGGCCATACCCGTGAACACCAACGGGGCCACATCGGGTGCCATTGACTTCAGCTTCGCCGTCGACGCGAGCATGTGCGCGAACCTGTCGACCATCTGTCACAACATTCGGTGCTACGAGTACGCGGTCGTCGATGGCCAAAGAGTCACCGCGGCCAACGTCAACGACATCGCATTCGCTTGCGGTGGGTGTGACGAGCCGAGCTGTCAGGAGCTGTTGACGAACTGTCCTACGGGTGGTGTCGACATCACGGGCAACTGGGATATCAGCACGACTGTAACCCAAGTGAACGGACCCTGTCAGGATGAGTTGGGCGAGACCAGTCAATACGTTGCAACTATTAGCCAGGTTGGCAATGACGTCACAGTCTCAGGAGAGGGCGTGACGCTGTCCGGCACGTTGTTCGCGGGGAATCTATCTCTCATGGGAAGCTACCCTGAAGATGGAGGGATGACGACAGTGACCTCCACCAGTATCGAAGTCACAGAGACTGCCTTATCCGGCGAGGCCACCTGGTCCTGGACCGATGGTCAAAGCAACTGCAATGGGACAACCAATTGGACGGGAACTCGAGTGGGTGGGGGCAATCCGCCGAGCGGTGGTGGCGGCACCAATAGCACGCCCTTGGCCATCCTTGCGTATGCGACCGGCATAACCGCCTCGGACCTGCACATCATCGATCCAACCGGGTTTGACCATTACGTGGGAGGACCGACGGGGACCGGAGCCGAGTTGAGCCCCTCTAGTGGGTCTGTGGCAAACAGTGAGAGTTGGTACCTCTATCTAACGGGAACCTATCAGGTGTACATCGCCAATCAGACGAGCGGCAACATGATCTATGCCGTCAGTGCGACCTCACTCTCGACCGCTGGAGCCCTCCTAGAGGAATCCGGTAACGAGCCCGGTGCGCAGACCCCGACCTGGTCGTTCACCGTCAACTGAATCCGCACTGGCCGATCGAAAGAAGGAGAGCTTTGTCATGTCCTGGCGTTATCTAGCAGTCTTCATATTGCTTCTGGCTGGTTTCGGCCTGTTCCTCTTCCCTTTCGGGGCGGTGGCGCTGCCCGCTGGCGAAGTCTATTCGGTAGGCGAGGTCGAGACAGTGCCGCCTCGTGCTGTGCGCTCGACCGGGATCCAGTCGCGTGCGGCCGAGACGGTTGACCCGGTGACCGTGGTCGCTGCCGACAGCCACGCACCTTCTATCGTGGGCCTCGTTTTGGGGCCGGACGATCAGCCGGTCGCAGGCGCCGTGATCCGCTATGGCTCGTCGGCGGCAGTCTTCAGCGATGAAGGCGGCAACTTCGCACTTCAGGCGAGTATGCCACAAACGCTCTTGTCGGTGTCTGCCGAAGGAATGGCCGCGAGCGCGGTGGCTGGCATTGCTCCTGGGGCCGAGGTAGTCGTCAAGATGACGGCGGAGGCGCGGTTGCGCGGTTACGTGCTGTGTGAGCAGACCGGCCGCCCTGTCGGCAAGGGATGGGTCGAGGCGAAGTGGGGCGGGGTGGCGCGCCGCACTACGACCGGCGAGGACGGCTCGTTCATGCTGGATGGACTGTCGACCGGGCAGGTTCTGCTGTTGGCTGGTGGCATGGGATACGAGACCCACCGGCATTCTGGCTACTTCCTCACCACGAATGACAACTCGGCCACGCTGCGTCTGGCGCCTGCTGGCTTGATTCGGGGGCGGGTCGTGTCGCAGATGACCGGTGCCGCTCTCGTCGGTGCTGAGGTGGAGTATGTGCCCACGACGAGCTTGTCCGACTTCGTTCGATCTGTGCACACGGACGGCAGCGGTCGGTTCGAGTTCCTCGCCGCGGGCGTTACCGGTGCAAGCCTTCGAGTTGCCGCTGAGGGCCATGGCCCGCTGCGGCATTCGCTTGCGCCGGGTGACCGCGACCGCGACCTCGCGCTGCAGCTCGGCGCTAGCCCATCGCCGCTGCAGGTGATCGTCGTGGAAGATGGCCATCCTAAAATCGGTGTGACCGTCGTGAGCGATCAGGGTGGCGTCACGAGGCGCTCTCTGACGGATCGGGACGGTCAAGTCATGTTCGACCTGCCCAACACTTCGCCGGTAAAGCTCTCGTGTCACACCAACGATGCGTCGGCGTCCGTTTTCTGGCTGCCCGCGCGTGGTTCGCGTGCCACACTCACACTCCAGCATTGCGCGGCGGTCGATGTGCACACCGAGGCTCTCGCGCTAATCGGGCAGCCCGTATCTGTTGAGTGTCGAGAAGGCGTGCGTCATGGTCTAATCGATGTCCACGGGCGCTGCCGATTCGCCCAACTGCCGACTGGCCCAGTGATCGTGCTGCTTGGCACCGATCGACTCGTCGTCGCGCAACTCATGCTGCACGGAGGGGACGAAGAGTCGGTCAAGCTCTCCGGGGAGCAGGTGACCAGAGTTCCACTGCAGGTCGTCGATCCATCTGGAATGCCAATACCTGGCGCGAGATGGGCCTCACGTCAGACCGGTCATGCGCGTGTCGGTTCTTCCGGGGGCTTCGTCGACCGTGAGGGGCGAGGTGAGGTCGCGCTGCTCGGTCAATGCACGCTGACCGTGTCGCGCCAGGGGTATCGGCCGGGTGAGATCCAGATCGACCCCTTTGCAGGAAGCGGAGCTGTCATGAGGGTCGAGCTTACAGCCGAGCATCGGCTCTCGGGCCGCGTCACCGATGCAGCGACCCAGACGGCTATCAGTGAGTTCGTCGTGACGTGCCTGCCGGGCAAGACCGAGTATTCGTTCTCGTCACCGTCCGGTGTGTTCGAGATCGACTCATCCGGTGTTGCGTCCATCTCGGTGCGCGCACCCGGCTGGCGCACCTCTTCTGCTAGCCCGACTGCAGATGCGCCGATGAATATCGAACTCAAGCGCGATGGCGGCATCTTTGGGCGCGTTCTCGGTCCGGGAGGTGCGGGGCTCGGTTCCGTTACGGTGCAGTTGCGCCCCGTGTCCAGTGGTTTCGCACCGGCTTCGGTGCAAACGCGAGCAGATGGTTCGTATAGCCTCGCAGGCTTGCGGCCGGATCTGTATCGGTTGATTGTTGCGGTAGGCGGAGAAGAACTGGTGTCGACCGATGTCGTGGTAGACGGCGCAGAGAGTCGATTGGAGCGCACGCTCCGAGTTGCACAACTGCCGTGCGTGCATGTCATGGTTTACGATGAGGATGTTGGCCCAGCGAGCGGCGCGGCAGTCGTATTCGAATCCAATACACTGAATGGTGTGCGTCGACGCACCGTTAGCACAGATGCAGACGGGTATGCCTGCGTGCGGGACTTTCTGCCTGGTGTCTACGTGATCAAGTCGAGGCAGCGGGCTCGAGCCGCTCTGCAGGTCGTCACAATCCAGTTAGGCGGGGAAGAGCCGCTGATCGAACTCACTCTGCAAGCAACGCATTAGCCAGCTTGCTTTCCGACGGCCAAAAACTCATGACTATCTGTTCCTCAACGAACTCACGTACCGTTGCAAGTATCGCCGTGTTGGTGGCGCTGCTGGCCCTGACCGGCTGCAACTTCGGCAATCAATTTCGCGGCACCGACCGCGGCGCGTTGATGCCGTCCGCGCGGGTTCAGTGGTCGCCGCGGCAGCGCGACTCGCGCAAAGACGGGCAGCGTGTGCAGTATCGGTCGACCTTCGAAGCCGGCGTGACGCGCGTCAAGGGGGACTTCGACCAGGAAGGGCTGCGCCCCGACTACGAGGCTACTCTCGGACACGCTGTGTTCGCGCCGGAGTTGACGTGGGGCGGTGTGCGCCTGAGCCCCCGAATAGGGCCGGCCTACGGCGAGATCGAGGTCGCCGAGATGAGCGCACGCGCAAGCGAATCCGGCGTTGGCGCGATGGTCGGAGTCGAGGCGTCGTGGCAGGGCTGGTCGTGGTGTGAGCCGTACGTGCGCTACACGGACACCCGCAGCATCGATTGGCGCGTTGGACGCTTCGAGGTCGGCGTCGACCTGCGCGCCAGCGACGAGGTCGGTTTTCAGATCGCCTACGCCCGCCAGACGAGCGAAATCGACGATGCGACCTTGTTCGGGATCGGCGACAGCGCGCGCATCGAGACCGAAGGGATACACATCGGCCTGTCGCTGCGGTTCTGACGGCGTCGATTGCCGGCGGCGCAGGCTCCGTCGTAATCTCCGCAGTCCGGGCGGAGGCGGCATTCGCAGCGCCCATCGTCAGCCTTAGTTGCGCGCGGCACGATCCGTGGTCGCATGCTCGGCGGCCAAGGAAGTTCAACGTGCGGTCCGAGGCAGCGTCTCTCGGCAAAGCGACCGAATACAACCCGGCATTTCCTGGTCCCTTTGGCGGCGTGGCTGGCGCGCGCGCTTTCCGCGGCCCCTTCTTCAGCTGGTGCAACTGCAAGATCCATCATTGGAATCCGGCGGGAGCCTACGAATCACGTCGCTCGTCACGACAGGTTGTTGCGCCAGGGAGGTGCCCCTGCAGCCAATCTCAAACAATATCAAGCAATCTCAAGTTCTGAGGTAGCATGGTGTCAGCACCAATCGACTTGGCTAGATTGTTTCGCTGCCAAATGCACGTAACCGTGCCGCGCATGACACTTCCAGACGGATCGCACCCAGGCAACCAGCGACCGGAAGCAAGGTTGCCCGACGAGCTGGAAAACGCTCTTGTCGATGCGCTGCTGCGTTCGCCAGGATATCGAAAAGAACGCATCGACGCGCTGCTGCAGCAACACCCCGAACACGCGGCCGGCTTGCAGGCGAGAGTGGCCGATATGCAGGCAACCAGAATTATGGTCGGGGAGGAGGGCGTTGAGCCCCCATCCCTGACGAGCAAGCAGATCGGGCCGTACCGAGTCCGTCGAGTGCTAGGAGAAGGTGGCATGGGGACGGTGTTCCTCGCCGAGCAAATGGCGCCGGTGCAACGTGAGGTCGCACTCAAGGTGATCAAGCTCGGGATGGATTCACGCGAGGTCGTCGCTCGGTTCGAGCTCGAACGGCAGGCTCTGGCGATGATGGATCATCCCGGGGTTGCCCGCGTCTTTGATGCAGGCATCAGCGAAAGCGGGCAGCCCTACTTCGCCATGGAATACGTTCCCGGTATGCCGCTGACGGACTACTGCGATCACCATCGCATGTCGGTGGCAACCCGCGTCAGAGTATTCCAGCAAGTGTGCCGAGGCGTTCACCATGCGCACCAAAAGGGCATCCTGCACCGCGACCTTAAGCCCTCCAACATCATGGTGATGGGGCACGATGCGCAACACACCGTCAAGATCATCGACTTTGGTCTCGCTCGCGCGTTGGACCAAAGGCTGTCTTCGGACGCCATTCAGACCATGCAAGGGCAGTTGCTGGGAACGCCCGAGTACATGAGCCCCGAACAAGCCAGTGGTCATCTCGGTGGCATCGATACGCGTTCGGACATCTATTCGCTGGGAGTCGTGCTATACGAGTTGCTGTGTGGCGAGCTACCAACACGGACCGAAGACGTTCGTGACGCAGGTCTCGCCGCAATTCAGCAGCGCATTATCGAAGCGGTACCGCAGAAGCCGAGCACCCGAGTTGCGTCGACACGCGTCAACAGCCATATAGCCGCACGGCGCACTTCGCGCACATCTCTGCAGCGTAGTTTGCGCGGCGATCTTGATTGGATCGTGATGCAGGCAATGGCCAAAGAACCAGAACGTCGCTACGACTCCGCAATTGATCTGGCGCGTGACCTCGATCGTTTTCTTGGCGATGAGCCAGTTGCTGCTGGTCCACCGAGCGCGACCTACCGACTGCATAAGTTCGTGCGTCGCAATCGCGGCCGGGTCGTCGCCGCTGCACTTATACTGCTTTCACTCTTCGCAGGCGTAGTCGGCATCGCGATTGCCCTGCAACAAGCACAAGAACGAGAGCGCGAGGCCCACACCCAACAGCAGCGAGCCGAAACGGCGCTCGATTCGGTGCAGGCTCTTAGTCGTTGGTTCATCCTCGACCTTCACGATGGCATTTCGAACATCCCTGGCACCATGGCAGCTCGCCGTCAAATGGTGGCCAAGGGACTTGAGTACCTGCACGAGCTAGCCAAGCAGCGTGGCGACGATCCGGATGTCGCGAAGGATATTGCGCAGGGCTTCTTGAAGATCGCGTCCATCCAAGGCGAGCCGAGCAGCGCCAACCTCGGGGATCGCGAAGGCGCCCTCAGCAGCATCGCTGCCGCGCTAGCTACACTGCAGCCCATCACCGATGCAAGCCCGCTTCTCAGTCAGGCGCACTTTATGGCTGCCCAGATTCAGTCCGCGGCGCGTCAGATAGAAGATGCAGAAGGTAGCCTGCAAGCTGCCAAACTCGCAATTGCGAGGCTTCAAGATCGAGATGAAGCTCGCTTGCAAAGCATCGCAGCCAATTGTCTGCATGGCATGATCAAACAGGATCAGGGCCACCATGCAGAGGCACTACGCCTATTCTCGGAAGCCGAGAGCGCGGTGCAGTCCCTGTTGTCGAACGGGCAACCGGCCTCAGCCCAACACATCGCACTGCGAGCGCACGTTGCGCAATGCCTTGGCTCGCTGTTCGCAAACGAGTTCGTCAACGGCTCGGAATGGGACCCCGAACGATCAGCAGCGTACTGGCGCGAAGCGCTGACGGCGTACCTCGATATACTTGCGCGTGACGACAACGACGCCACCGGCTTGCGCGGCTGCCTTGTGTCAAGGGAAGCCATCGCCTCCATTCATCGCCGCACCAACGACGTCGAGAAGGCGCTGCCACACTTGCTTGCCGCGGAGGTGATCGCCCAGAAACTGATCGCCGCGGAGCCGGACAGTGTCTGGGCCTTGCGCAAGCACGTCAGCATCTTGACCCTGCTGGCCCGCGTAGAACGAAGCCGTGGTCAGTTGGACAAAGCTGTCAGCAGGTTTGTTGCGGCCAGTGCGCGGCGTTTGCAATTGCGCGAACTGGCTCCCGACGATCCGTTGAAGATTACGCGCCACGCGACCTTGATGGAGATGCTGGCCGGCGTGCATGTGCTTCGCGGCGATGTCGCGAGTGTGCGGACGGCGTATGGCGAAGCGATTTCCATCTGGGAGGCGGCCGAGCGCACGGGCCGCGTTGACATCGTTGCGCCACATGCATCGTTGCAGGCGCGCGGCCGACTCTTAACGAAGTTGCGAGAACTGGGTGACGACCAGGCATTGCTCGCGGAGCAACGCAGTTACTTGACCGAAGTCCAGCAGCGTGCCGTGCGCCTCGATGATGCAGGCCTGTTCGGTGATGCCCAGAGAGTCCGCATCCTCATTGCCAAGACCCTGTGCCGGTTGGCGGACACGAACACCGACGCTGAGGAAGCCGTTCTGCAATTGCGCGAAGCCTTGCAGGTCCTCGAGTTGGAAGCTGCCACTAGCACGACCCCAAGCACGCCACATGGGCAGCAGTTGCTCGATCTGATCAAGCACGCCTCCGACATGCTCAAGCGTAGGGCTCGCTAGATGAGTATCTCGATGAGAACCCGGTGGTCGATGCTAGAAGGCTTGCATGGTGGTGCTGCGCAAGATGCTTGGCGTTGGTTCATCGAGCGCTACCGGACCTACATCCGCATTGGGTTGGAGCGCATGATCCAGCCTCGGCAACGCGCAGAAGAAGCAACTGAGGAGATCTGGAGCTACCTCTTCGAAAGCTCCGTGATCGAGAATGCCGACCGAACCCGGCGTTTCCGAACTTACCTTGCCGGCACGGTCCGCAACTTTGCACACGCATGGATGCGTCGCAATTCGACCTCCGAGGTGCGCCACGATCGCGACGCGCTTGCGTCACCAGACGATCCAGCAGAGCTGTTCGAAGCTCAAGACCTGCGACTCTGGAAAAGCCAAGTCGTTCACTTGGCGCTCGATCAACTGGCTCAGCGCCATTCCGACCAAGCCAACGCTGTGCGCTGGTTCTATGGCTTGCCAGACACTCCCGACTCGGCGCCGTCGACACTGCAATCTGCGACCGAAATCGCGACCCACCTTGGCATCCAGGTGAACGCGGTTCATCAAGTCCTCTTCCGCGGCCGCAAGCGACTTCGCACCTGCATCGAAAACGAGCTTCGCGAGACCGTGACCAACCGCGACGATCTCGATGATGAGCTACGTATCGTCTACGAAGTCATGGAGCGAGACCATCCAGGTCTCGACGGCTAAGCGGATTCGTGCGATTGCAGCACAGAGCTAGGTTCGTGCGCCATGAATCGCGTTCTCGACGTGTAGGAGGTTCAACGTGCGGTGCGGCCGACTCGAGATCGACCAGCGCCTAAATCCGGCCGTGCGAAGCATGCGTTCATCCCCAATCCGCCGCAGTTCGCCTCGTGTGTTGGCTCAGAGTCATGAGCTGCAGGATCAGGCATGTCGGGATCGAAGAGCTGCGGAGCGCGGCGAGCGCGACGCTTCTGGTTCCATGCATTGACGCGCACGATTTTGGCCATCCATGCGGTGAGGTCAATCCAGCGGTGCTGGTGGTGCGTTCGAGCCCTCGCCGGCGTCAACTCCGGCGCGTGGAACGGCAGTTTCACTTCGCGAAGCACCTTCTCGACCGACTGTGGATCCCGGCTTGCCACGAGCAGTGTCGTGGCGGCGGGATGTGGTTTGGTGGGGTTCGAGTGGTCTGAGCCTCACCCTGTTTACTCCTGCACCCCGCGAGCCACGTAGCGGCTACATGGGTGCACGACGCGTTGGTTCTTCGCGCGGCAACATGCTTACGCGGCGACGTGTGCTTTCTTGAGCGCGTAGAGAACGACGAAGCCACCGACGGCTGAGATCGCGGCGCAGCTGAACAGCGCCGCACCCGGCAGCGGCGTCGCCATCGTCGGTGCGATTGACCACGCAAACACTTGGCTGCCGATGAGGGGGCCGCAGATGTTGGCGAGACTGTTGACGCTCGTTAGAGCACCTTGCACTTGGCCCTGCTCATCATGGCGCACCGTCTTGGTGATCATCGATTGGCAGGCGGGCATGGCGATGCCGCCAATCGAGGCAATGGCGATCACGACGTAGATCATCCAGCCTTCCGTTGCCAGTCCGTAGCCAAGGTAGGCGAGTGCGCCGATCGTGCAGCCGGCGATGACGGAGCGCCGTTCGCCAAGCATGGGGATGATGCGCCGCGCCAGCACGCCCTGCACCAGCGCCGCGCCCAGGCCAACCGCGAACAGCGAGAAGCCGACCGCTTGCTCGTCCCATTCGTAGCGATACTGCGTGTAGAGCACCCATGTGGCGTACAAGCCGAACTGCGCCACATTGAGCAGGAACAGCGCCGCGGCAATGCGCAGCACGAAGCGGTTCTTTTTCAGCGCGGCCAGTCCGGCGAGCGGGCTGTAGCGGAAGCCTTGGGCACGGCGGCGCTTCTCTGGCGGCAACGACTCAGGCAGGACCAAGTAGCCGTAGAGCCAGTTGAGCAGCGAGATGCCACCAGCGGCGTAAAACGGATAGCGGATGTCGTAGCTGCCGAGAATGCCGCCGAGTAGTGGGCCGAGCACGAAGCCGAGTCCGAACGCAGCGCCGACCATACCGAAACCGGCGGCCCGTCGTTCGGGTGGCGTCACGTCGGTGATGTAGGCGCTCGCCGCGGTGATGCTCGCACCAGAGATGCCGTTGATGACACGTGTCACGAACAGCCATCCCACCGTCGGCACCATCGCCATCACGAAGTAGTCGATGCCGGAGCCGAACATCGAGACGAGCAGCACCGGTCGGCGGCCGAAGCGGTCGGACAGCGCGCCCAGCATCGGTGCGAACAAGAACTGCATTGCCGCATACGTCGCGGCGAGGTAGCCAACGATCGGCGCAGCCTCCGCCGCGCCACCGCCCTGCAGTTGTTCGACCAGCCGCGGACCGACGGGGATGATCAGGCCGAAGCCCAACACGTCAAGCAGCAGCGTGAGGAAGATGAAGCCCAGGCCAGGGGTGCGGCGATTCACAGGGCGAGAACCGTAGGCCAAACTGGGCGCGATGCGAACGTCGTCCGGCTACTCATCACGCATCCCACCATGCCGCAGCTTCGGCAGTCGGAGGTCTCGCCTCTGCCAACTCCGGCGCATGGAACGGCAACTTCATCGCGCGAAGCACCTTCTCGATGGGCAGTAAATTATGGGTAATGGATTGCCGCGAGCAATGGGCGCGGGCCGTAGCAGTTCAGACAGGTGAACACGTCGACCTTGTTAGTACGGTGCCTGGACAACAAACAACATTCTCGCTGATCAGCGGTGTCACGATTTCGATGGATTGTGGCGTGCCCAAAATGGCTCCGAGTTTCCTGTCACCGCCCGCGCGCGAAGTTGTTGTTTTCTGTCCTGGCACCGTACCGACATCTTGGCGGCTGATGCTAGCTAAGGGCTAGAAGCCCAGCGTCCACTTCAGGCCGTTACTCGTGACCATGCCGAGGGCATTGGCTCCTGGCGCCATACTGTAAGCCTGCAGGAACATGTCGACCCCGGCCAACGAATTGTCTTCGGGGATCTCGACATGGAACCGCATGCTGGTCGTCGACAGAAAGCTCGAACCGAAGC
>JBNMNW010000185.1:0-11535 GCA_051278165.1 Planctomycetota bacterium | reverse complement strand
CACGGCCAAGAATGTCGCGGTTTGCACCGGCAGTAGTGGTGCGTTCTTTGCGGCGGGCATGACGCTGTTTGAGGAAGGCGATGAGATCGTGCTGTTCGAGCCGTTCTACAGCTATCACTGGACGACAATTCCGCTGTTTGGTGCGACGCCCGTGGCGGTGCGCATGCAGGGGGCGGAGCTCGCATTCGATGCGGATGCGCTGCGTGCGAAGCTGACCGATCGCACCCGCGCCGTCATGGTCAATACGCCCGGCAATCCGTCGGGCAAGGTGTGGAGTCGCGAAGAACTTGCCGAACTCGGTCGCGTGCTTGAGGGCACCGACATCGCGGTGCTGACCGACGAGGTCTACGAATACATGTGCTTCGACGGCCGCAAGCACGTCTCGCCTGCGGCCGTGCCGGAACTGGCTGAGCGCACGCTGACGATGAACTCGTTTAGCAAGACGTTCTCAGTCACGGGTTGGCGCATTGGCTTCTTGGCGGGTCATGAAGAGATCGTTGAGAAGTGCGGTGTCGCGTTCGACCAGATCGAAGTGTGCGCGGCGCGGCCGATGCAGCGCGGCGTGCAGCGCGCGCTCGAGCAGCTGCCCGACTCGTTCTATTCTGAGCTGCAGAACGAATACCAAGAGAAGCGCGACTTGTTTTGTGCAGCCCTGCGCGATGCAGGTTTCAAATTCGACGTGCCTCAGGGCGCGTACTACGTGCTCGCCGATTACACGGATGTGTTCGGCGACATTTCGTCCTACGACGCGGTCATGACCATGATCGAACGCATTGGCGTCAACGCTGTGCCCGGCCATCTGTTCTTTGCCGAGCCCAATGATGTGCGCTGTATGCGATTCCAGTTTGCTGTTGAGCGATCGGTGCTGGCCGACGCGGCAGAACGTTTGAGGAGCCTTGCCCGATGATTGCCCGCCTGATGTTTGTTCGCACCATATTGTTGTTGTCGGTGCTGCTCAGCAGCGCCGTTGCGCAGAAGCCCGAAGCGGCGACTGGCTTTGTCGCCACGCATCAGGCTCTGCTGGACGCGCGCAACGACATCGTTGTGTTGAACGTCGCGGCGCACCCTGATGACGAGTCGTCTCGCACCAACACCGTGCTGCGTCGCAAGCACGGTATGCGCATCGTGACGGTCTATTCGACCTACGGTGATGGTGGCCAAAACGCCATCAGTCGCGAAATTGGGCCGGCGCTGGCCAAGATCCGCGTTGGCGAGACCTTGCACGCCGCATCGATGTCGGGAGCTGAGGTTCGCTGGCTTGGCATGACGGACTTTGGTTTCAGCAAGACGCTCGGCGAGACGCTGAAGTTCTGGGACGAAGACGTTCTCAAGAGTCGCATGCGTCGGGTGATTGATGATGTCGACCCCGACGTGATCATCACCAACCACACGCTGACGGGTGGCCATGGTCACCATCGCGCATCCATCTGGGCAGCGATTGAAATCCTCAAGGAGCGCACTGCTGCCAAGCAATACGTGCCGCGTTTGTATGCGCGCAGTGGCTTGGATACGTCGCAGCTGCACTTCGAGACTGGTGAAGTCGATGCCGCTCGCGGTCAGACCTATGCACGTTTGGCATGGGCTGCATGGGTGCAGCACGTAAGCCAAGGGCCGTGGGGGAGTCATAATCCTTTGCGTGTCGGTAAAGACTATTGGCGCGTCGTCTATCCCGAAGGTGTGAGCGATGCCGACGCCAAGGACCTCACGCAATGGGGTGTGCGTCGCGCCGGCCAGTGGCAGATCGCGAAGCCTGAGTTGGCGGCCAACCTGATGCAGCTGACGGCTGCTAAGCGCAAGCAGGCGATCATGGAGGCGATGTCCGGCGTCATGGTGACCAGCCCGTTCAGTGAGCAGCATGGCGAGCGCTTGGGGCACTACCACCAGCAGCTAGCCAAGCTGTATTTAGCGGAGTCCGGTGTCAGTGCTGAGGTGTGGCTGGGTCGCCAAACCGTTCCGCGCGGTGGTAGCGGTAAGGGCTACGTCGTCTTGCATGGCCACGAGCGAGTCACCGATCTCTTGGTGACCTGTGGCGGCCGTGCCGCCGAACCTGTGCGTCAGCCGGTTGGTCGCAATCCAGCCAATGGTCCACCGCGTGCGGCGCCGAGTGCGGGCAATTCGAAGGGCGCGAAGCCGGTGGTAAAGGATGCCAAGCCTGCTGTGGTTGCCGCAGCAGTTAAGTCGAAGGCGAACCCGTTACCTGGCCGGTTTGAGTTTACGTTCGCTTGCCAGTATGGCGGTGGCGATGAGTTGCCAGGCGGACCGGAGCCAAGCTTCGCAAACGTGGTTACGACGTTTACTCTCGATGGCCAACCGTTCCGAATCGTCTCTAAACTGCCCTATACGCCGGTTGATCCGGTGTCGCTGAAGTTCGAGCGCGAAGTCGTTTTGGTGGCGCGCGGCCAAAAGAGCGAGCGCCTACTGAGCATCTCGGTTGAGAGCCATCTCGATACTTCGGTGATGGCGCCGGTGCAGTTGCAGATGGGACCCGGCATCCAGGCCGTCGCAACGCCGAGTCGTCTTGAGCTGACCAAGGAGCAACGCGAAGCGCGCATCCTGGTGCGTGCGACGATCGATGCGAGTGAGATGACGCCGGACGCTGGCCTTGCGGTTGGCTTTGGCGAAGGCAAGGTGCGGTTGCCGCTACGCCTGATTGACGTCACCGTTCCGCCCGGCCTCAACGTCGGTCTCGTGCGCGGTCCAGAAGACTCGACCGAGCAAACGCTGTCGGACCTCGGCATCCCGTTCACCAGTCTCGATCGTGATGCGTTGGTCTCGACGCAGCTCAGCAAGTTCTCGGTGATCCTGCTCGGTATCCGCGCCTACCACCATCGTCCCGAGCTAGCCGAAGTGCGCGAACGTCTGCAGCAATACTGCCGTTCGGGTGGCCGCGTCGTGTCGATGTATCACAAACCCGGCGAGTGGAATGCCAAGGCCGGACATCCGCTGCTCGCGCCGTTCGCACTGACCGTCGGCAACGAGCGCGTCACGGAAGAAGACGCTGTCATCACGCTGCTACATCCCAAGCATCGCCTGATGACCCACCCGCACCAAATCCAGGCAAGCGACTTCGCCAACTGGGTCCAAGAGCGCGGCCTAAACTTCCCCAAAACATGGGACGCCGCCTGGGTCCCCATGCTCGGCATGAAGGATACCGGCGAAGAGAAGGACCACCAAGGTTCCCTGCTCTACACCAACTACGGCCAAGGCGACTTCATCTACTGCTCCCTCTCCCTCTACCGCCAACTCCGCCGCGGCAACCCCGGCGCCGTCCGCCTCCTAGTCAACCTACTCTCCCGCTAATGTCGGTACGGTGCCTGGACAACAAACAACATCTTCGGCGCCGCGCGGTGACACCATTCTTGGCGTTCGTTGCCGCTTGTTAGCTTGGAGCCAAGCGACCGGATTGTTCGAAGTGTGTGCGGACAAAATCCTGTCACCGTGAGACAGCGAGTTTGTTGTTTGTTGTCCAGGCACCGTACGAACATTACTTGGCTAGTTGTTGGCGTAGGTCGCGGACTTCGCGTTCTAGGGCTTCGAGGCGCTGGCGTAGTGCTGCGTTGGTTGGTGACGATGTCGCCGTGGCGTGTGATCTTGCTGGTGTCGACCTCGACGCTCTGCGCCGTGACGACCGCAGCGAACAAGCAAAGCGTGAGGGCAAGGCGCATTGGGTTGGCTCGGGGAACTACTTCGAAATCTCGGGATGCTCGGAGTCGGTCGGACGAAGCTTGGCCAGCGCTTCTTCCCGTCAGATCTAGTCGTCGGGTAGGTTGCTGCGATGCGCATTGCATTGTTGTGGCTGGGACTATTGGCGGGCTGTGCCTCCGCACCCGCCCCCAATCCCAACATCACCGTGGACCCAGCGTTACGGCTGCACGGTCACAACGACTACTTGCAGCCGGTGCCGTTGATTCGCGCGCTCGAATACGGCCTTGGCAGCCTCGAAGCGGACATCTACCTCGTCGATAAGGAATTGCGTGTTGGCCACGAACGCTGGCAGTTGCGGCCGGGGCGAACGCTGGAGTCGATGTATCTCGACCCACTGCTGGCGATGGTCAAGGCGCACGGCTCGCTGCGAACCGACGGCTTGCCGCTCGTTTTATTGGTCGACATCAAGGCCGATGGCGCCGCGGTCTATCGCCATCTGCGCCCGGTGCTCGAGCGCTATCGCGACATGTTGACACAGTTTGTCGACGGCGAAGTGAAGCCCGGCGCCGTGACCATCCTGTTGTCAGGCAATCGTCCGGTGAAGCTGGTTGCCGCCGATGCAACGCGACTGTGTGCTCTCGACGGCCGCTTCTCCGACCTCGATAAGAACCCGTCACCACCTGCGCATCTAGTGCCATGGGTTAGCGGTTCTTGGCGCAGCATCTCGGACTGGACCGGCTCGGACGAGTTGATGAAGGGCGAACTGCAGCTCGTCGCGAGCCTCACGCGCAAGGCACGCAGCCAAGGGCGAGCCGTTCGGTTTTGGGGCGCGCCGGATCGCAAGGAAGCGTGGGCAGCATACTACGATTTGGACATCGACCTAATCTGCACCGACCAGCCGAAGAAGGCGGCTGCTTGGTTGCGCGAGTTCCGCATCACGACGATTCGCTAACTGCGAAGGTCGCCAGCTACGGCGTCCAGCGCGGCGGCACTAAGCGTCGCTTGCCGTCGATGCTGCGAGGCACCGTGTCCGCGTCCGGCGCTTCGAAGTCGCGATCCCACAGCTGGCAGGTGACTTCCTTGTGCTTCTGGTCGAGGCCTTCGCAGTAGTTGGTGAAGATGCAGCGACGCACTTCACTGCCGCGACCGAGGCGCATCTTCAGCCACCAATCTGGGTCGGCGAGGCTTTGGCGGGCCGCGGCGACGAGGTCTGCTTCGCCGTTTTGTAGGATCGCTTCGGCTTGTTCGAAGGTGCAGACGCCGCCGGCAGTGATGATTGGCGTCGTGAAGCCCGCTTTGCGAACGGCGTGACGAATCGATGCCGACAAGTGCACGTTGCGGCCAAACGGGCCGCGTTCATCGCTGCGCACGGTCGGCATGCATTCGTGGCCAGAAGGGCCGGTGTATGGGTAGGCCGCGGCGCCGACGGACGGTTGCTTGGCGTCGTCGAACTTGCCGCCCTTGCTGATCGACAAGAAGTCGAAGCCCGCCTTCGCAAACGCCACGGCGTAGCCAACTGCGTCTTCAATGTGTGCGCCGGCGTCGATTGCTTCATCGCCGAGGAAGCGCGTGCCGACGCACCAGTCGTTGCCGACGCGAGAGCGCACTTCGGCGAGCACCTCGAGCGGCATGCGTAGGCGGCCTTCCGGCGAGCCGCCGTAACCGTCGTCGCGCATGTTGGTGCGCGATAGGAACGACGCCATCGTGTAGGCGTGAGCGAAGTGCAATTCGACCCCGTCAAAGCCTGCTTCGCGCGCGCGTTCTGCCGCTGCTGCGAACAGGTCGGGTAGCACGTTCGGCAGTTCACGGACGTGGGGTAGATGCAGGTCGTTGACCTCTTCGCGATAGCCCCACGCGTAATCGCGGTATTCGCGCGAGCTCAGTAACTGACTCAGCACGGCTTCGTCACACTGACCAAGTTGCGCTCGAATGCTCTGCTCGTCGGCCGCTGCAGCATCGCCAAACCGTTCGCGAACGGAGTCTCTGTGGCGGTCCGTGATCTGCAGGAAGCGCGCGAAGAACTTGTCTTTCGCGGGCCTTCGACGGATAGCCAGGAAGTCGAGGATCTGCAGGAAGATGCGGGTCTTGCCGCCACTTCGCTGCTTGACCGTCTTGCACAAGTCGCGCAAGCCATCGACAAAGCGGTCGTGGCCGATGCGCAGCAGAGGGCCGCTTGGAACATCGCGAATGCCGGTGGCTTCGACGACTAGCACACCCGGTTGGCCATCGGCGAAACGGCCATACCAATCGAGCACGTTCTGGGTTGCGAAGCCGTCTTCAGTCGCCCGCCACGGGACCATGGCGGGCACCCACGAACGGGTGGCCGCTTCGATCGGGCCGATGCTTACCGGTGAGAATAGCTGCGAGCGCGCCGCGTCGTCGGCCGTTGGCCAACGCGCCTCAGGCAGCGTGTGCTTGATGCGACTAGCCACCCTTCTTGCGCTTCGGTGGCTCGCGGAAACCCTTCGGAGCGCGGCGCACTTGGCCCATTGCCTGCGGCGGCTGCTCCAGTCCGAGTGCATACCACTGATCGCCAAAGGTCGTCATGCTCATGCGCTTGTTGTTCTGCAGGCGCAGCATGTTCTCTTTGGTCGGGGCGTTCTTGTCGTTCTTCTTCAAGAACGTGGCGAGGGCCGCCTGCGCTCGTTCGTTCTTGCCGGCCTTGTGCAACATCCACGCATACGTGTTGTGCAGCAGCGGGTGCTTCTTGTTGATCTTCGCCGTGAGTTCGAGGACCTGAATGGCGCGATCGGTTTCCTTGTCGCGATAGCGGATGCAGGCGAGCATCAGGCGGGCGTCCGCATTCTTGAGACTGGCACCTTCCAGCAATTTGACGCCGCGGTCCTTCTGGCCCATGTGCAGCGAGAGCATGCCCATCTGTGCGAGTAGTTGACCCTTCAACAGCGGGATCCACTTGCACATCGGCAGCATGTCTTCGAGTGACTGGTAAGCCATCTGGAAGTGCTGCTGCTGCATTTGTCGCTGCACCTGCTCCATGGCCGGTTGCAAGCGCTTGCCGATGCGCCGCGCGATTAACACCCAGATCACGACCGCCAAAACGATGGTGATGAGAATGCCCCAGAACAGGTGGTATCCCAGGAACAGATAGATGCCCCCGATGCCAACAAGGAGGGACAGGAACAACGACAGTAGGATCGAATACACGCGCGCTTACTCAGGGAAGTTGAGGGCGAGCAGGATACGGATCCCACGCCACGCGCGCGACCTCTTAAGGCGCCAGGCGCAGAAACAACCTATTCGCCCGGCGAATAGGTTGTTTCTGTGGCTGGCACCTTACCGGCGGGGTTCGCTAGCCTTCTACCCAGGTGCCGACGCAGCGGTGGGCGACGAAGTTGGTGAACTTTCGGGGCGATAGCAGGGTCATTTCCCAGCCGTGCAGGTTGCCGTCGTCGCGCTGGGTCTTGTCGACGTAGTGCTGTAGGTCGCTGATGGTTGTGCGGTCGGCGGAATCGAAAATTGTGTCGACGGCCCAGACGCTCGAACCCGAGTGCACCGAGATTAGCTGTGTTCGCAAACCTAGGTGGGTGGGGGTGTAAGGCCGCCAAGAGGTTACCGAACCGACGAATAGACCGTCGAGTGAGTAGCGATCGCAAAGCCGCACCATGGCTTCGGTCGAGATGCGACCGTGGGCGAGCGACTTGTTGAGCACGTCGTCTTCGCGCGCGGCCTCGGCGAGTGGCACGACTTCGAAGCGGCGCAGCTTTTGGAGCTCGGCCACGAACGCGTCGCGGATCTGATTGTTCTCAACCGTGATGCCAGCCTCGGCGTGGAACGGCAGCACCATGATACGCCGGATGTTGGCGAGGTCTGCTGGTTCGGCCAGGTAGCTGTTGATGGCTTTTGGTCGATGCGGTCGCGTGATTGCGCAACTGCTCAGCAGTATGGCGGCGGCGCAGACAGTGATGGAAGCGAAGCGGTTCATGGCTAGCGCGGGGGAGTAGCGGTGGCTTCGGCTGTATTCGAGCCGGCCGCGGTGATCGTTTCTTCCAAGGTCGCGATCTGACGACGCAGGCTCTCTTGCTCGAGCTTGGCCTTCTCAATCGACAGGCTGAGGATCTTGGCTTCGTGGTTGCGGTTGGTCTGGCGGAGACGCTCGGTTTCCGCTTCGGATTGTGCCCGCATGCCTTTTTCAAGCGACAGCGCCGACTGCTCACCATTCAACTGCGACTGCAGGTTCTGGTTGGTGGCGTTCAGCTCTTCGTTGTCCCTCTTCAGTTGGTTTTCTTGCTCAAGCAGCGTCTTGTACTTGCTGAGCAGCAGGCTCTGCTTGGGACCCCAATCCATGTCGGTGTTGATGCCAGCTTGGGCGAGGCTGCCTTCGTAGCCATCTAGTGGCTCGGTTAGCTCCGGGCCAAGAACGAGGTTGGTGGCCGTTTCGCAGCTAGCGAAGGTCAACAACGGGACCGCGATCAGGTAGCGCCACTTCATTAGATTTTCTCAGCGGGTTTGTCTTCGTAGACGCATTCGACGACTGCCGATGCGCCGCAGCCGCAGCGAATCTCAAAGCCGGCCACTCGGTCACCCTCAAGCAGTGGCACCACCGCTAGCGGGGTCGCCGACTTGCCTTCGGAGGCGGTGCCGCAATCGAGCATTGCTGGCTGCGCCACCAATCGCACGTTGTCGCGGCGGATGACGTTGTTCTCAGTGCTGGGTTCGCTATTGCTCACGGGAAGCTCTTGTCAGGCCACCACATCGACGTGGTGTTCCTCACTGTCTAGCTTTCGACCGTTGGGGGCGTTTGGCTGAAGTCTCCTTCGCATTGGCGGGTCAGGTTCCCGCTCGGCGGCTGTGCCGTCGTGGTGTTCCTGCATGGCTTCACGGAATGCATCAGCTTGCTGCTGAGAGCCTCCGTTGCGCTCCTGCACCTGATTAGAACCGAAGACTCCAGATAGTCTGGTCACCCCGTTCATAGCTCACTCCCGCTCTTTAAGTTTTAGGCGCAGCCGTTCGGTCGCTCGCGTCAGAATCTGACTGACGCGCGACTCGGTCACGCCCAGGATCTTGCCTATCTCTTTGAGATAGAGCTGCTCGTTGTAGTAGAGGACGACCACGTGACGGTCGGTCTCGGGTAACTCGGCGATGGCGCGCGTCAGCCGTTCGACCTGTTCGCGTTCATCGGCGCACTTCGTTGGGTCGTCGCTGTTGATGTCTGCGATCGCCGCACTCATGCGGCTACCGCTATCGTCACCACGGTACGTTTCATCGAGCGACAGGCAGCGCGTTGTGTGCAGCGCCTGCAAGTCGTCATCAAGGTCTGATTCGAGGCATTCAAGCGACTCAGCAAGTTCCCCGAGTGTCGGTTCGCGGCCAAGTTCGTTCCACAGCACGGTGTTGGCGCGATCCATCTTACGAAGGCGATCGCGACGGTTGCGTGGCACGGGGTCGTGCTTGCGAACTTCGTCGAGGATGGCGCCACGGATAGCCGTGTAGGCAAACGTCTTGAACGACGCGCCGCGCGTTGGGTCATACGTGGTCGCCGCGTGCATCAAACCGATGACGCCGACCGAGTAAAAGTCGTCCTTGTCGAGCGATCCCGGCATTGTCACCGGTAATCGCGCGACGACGTAACGAACGAGCGGTAGGTACTGCTCGATCATGCGGTTGCGTTCCGCAACCGATCGTCTGATCTTGACGGCGACGGTCATGTTTCTTCCTTCTCGGCAGATGCCTTACGTTTCGCTTCGTCACGTGCCAGTGCGTTCAGCACCACGTCGACTACGGGTGGTGCCAGAAAATTGGCAGCAACCAGAGCACAACCGCCTGCGATCACACCGCGCCACAGCGAGGTGAGTCCATCGACTCCAGCGAATACCGCGACCAAAAACGCAATGCCAAAAGCAATGCTGGTTAGGTACGCCGCTGATAGGCGTGTGATTTCTTGGCTGCCTGCCGACATCATGAATCCTGCACAAGTTCCATCGGCAAATGCAGCGCTACGGGTTGAGTCCGATTGGTGCTGAACTGCCCGCCAGACCGGGACTTCCTGTAGTTAACGGCCAGCCCTCGGCTCACGCCTGCGGGACTTCTGGGCGCAGGCGGACCTTGCGTAATACGCCGCTGCGAGGCTCTTGGCGACGCTTCATTGACGGCAATGCGGCCAATGCCGCAGCGCAAATACTGCGCAAGTCATCGAGGCCCTGGCATTGTCCTAACAAGGTCAACGGCCGCTGATTTCGGATGCTGGTTTCGATCTGCGGGTCGACACTGATCCAACCGGCGAGCTCACTCTTGGTGCCAAGAAACTTGCCGGTGACCGCGTTGAGTTTGGCCGCCGTGCGCATCGCTTCTTCGCGGCTTCGGGTGCGGTTGACGACTAGGTGCGGCAGCGCACAGCCGCGCGCATGCAAAACTTTGCAAAGCGCATAGGCGTCTGTCAGCGACGTGACTTCGGGCGTCGTGACGCCGAGGGTCAGGTCGCATTGTTCGGCCACTGCCAGCGTGCTGGGGTTGAGCCCGGCGCCAGTGTCGAAGACAACCACGTCGTAGTCACTGGAGGCTGTGCGAATCGCGCGCAGCAGTTCGGCGATGTGGGCAGCGGACGATGAGATCAGGTCGGATGGACCCGATCGACCGAGCAGCACTTGCAGTCGGCCCGGTCCTTGCACGATCGCTTCGTGCACGGTGCAACGGCGATTCGAGACGTCGTCGAGATCGTAGGTGCCTTGCAGCCGCAACTGTACGCCAACATTGCCAGTGCCTGGATCGAAGTCGACGAGCAACGTTCGGTAGCCAGCGCGAGCCAGCAGTAAGCTGATGTTGCTGGCGAGCATGGTCTTGCCGACGCCACCCTTGGCCCCGGCGATGCACAGCCACGGCGTTGCTTTGCTCGACAGGTTGGTGAGGCCGTTGGCCTGATGCAGTTCGTTACTCACGCGGAAACCTCTGAAGCTTCGCAATCAAATGCGGCTTGTGCGATGTGCGTGCCATTGGCCACGACAATGTCCGAAGGCACTTCTTGACCGATGGTCAGATGCGAGAGCTTGAGGCCGCGTTCGACGACGGCTGCGAGCGATTCCCCTGGTGCGATCGTTTCGTCCCACTTCGTCAAGCAGACGGCATCGATGCCCATATCTTCGTAGGCGTCGAGAACAATCTTGCTGTCGCGGTCGCGGGTGCCGGCGGCCATGCACAGCAGCGTGTTGGCGCCGACAGCGCGCAGCGTGCTTTCGAGCATTGGCAGGCTCTCGCGGCAGCGTGGGCTCTTACCGGTCGTATCGATGTAGATGCGATCAGCTTGGATGTTGTCGTCAATCGCGCGGCGCACGTCGTTGGCCGATGTCGCCACCGAGAACGGTACGTCGAGCAGTTCGGCGAAGGTGCGCAGCTGTTCGACTGCGGCCATGCGGTAGGTGTCGAGCGTGATGATGGCGATGCGTTCGCCGCGATCCTTGGCGCGGGCGGCGAGCTTGGCCAGCGTCGTGGTCTTGCCAACGCCGGTTGGGCCGACTAGCGCGATCGTCTGGAAGCCATCCGAGCTTTCAACACGCGGCTCGTGATGCACTAGCGCCGACAGCACGCGGCTGGCGAGGTTCGGCAGCGCGGGGTCACCGGGGCGCGAAAGTTCGACACGGGTGCCGAGTAGGGCGCGTTCGACCGCGTGCAGGATCGTCTTCGAAATACCAAAGTCGATCGCCTTCTCAGCGAGCGGGCGGAAGCCCTGCGTCCACTTCGATAAGAACGATGTCGAGCCTGCCTGGTCGCGCGTTGGCGTCGCGGTCTCCTTGCGGCCGGCGACTACGACGTAGCCATTACGAGTTGGCTTGGTTTCGACCACCATCG
Source organism: Planctomycetota bacterium (assembly GCA_051278165.1). Taxonomy (GTDB): domain Bacteria; phylum Planctomycetota; class UBA1135; order UBA1135; family UBA2386. The sequence goes on along the minus strand of JBNMNW010000185.1, from coordinate 90 downwards.
CATCGGCGCCGCACTCAATGCGCACGCGTTCAATGGCCTCGGGAAGGGTCTTCGCTTCGATTCGCTTCAACAGCATGGTTGCTCTACGTC
>JBNMNW010000184.1:0-11560 GCA_051278165.1 Planctomycetota bacterium | reverse complement strand
CACAGGTTGCGCTTCGCGCAACCTGTGGTTTGAACCGGGTACAGTACGCAGGGCGAAGCAGTAGGTCCTAACGGCGCAAGTCCTGCAGCTGACCGCCGACTCGCTCCATGAGTTGCTGGTTGCCTGCTTGGCGGGCGCGATACATCACGCGTTCGCCCAGTGACATTGCCGAGCGACGATCACTCGCCAACACGAGCGCGCAGAACAACACGTGCTCATCGGCAAGCGACGGCTCAGGCACGTTGTTGAGTTGGCTGGCGAGGGCAAGCGCTCGCTCTCCATCGCGCATGCTGGCATCCGGCGCCTGCGATAGCACCACGGCGAGGTTGCGCAGTAAATCGCGGTCATTGGGCGCACGTTGATGCCCTTCTTCAAAGCACCGCAGGGCGTCCGCGTAGTTGCGCTGCATGCCATACATCGAGCCGAGATGATTGAACGTCAACGGATCGCCCGGGCGGATCTGCAGCGCGCGATCAAACAAGCGCTTCGCGGCCGCATGTTCGCCGCGACGAGCGTGCTCGATGCCTACTGCATTGACCGCGTCGAAGGCATTCGGATAGATCGCAATCGCGCGGCGATGAGACGTAACGCCCGCCCCCGGGCCGTTCTTGTCATCCAACAAGTTGCCCAGGTTATTGTGCGCAAGCCATGCATCCGGCTCAGTAGCAATCGTGGCTCGCCATAGCCCTTCGAGGTCCAGATAGATGCTGGCCCGACTCCAGGTCAGAATCGCCAGCATGATCGACAACGAAGCAGCTACCAACGCAACGGCCGGGACCTTGGGCATCAAGAATGCGCCGCCACAGCAGAACAACGCAATCGGGCCGAGGCTTGGCAAATACTGGAAGTGGTCCGCGACAAATGCGTAGCGCAGGTGGTCGTAATCGAGGAACCCGGAGACCGGCAACACGTTCGCCACGAAGATCCATAGTGCCAGACTGCACGCAACGACTGCTCGCTGCCGCACACGCAGTATGCCTATCAGGCTCGCAACGAGTGCCGAGAACAAGAGCATCGTCGGCAGCCAATGCAGCGCCGAACCGGTGACATCCCACTTGGCATATAAGAAGCACAGTGCAAATGGCACCAGCAGCTTACCTAGGTAGAAGCCGACGGCTTGCCCTAGCAACGCAACACGCTCGACCAGCGTCAACGCCCAGTCCTGACCGACAGCTACGTCGCCTCGCGCCATGATGACTGTCACGGCCGTCACAGCGACTGCCATCAACACGAACGGGAGCAGGGCGCGCACCGAGCTACGCCACTCTTGGCGATGCCAGATGGCGATCGCGAACAACGTCACCGGCAGCATCAACGTGGTAGTGCTCGCCAACAACGCAGTGAGATAGAGCAGCGCAGCGCGCAACAAGGTGCCATGCGATGGCTGAGCCAGGTGCGTCAACCAAAGATGGCAGGCACCGAGATAGAAGGCGGCCGACAGCGTGCTCTTGCGCTCGACGAGCCATGCGACCGATTCGCTGTGAACTGGATGCAGCAGAAATACGAGGCCAGCAAACCATGCACCCGGCAATCCAAGCCGACGCAACAGCAACGTGAACATCAGTGCGCTGCCGGCATGCAACAGCACGTTCTCGACGTGCATGAACACTTCGGACAGGCCCCACAACTGGTAGTCGAGCCACCAAGTCGTGTAAGTCAGCGGGCAGTATTGCGTCACCGCGCCAGGCTCAAACCAGATGCGCCACAAGCCCGATGCCGAGCGCAGCGTTTCGTTGTCGCGGATCCAGTCGGTGTCAGCCCACAAAAACTCGCCGCCGAGCGCTGGCCCGTAGACCAGCAGCGCGAGCGCGGCAAATGCCAGATAGCAGAGGACAGTGCGGGAGCGTGAAGTCACCGCATGCGATCTTCGGTGGCGACGCCTTCCGACGCAATGGACCTAGCCCCTCCGATTGGGCTAGAGCACGGAGTCGAGAGCCTCAAGCAACCGACTCACTTCTGCAGCCGAATTGTAGTGCACCATACTGATGCGTACGACACCGCCGTTTTGATGCAGGCCAAAGCGAGTGCAAAAGCGATGCGCGTAGAAGTGCCCCCAACGAGTCGCAATGCCCTGTTTATCTAGGAGCAGCGGAATCTCGCTAGAGCTCTTCTCCAACGGCACAAACGAAATCGTTGGCGCTCGCCTGGCGTCGGCGACAGCGCGCCCCAATAGGCGCACGCGAGCATGATCGTTTAGATAGTCAAGCAGGGGCTTTGCGAGATCACACTCGTGCGCGGTCATGCGATCAAACGCACCTTCGATCGTGCCGGCACCGCCGTGATGGCGATCGAGTTCTTCCAGGTAGTCGACGATGCCCGGCAACGACGACGTCAACTCGTGATTCACGTTGCCCGGCTCGAGCTTGTACGGCCCCGCGTCGTGGCCTACGAAGAAGTGATTCTGCGACGCGACGTCGGCGAGCAGGTCCTTGCCGACATGCATCGCCGCCATGTGTGGACCGTAGACCTTGTAGAGACTGGCAACGTAGAGGTCCGCGCCGAGCGCCTTGACGTCGACGCGGCGATGCGGCGCGTAGGCAACGCCATCGACGTAGACCAAAGCACCTGCTGCATGCACGCGCTTACTGATTGCCGCGACGTCCTGGATCTCGCCAACCAAGTTGGAACAGTGCGAGAACGCCACTAATCGGGTGCGCTCGTTGAGTAGTGGCTCCAGGTCTTCGAGCCGCAACTCGAAGGTCTCGGGATCGCACGGCCACTCGCGAATGACCAAGCCAGTCGCCTCCAAATCGCGCCAGGCGCCAATGTTCGATTCGTGATCGAAGTCGGTCACGATGACTTCGTCGCCATCCCGCCACAGATGCCGCAACGCCGCCGCCGCCAGGCGCGTCAACGCCGTCGACGACGCACCGAGCACCACATCGTTCTTGTCCGAGCCAAGCAGCTTCTCAGCCGAGCGGCGGCCCAGGTCGACCCGCTTCGCCGCCTCGACCGACAACCCGTAGCTCGCACCGAGCTGCACCATGCAGGTGCGCATGTAGTCTTGGATTCGATCGATGACACGACCGAGCGGCACACTGCCACCGGCATTGTCAAACAGCGCCCATTCCGACTGCAGTGCAGGGAACTGTGCGCGCACGAAGTCGAGGTCCAGCATGCGAGTCAGATTACTGGGTGCTCACGACAGCTCGACCACTTCTGCATGAACCACGTGTGCATCAAAGCGCAGCAGGACCGCCTGGGCGGCTGGTGGTACGACAGCGATTTCGAGGTCGTCGCCAGCAAACGCATGGATCGCCGCCAGCGACTGCCAGGTCGTCTGCACACGGAACTCAAAGCCTTCATCGATCGCGCGCTGCAGGATCTGCATACCAACAAAGCCCGGCATCGCCTGTAGATGCGGAACGGTCTGCTCTCGCAAATGCGACAAGTACGGAGCCGCATGCTCGCGAGTCGTCACACCCACCCAGCTGCGAACGACTGCCCGGACCATCAGATATGCTCCAGGTCGTCCGGCTCGATCGCGCGACCATCGACGGCATCGCCGCTGTTGCGCAGCGTTTGCGGCTCGAACAACACGATGCTGACAAGTTCGCGCGCGATCGGTCGATGCTCAACGCCGCGCGGCACAATGCAGAACTCGCCCGGCTTGATCGCGACGGTGCGATCACGGAACTCAAGCTGCAGCTCGCCACTGATAACGAGGAACATCTCGTCTTCATGTTCATGCGAGTGCCACACGAACTCACCATCCAGCTTCGCGACCTTGACGTATTGGCCATTGAGCGAGCCAACGATCTTGGGCACCCACGTCTCGGAGAAGCTGTCGAGCTTCTGCTGTAGATTGACAACATCCATGGCGAACACGATACCGCCGACGATGCGATCACGAGGCCATCGATTAGCTCAGCGATACAATGGGCTTAGTATCATTACCCTCAACTAATGCTCTGATCTGCCTAGGATTCCTACATGGACACCAACGCCCCAAAGATCCCCATGGTCGCGAAACTGCTGTTCACGGCGTTCATGGCGGTGCTCGTGCCGTTCTACTGGCAGAACTACGGACCGACGAACTTCCTCTACTTCTGCGACGTCGCCCTGTTCCTGACCTTGATCGGGATGTGGACGGAGAAGTCCCTCCCGATCAGCATGGCGACCGTTGGGATCATGGTTCCACAGATCCTGTGGGTCGTCGATTACGGCAGCAACCTTGTTGGCATGCCGCTGATCGGCTTGACCGACTACATGTTTGACGAACAGAACCCGCTCTTCAATCGCAGCCTATCGCTGTTCCACGGTTGGCTGCCGTTCTTACTCATCTGGCTGACGGCACGGGTTGGTTACGACCGCCGCGCGGCGCTCGCATGGACCGGCACGGCATGGGTGCTACTGATCGTCTGCTATCTGTGGATGCCGGCACCGCCTGCTGACCCGACAGATCCCAACCTCCCGTTCAACATCAACTACGTCTACGGCTTCAACGGCCAACAACAGTGGATGTCCGAGATCGCTTGGTTGGGCGTCGTGCTGCTGCTACAGCCACTAGCCGTAGTCGGACCGATGCACTGGTTGCTCAAACGGTTCGCCCAGAAGGCGTGTGATCGCTGAGAAGCGATTGGCTCGTGCTGGTGGCTGCGACTTTCGTCAGCAGCACCGCACCGAACTCTTACGCAGCATCATCAAACCTTGCCCCTAAGGGCTAGGCGAGAACTGCGGGTCGTAGGCGACACGTCGCGTAGCAGCAAGCTGCTACGCGTCTGCGCCGCAGCTTAGACTACCAGCGTTCGCGACGACCACCGGCGCCACCGCCGCCGCCGCCACCGCCGCCGCCGCCGCCGCCGCCGTAGCCGCCGCCGCCGCCGCCGCCGCCGCCGCCACTACGTGGCTTGCGCTCTTCGGCTTCGTTCACGCGCACGTTGCGGCCGTCGATCTCTTGGCCGTCTAGGGCTTGGATCGCGTTGGCGGCTTCGTCGGGCGAACCCATTTCTACGAAGCCGAAGCCGCGTGAGCGGCCGGTTTCGCGATCGGAAAGGATGGTGACACTGGCCGGCTTGAAGCCAGCTTGCTCAAAAGCGTCAGCAATCGTGTCTTCGGTCGAATTGAAAGAGAGATTGCCAACAAACAAACGGTTACCCATAACTTCAGCTCCGGACCCGTGATCACGTAGCTCATTGCGGCCGAGTACACGACGGCTTGTCGTGTTCCCTCGCATGGCAGACGGCATGGATACCTCAACGAGAGGCGTCCCAACCGGATGGCACCGAGTGAGCGGGCGATGTGCGGGTCCTCCAGTCGCTGTTTCATCTGGAGGCGTCGACTGGGCCGCATTCCAGGCCAAGAACGCTACCCGCGCAGGTTGCCAAGAACAACGCTTCCAACAGCTTTGTTGCCCATTCAGAGCGGTTGCCGTGTTTCTCCTGAGTCCTTTGCTGACAACGACTTGCGACACACCTTGCTGAAAAATACGTGAATCGCACTTATTAAAGGTGGCCCGATTGGTCGAGAGCCCTCGCTGGAGCCCCTCGCGGGAGGACACCTGAGGGACTGTTCGCCAGCCCGATTGAGAGGCGAAACGCCGGCTTCTCCAAGGGGAGGCGGCTTGGCAACAGCGTCTCTCAGTGCGAAGTCGCTGAGGAAGGGACTCCATCTGGGAGTCGCTCGGGCCCGGCTTCACTAGCGGGATGCTGGTTCGAGGCCGGCCTCCCAATCGGGAAGCCACTTCGGGAACAGCCGCCTCCCCTATCGGGAAGCCGCTTCGCGCGTTTGGCGGAGATGCCGGAATCCGACCAGCTTCTTCGACGCCTCGTCCCAGAGGCGCAGATTGACCGAGCGGAAGCTCGACCAGAACGTCATCGGCTTAACGGATGAGAAGATCTCGTTCGAGGCATGGCAGCGCTCGAGGTGATAGTTCGGGATCCGTGGGCTCAGGTGATGAACGTGGTGGAAGCCGATGTTGCCCGAGAACCACTGCAGGATCTTCGGCAGGCGCAGGAACGAACTGCCCTTGAGCGCCGCGGCCGTGTAGTCCCAGTCAGCGGTGTGCTCCCAGTAAGCGTCCTCATACTGGTGCTGCATGTAGAACAACCAGACGCCGCCGGCTCCGGCGAGCAACATCATCACACACTGCAGGATCAGGTAGGGAACGAACCCGTAGATCGAGCCCATCACGCACATCATCACGAACAGCGCGATGTTGGTATTGCGCACCGAGCGAACTTCGCGGTCCGGGGCACCCTTGCGAGCGAACCGGTGCAAGCCCAGGAAGAGCGCGAACGGCGCAACCACGAACAGAATGAACGGGTTGCGGGCGATGCGATACGTGATCTTGCGCCAGCGTGAGGACTCGAGATACTCCTGCACCGTCATCGTCCAGACGTCACCAACACCGCGACGATCGAGGTCGCCAGTGGCACCGTGGTGGATCGAGTGCTCGCCGCGCCAATGCCGATACGGCGTGAACGTCAACAGGCCACAGAAGCCGCCAACCATGTCATTCGCCAATTTCGACGCGAAGAACGAACCGTGCGTCGCGTCGTGGCAGATAATGAACAAGCGCACCTGCAGGCCAGCGCCGAGCAGAATCAACGGCACCGCGAGCCACCAACTGAATTGGATGGCGAAGTAGAGCGCGACCCAGACACTCGCGTATAGAGCGAAGGTCGATGCGAACTGCCACGTGCCTCGCCAGATACTCGAAGTCTGGAACGGTTCTACGATCGGACGCCAATCGTCGATGGTGTAAGTAACCTCTCCGCTCTTCGCAGCTTGCGCGTCAGGAGGGGATAGGCGGTCAGCGGCCTTAAGCAGGCACGCGTCGCCACTGTTCTGAGTATTTGTCTCGGTCATAAAATGGCCGTTGGGCTCGCCCAAACCGGGTGGTGTTGGGCTAGCGAACTGGGGAATCTGGGCGAGTAGGATATCGGGTAAGCGCTGCGATTGGCACGAGGAACATCGCGCCATGCGAGACTTCATCAAGTTCGTTCGGGCCCGAGAAATGGACCACTGACCGCCACATCTCAATGGCGCAGCATGAGTTTCATGGGCGACCGACGCCTCTGAGCGACCTCACGACCGAGCTCAGAAAATGAGTCTCAATGGCCTGAATCAGCTGTGACATCGACCAGATCACACAGCGCCAGGCCCCCACCTCAGACCCGGGCCCACCAAAAACTGCACGACTCCGGCTTGAAAACCACCTACCACTTGGTAGGCTTCGCGCCAGTGAGCGAGCGTAAGCAACAAATCCTGGCAACGGCTGCCGACATCCTCGAGCACAAGAGCTTCGCGGCGTTCAGCTACCAAGACCTGGCGGATCGCCTCGGCATCCGCAAGGCGAGCATCCACCACCATTTCAAGAGCAAGAACGAACTCGGCATCGAACTACTGAAGTTCTTCCAAGCACGCAGTGATGCGTTGATGACCGACATGCTGGCTGACGCGGAGTCGCCGGGCGCAGCGCTGCGGATGGTCTTCGAGATGTGCGAGAAGGTCATGTTTGATGGAGAAACCAAGGTTTGCCCATCGTGCGCGTTCGAGGTGGATGCCAAGAACCTGTCGCCAGCGATGATCGATATGCTGCGCGAATCGACCGAATCATTCCAACAGCAGCTGGCCTCCCTGCTCGCAGCCGCGCGCACCGGCGGCGAGATCGCCTTCCTGGGCGATGTGCAGGATCAGGCCGCGACGATCGTTTCCGCCCTGCAGGGAGCACGCATCGCCGAGCCCATCATGGGCCGCGAACACTTCCGCGGCGTCGTCCGCCAGCTGCGTCGCAGCCTCGGCCTGTAGGCCGGATTCCGGCCCAAAGACGCGCACGAGACCCCACACACCCGCTGATTCACCCAGAAACTCCCTACTGATAGGTAGCCTGAATGTGCTCTACCGCTGGCGCTGGCTGATCAGCGCCGTGGTGCTAGCCGCCATTGTCAGCGTTGCTGGCGCCGGCTTTGGCCGTCTCGGCACCTTCTCGGCGCAGGTCGACACGCTGCGTGAGCAAGCCCCGGAAGAGGTCAAGAATAAGCCGTTCGATGCGCGCTACGACATCTGGTTCGACCCCGACGATCCGGGCCTGCAGCTCCACAAGCGAATCGAAGACCAGTTCAGCGCCGAGGACTTTGTCCCGGTGTCGTTCGAAGAGACCGAGCATCCGCTGGGCGTCTTTTCGCCCAAGTCACTGAGCACGATCGCCGAGCTGACCGAACGCATCGAGAAGATCCCGTTCGTCCGGCGCGTCACGGGTGTGGTAACGCCGCTGGTCATTGTCATGGCTTCGGTCATCGGAATGCTGGGCACCGTCTTCTTGATGGACGACCTGCTCAACAACATCACTGCCGGCGCGATCGACATGGTCACGGCAGTTTCGATCGCCGACTCGATCCACCTAGTCGCGTCCTACTACTCGCTGCGGCACAAACACACCAACAAGCACGAGCTGATCACCGAGGTCATCAGCATCAATGCGATGCCGGTGTTCTTGACGTCGGTGACCACGGCGATCGGCGACAAGTCGATCATTCGCTTCATGACGCCCGCCGAGATCACAGGCGTCGCGGCACTGACGCACGAACACCCAGATGCGACCGATGACAACTGGCTGTATCTGCCGGCAACCAAGCGATCACGCTGCCCGATGAATACCTTCAGTATGCGATCGGCTTTGACCGCGTGATCCCCAAAGTATTCACCGACAAGGATCAGATCACGGCGACGCTCGAATGGGTTGGCGAGACCGGCGCCAACGATTCGACGGCCGTGTTCCGAGCGTTTGACGACGACCTGGTGATCCGCGCATTTTGGGAAGCCAACGACTTCGCCCGCACCAGCATCGAACTGCGTGGCTTCGCCGATCCCAACAAGCAGGAGTATCTGATCGAAGGCACCTACCAACGACAACTGCGCAGCATCCACGAGGACCTGCAGCTTGAGTTGGGCATGCGCTGGTTTGACGTCGCGCGCAGCGAACCTGGCTTCTTCAACCTGTTCCCTGACAACTCGAGTGTCTGGGTTTCGATCCGGTTGGACTTCTGATTGCTGCCCGCCGGGCTTAGTTTGATCGCTTGCCCGCACTAGCCACTCCACCGAAGCTCATGGCTCGTACCGTTCTGCTAACGGTCGTCGCGCTACTAGCATTCGCCGGCAACTCGATGCTCTGCCGCCTCGCCTTGCGAGACCACTCGATCGATCCTTGGAGCTTCACCGCGATCCGACTGGCCAGCGGTGCCATTCTGCTGTTGCCGCTGCTGTGGCCACGAACGCCAAGCAACCCGAAAGCCGAGTCGCGCAAGCCGGGGCCGCCGTGGGCCGCAGCCGCACTGCTGGTCTATGCCTTGGCGTTCTCGCTGGCCTACGTGTCGCTCGACACCGGCACCGGCGCACTGCTGCTGTTCGGCACCGTGCAGATCACGATGATTGCTGTCGGTGTTCGCAATGGCGAACGCCCAACCGCGATCGCTGCCGCCGGCATGCTGCTCGCCATTCTCGGCGTCGTCTGGCTGGTGCTACCAGGAGTCCAGGCTCCCGATGCTCTTGGGGCGCTGCTCATGACCATCGCAGGGATTGCCTGGGGCACCTATTCGCTGCTCGGGCGCGGCGCAACAGAACCAAGTCGCGCTACGGCACGCAACTTCGCGCTCGCGGCACCAGTTGCCGGACTCGCAATGGCTGTTGCCTTTACGCAAACCGCGATGAGCGCCGAAGGCATCTGGCTGGCCATCGCTGCCGGCGTCGTGACCTCAGGCATCGGCTACGTCATCTGGTATATGGCGTTGCCCGGACTCTCGGCAACAAGCGCCGCCATCGTGCAACTGTCGGTGCCAATGCTCGCCGCATTCGGTGGCATCACGCTGCTAGGTGAACAGGCGTCCACCCGGCTACTTGCGGCGACCGCAATGACGCTTGCTGGGGTCGCCATGGCCGTCTTGTCTCGCAAATAGAAGGGCTACTTTTTGGCGGCCTTCTTGGCGGGCGCTTTCTTGGCCACGGACTTCTTTGCAGCGGCCTTCTTGGCCGAGCCCTTACCGGTCCCATGCACCTGGCCCGAGCCATGCAACATCGCCTCGTAGACCGCAAGGTAGCGTTTCGACGGCATGCGCTTGATCGCCGCGGCGACCACATCCAACGGCACGTCCTCGAGCTTCTTGAAGCGAACACACGACTTGCCCATGTTCAGCTTCTTGCCGGTGGCCTGCCATGCATCGGCAAACCAAGCCGTCTCATCCGGGTCCATGTAGAGGCCCATCATATAGATGGCCATGTGGTTTTTCTGCGACGCGATCGACACGTAGGGCAGCGGCGTATCGGGAGTGCAGTGGTAACCAGCCGGGTAGATTCGCAGCGGCACCTGATAGCCAATCATGCCGTAGCTCATGGCCTCCTCGATACCTGCGTCGATGCTGTCGCGGATGACCTTGCGGATTGCGGTGATCGCTGCGCGTCGATCATCCGGTAGTTCCTTGAGGTATTGGGAAACGCTCGTGGCCTTGCTCTGCACCATGACCGCGGAGCTTACTCAAGTGTGTCCTCAACCAGTAGTATGGAAATTGACCCAGGGCCGTCTCGGTGCACTCAGCGACCCGACAGACGGCTCGCGTCACCACGGATCGGCGCGGCCACTTCCGCTACCGAGGCCTCCCGTAGCTCTGACCCCTAGTGAACGCGCACGCTCTTCACCGGCGAACGAGTCACGTTGCCGGCCGCATCCACCGCTTCGATCGACAGCTGCAGGTTGCTGCCCTTGGTGGCCTTTGGCGAGGCACGCCATAGGTATTCGCCATACCACTGCATCGGCATGCTGACCTTCTCCTCGCCATCGTCTATGTGCAGCACGACCTTCTGCCAATCGTGCGGCATCGACGGGCTCTTGCGATCGTGCACCCGGACACGAACCAGCACCCCACCGTCGATCGGTTGCGCATCGATCACGCCGACGAACGGCGCCGCGGTGTCCTTGGCGATGCTCTTGCCAAAGAAGACCTTGTCCGCTTCGGCGTTCTTGACCTCGCCCTCGGCATGCACGCAGTCCATGCGGTGATCGCCATTGAGATCTGCGATGGCCAGCCCCAGAGTCGCGCGAGTGCGTTCGCCATCGAACACCGGGGCACCGGCCGCGAAGTGACCCGTGCCGTCGTTGACCAACAGGCGCTCAACACCGTTGAGCGATGCGATCAAGAAGTCGGCGTCGCCATCGGAGTCATAGTCGAGAAACGCGATCATGTTGTCGTCTGAACGCGGGTTGTCCGCCTCTGGCCAAACCATGTCGGTCGCATCGACGAACCCGCCCTTGCCATCCGCTCGGAACAGATGCTCTGAGAACCGACGCTTGCCGACACCATCGTTGATCGTCACCAAGTCGAGGTAGCCATCGCCGTCGACGTCCATTGGCTCGAACTCGTAGTTGTTGGTGAACTGCGGCAAGCACTCCTTCGAGACATCGACGAACTTGCCGTTGCCGTCGTTGTGAAACAGGAACGAACCCGACGACTTCTTACTGCTAACCAACAGGTCCAAATCGAAATCGTTATCGACGTCCACAAACTCGAGTTCCCAGCAAAAGCGAACCTTCACATCCGGAATGGTTGCTTCGGTTACGTCGGTAAAC
>JBNMNW010000183.1:0-11570 GCA_051278165.1 Planctomycetota bacterium | reverse complement strand
TAAACGAACGGCAGCCACACTTGCCCGTCGACCCCTGTCCCGTTCTTGGCGACGGTCGCGTCGATGCCGGCTGCCGACACGGCTGCAGCTGCCGCGGGTCGTTTGTTGTAGCCGCTGTAGCGACCGGACTTGTTGTCGCTGACATAGACCGTGCCGGTGTGATCGATGAAGAATGCGCGTGCGCCGGTTTTGCCTGCTTCGAGTGGCCACGCGTAGCATCGCCAGGCACGTTCAGACAGATCGGGATCGACGGCCTTTGCCTCGGCATCCCCTTCGGTGACCCAGCCTTGCTTGCCGGGTAGGGATACCTGCAGCAAGTAGCCACTGCGGATCACACAGCCATGCTTGAGTTCGCCAAAGCTCTTTGGCATCACGCTGGGCCATCGCTTGTGTTCGCCGGCGGGGGCCGGTGAGCGAGCGGTCACAACACCCGTGAGTTCGGCCAGGAACCCGGCCTCGCCACGGTCGTCGCCATCGACATCGATCACGGCACTCGCCATGCATTGGCTTTGACCTGACGACAGAATCTTCAAGGTGCTGTGGGTGGCATTCTCGTTGACGTGGCAGAACATGCTGCGCAATGGCGCGCGCGGCACCGTCACTACAATGCGGTCGTTGCTTCGCTCGACGCGCACGCCCTCGAGCAAGTAGCTAACGCGCCGCGCGATTGCGAATGCATGCCGTGCTCCTAGATAGAGATCACGCGCCACGACTCCCTGCAGTGTGGCCCGACCCTTCTTGCTGGCGACCACGCCTGCAGGTAGTGCGAACTCGGTGACGGGCACGCGCAAGGCTTCGTCCGTCTTGTCGAACCAAGATGCTGGTCCAACTGTCAGCAGCACGTCGTCGAACGGCTTGCCGTGCTCGTCGATGATGTAGATCGTCTGCGCCGTCATCGGGGCAGTGCTCAGTGGTTGCCAAGTTCGACCATCGCGACCAATCGTTGTCTCGATCGTCAGGCCATCTGCCTCGCGGTTGTTGTGCGGCATGGCCGCATCGCCCGTCAGATAGTTAATGTCCTGGTGGTCCGCGATCAGGATGCGGCCTTGCATGTCGCTGACGAACACGCGCGAGTCTGGTTGCGCCGGCAGCAGATAGGTCAACAGGCACAGCTGTCCGTCGGGCACGGTCACGCGCGAGGTTTCGATCCGGTAGGGCTTGCCCTTCTCAAGTCTCTCCCTCAGGTGCGCGAGATACATGCTGCGCACAAAGTCACTCGGCACAAACACAGGGACGCGGCCATGGCGCTGGTGACGGCCGAGCGCCGCTTCGTGGTCCTTCTTCAGTCCGGATAGGAACGCAACGGCGCCGGCTTCATCGGCGGTCCAGGCCTCTTGAGCTGGCGCCAGGGCAGATGTGGCGAGAAGGCAAGTCAGCAGTCGCTTCATGCTCGACTATCGACTTTCGGTGGCAGAGCCCACGGTGCGGCCCGGAGACCGCCATGCCATCAGTTCGTTGCTGTCGAGCGTGCTCGGGAACGTGCCAACGTTGCAACCTCGCCGGTGCGCATTGGGCCTTTCGCCAGTTGCAGCAGACGGACATGTCTGTCTGGTCGATTTGACATACAGTGAGTAGGCCTCTCTCTTCGGTTTCCCGCTGCCCGCGGTCTCTCTCATGCACATCCGCAAACTAGTCCTCTTCGTGGCTCTTCTGGCCACGTCTCTGACTGCTCAAGGCGTCAACTGCGCCTTGCTCGGCACATTCAGCAACCACGGCCCGTTCAACGACGTCTGGGGTTACACGGCTCCGAACGGCGATGAATATGCATTGCTTTGTGCGACGACCGGCACGGTTGTCGTGGACGTTAGCAATCCGAGCACGCCGATCGAGCGTGGTTGGTTTCCGTTTGGCTCGTCGACCTGGCGCGACATTCGAACCTACGGCACCTATGCCTACGTGGTGACTGAGGCGACTGCAGGCTTTCAGATCCTCGACTTGAGTAACCCCAATAGCCCAACGTTGGTGGGTGTGTTTGGCACCAGCATCACGTCGAACGCTCACAACGTTTGCATCGATGAGGGTGCTGGCAAGCTCTACCTCGTTGGCACCAACGTTGGCACGCCAGTGTGGGACTTGACCACGAACCCAGCCAACCCGTCGTACCTTGGTCAGGCGACCACGACCAACTTTCACGACCTGCACGTGGAGAACGGCTACGCCTACGCGTCCTACATCGGTGGCGGTGTCCTGCGGATCATGGATGCGTCATCACCGGTTGCCATGCCCGTGCTCAGTAACACGCCGACCCCGAGCGCGTTCACTCACAACGCGTGGCCCAACGCGGCGGGTACCATCTGCGTCACGACCGACGAGAGGGCTGCTGGCGTTATCAAGTTTTTCGACATCACCAACAAGTCGAGCCCGATTCCTCTCGGTCAGTTCACTCCAAACACCGCTGCGATCCCGCACAACGCCTACATCGTTGGCAACAAGTGCCACGTCAGTTGGTACACCGAGGGCTATCGCTGCATCGATTTCAGTGACCCCATGAACCCGGTCGAAATCGCGTCGTACGACACGTGGCCTGGAGCTTCCGGAGGCTTCAACGGTTGTTGGGGCTGCTATCCGTTCTTGGCGTCGGGCAACATCCTCGCGTCGGACCGGACGACCGGCCTCTACATCGTGCGACCGGGGGCAGCGTCCTTCACGAACTTTGGCCAGGCCTGTGTCGGTTCGGCGACCGAGCCGTGCCCCGAGTTGAACACCAGTGGCGGCACGCTGAGCAACAGCACCAACCAGTATGAATACACCTTTGAAGTTCCCGCGGTCGGCAGCATGCAGGTGGCTAGTTTCGACATCTACACCAACTCGACCACTGGCTCGTTGACGCGTTCGGCCCACATCTACGCGGACACCGGTGCTGGGCCGGCGGCGACCCCTATCGCATCGACCACGATTACGGTCACCACGGCGCCTGGTTTCTACACGGCGACGTTCGCCACGCCGGTCCCGGTCAGCGGCAAGTTCTTCATCGGCTACGACAACTCCAATGACGGCGTGATCTCGAACCTGAACAGTGGCGCCAACGGCATTGGCCACTACCGCACTCCGGTCTCTGGTAGTTGGAGTCAGTCAGGTCTGGTGCAGCGGCCAGCGTGGCGCGTCAACTGCCTCGGTGGCAGCCCCGTGACGCCGTCGCTTTCAAACGTTGGCTTACCCAACCTGAACGCAAGCTACGACGTGACTCTGTCCGGCGCGCTGCCGTCGGCGCTCGCCGTGATGGTCTCAGGTCTGTCCGACACGGTGCACAACGGCTTGCCGCTACCGGCGCCATTGCCTGGTGCGCCTGGCTGCAGCGTCTTCGTCGCACCTGATTTGACGCAGCTGTTTGTTGCCGATAGCGCGGGCGTGGCCAGCGCGTCGTTCAGTATCCCGGCGTCTACGGGCAACATTGGGCTCAGCCTCTATCACCAGTGGGCCGTGCTGGATCCAATCAATGCCATGGGCATCGTGGTCTCCGACGCAGGCAAGGCTACGATCGACGTGTAGCCGGCTGCTGTAGGCCTTCTGCTGACGCCGCGACCGGCCGCCGTCGGCGTTGGCGACAGCTAGAAGATACCCGTGCCGAACAGCACGGAGATTTGATCCGAGCCGACAGCGATGAGGTCGAGCACGCCGTCCGAGTCAAGGTCGGTCTGTGTGATCGCCACCGATGCGGCGAGCAACGGCACGCTTACCGGCGAGGCAAAGCTTCGCGTCGACAACATTCGACAAGAACGAGCGATCACAAGCGGTGCCTGGGACTGCGTCGGCTTCCGCATCGCGCGCGATCGCTAGCACTCTGCGTCAGGGAACATGGATTCTGGCCATGAGCCAATCCGAGTATGTGCTTTGCTAGGTGCGTTGCGGCGGTCCCGCCGTCGTCGTTTCCACAACGAGGTGTCAGATGATGCTGTTGAGTCTTGTGATGTTGATGGGCTGCCACGCTGCTGCTCCGCAGGCTGTCCCACCAGTTCCGTTGCAGAACTCTGCGCGGCACAAGCCTGAGGGTGTCGTGCGCGTGTTGGAGTTCAACCTTTGGCAAGAAGGCACTTCGGTCGCAGGCGGCTTTGACAAGATCGTTGATGTCATGCTCGCGTCGCAAGCTGATGTCATCGCGATGAGCGAGGTGCGCAACTACCAACAAGTTGACCTGCACAAGCGATTGATCAAGGCGTTGGCCAAGCAAGGCGAAGTCTACTACGGCAAGTTTGGTGGTGGTGATGTCGGTGTCATCAGTCGTTGGCCAATCGTCAAGACGGATGTCGTTGCCGATAGCACAAACCTCGACCGCGGTTCGATCATTGCCTACTACCTGCGCCATCCAAGTGGGCGCGAACTGGTGGTTTGCACGGCGCACCTCGACTACCGCAACTACGCGGTCTACCTACCGCGTGGTTACGACGGCAATAGCTTTAAAATGATCGATGCAGACGGGGACGGTAAGCCGGACCCGGTGACCGACCTCAAGAGGTTGCATGCAATGGATCGAGCGTCGGCACGTGACGATGCGCTCAAAGCCTTCGTTACCTACGTCAAGCGGGAGCAACTGGCGACGCGTGCGGTGATCCTTGCCGGTGACTTCAACGAGTGTTCGCACCTCGATTGGACTGCGGCGACGCGCGATCTGTCTAGTCACAACGGCGTCGTGATCAAGTGGCAGAACAGCTTGATGTTGCACCAGGCGGGCTTCCATGATTCTTGGCGGCAGCTCTATCCGAATCCGGTGACGCATCCGGGCGCAACGTGGCCGTCGCCTGCTTGGCAGAAGGGCTCGACTAGTTGGGCCGCCAAGGTCGACGAACGCGATCGCATCGACTTCATCTATCACAATGGCTGTGGCCTACAGCCGCAGCGTGCTTGGATCGTCGGTTCGCCGCAGTACTACCTGCGCAACGAACTTGCGACGCCGGCGACGGCGGATCCGTTCGCCCTCGCTGAGCTTGCCTGGCCAAGTGATCACAAAGCGCTGATGGTCGACTTCGAGTTGGTCAAGTTGACCAGCAAGAAGGACTAGGATACGTAGCTCGTGTCGCTGTGTCCGGCTTAGAGGCCGGGCACGAGGCGGCCGCGTTGCGACGACACCAGCCAGCAAGCACTGGCACTGTTGACGGCGAAGCCTTGCACGGCAATGGAGACGCCGACCAGTGCCGGAATGTTGGCGATAGGTAGCAGCCAATCGCGCGGGCCACCGACGTATGGCAGCAACTCCACGACGGTCGCAGTGCCAGCCAGGTTGGCGAGGCAACCGCAGCCGATCGGTATGGACGGCGTGTTGGGTATTTCGAACTCGTAGGCGCCTACCAGGATGCTTGCTTGCGGTAGGCCTGTTACGCGCATGTGCATCGAATGGCCGAGGATCGGCAAGCTACGTTGATGCTGTATGAGCGAGATTGGCTGCATGCCAGGCAGGTTGCAGGCAAGGTCGGACAACGTATCGAAGCTAGCGGGGCTCGGCGTGTAGCTGTAGGTCTCTGTGCCGCCTGCTGCTTGTTGCACGGCGCGCACGGTGCCGGAGTAGGGCGCCGTCAGGGTGTCATCAAAAACGATTGCGGGGTCGTTCCAGATTGGTGCGCCGGTTGCTCCGACGCGCCGCCAGACGATTCCGTCCCACTCCCACGTGTCACCGTTTGGGTGTAGGAGCACGGTCATCTTGCGCCGAGGGTCGTAGGCCATGCGACAGTCCGCTGCGGCTGGCGGGCCGACGCCGGAATAGGCCATCCAGCCATTGACGTCAAACAACCAGGTGTCGCCAAGTAGCCCGCCGTTGTCGCCGCCGAATACAATCGCGTAACCGTTCGGTGCCCTTGCCATGCAGTGGCCAATGCGACCAATCAAGGCGCTGGGTGTTGGCTGCTGTACCCAGAATGGCGGACTCGGTGCCGTGGTCGTTGGCAGCATGATCCAGGTGTCACTACACAAGCCGATGACGTCGGCGCCGCCGAAGTATAGCAGTGCCCAACTGTTGTCGAACGGAGCCGCTTTGCAGCCATGTCGCGGGGTTGGGCCGGAGGCGCCACCTACCGTCATGAGCTCCCAATCGGCGATCATTGGATTGTAGCGCCACAGGTCGTTGAGGTGCTGGCCAGTCGTCGTGTTGAGGCCGCCGAACATAAACACGTGGCTGTCAGAGTTGGCTAGCGTCGCGTAGGACCTAGGAGGAACCGCTGCCGGCTGGTTGACCCAGCCGCCGGACAGCGGCAGCACGGTCAGGCCTTGGAGCTCATCAAAGCCAACCAACCCGTGCGGCGCTGGCAGTCTGCCAAGCAGGTCACCGGATACTCCGAACGCCACTGCGGGGGCCGGCGCGGCAGCAGTCCAGCTTTGTGCAGAGGTTGAGGCCAACCCTGTTAGCAGAGCGACCGTGATGGTCATGATGCATCGGTTCATATGTCTTCCTGCTGCTGTGCGAGCTGCTTAGGCTTCTCCGGTCTTCAAACGTAAGGTAACTGATGCGGCGTCGTCGCGCTTTGAGGTCAGTTTGAATCGCAACAATCTGCTCGGTTCGTAGAGCAATCGCCCGTTCTACCTTGGCTGTGGTCTCAGCTGGCGCACGCCATGTTCGTCTCGATGGCACCTCGGGCCAAGCGCCGCCGTAGGCTCAAGTTCGAGTGCATGAAGACCGCATTTGGCAACATGTCACCGCGGCATAGCGATGCGGCGCGCCACACGGTTGGTGTCAGTCCAGCTGTTGCCAGTGAAGGCGCTTGATTTGTTCTTCGTCGATGAAGCAATCGCGGACACAGGGAACTCATAAGCGCGTGCAGCGATCGATCGGCTAGCGCCGCATGCGAACTGCGAGTTTGGCCCGTCCTGCCGCCGCTATCTGGTTGGCGTTCGCGACGATCTCCGCGTCGACTTGCAGCATGACGGCCAATGGTTGCGCATGCTTTGGTAGCTTGACTACTTGACTGTGCACTTCGTCGAAGCCGCCGCGGCCATCGGCAACGATCAGCGTCAGGTAGGTTTCGCCGCTCGCATCGGGGCGCACGGTTGTGGGGCCCGCCGGTCGTAGTTGCTGTTGCTCAGAAGACCCGTCGAACCGCACCCAGGTCTCACGTGGTAGGGCCAGTCCGGCAGGCGTGCTGATACGCAAATCGGCACGTGGTTGCATCACCACGGTCGTTGCATCACTCGTGGGCTTGATGCGTTGTGAGCGAAACGTGGGCGCCTGGATGAGTAGCTCTTGGCCGTCGATGTAAGGGAGCTGCAGCTCACCGGTCGGGCGCGAATGCACGAACTTCGATTGCTGCTCGCCAGATGCAATTGCGCCCTTTGCGTCTATCGGCATGCCGTCCGGAGAGCGGATTTGCAGCTTGGTCCTGGGCATCTCGTCGAGCCAGTTTATGGCCGCTTCACCCGCTGGCGCATTTGCCAATCGATGCACTAACTCAAGGTCGTCGATGCGTTTGACCAGGCCGCCAGCTAGTTCGAGTTGCAGTGAATACTTTCCGGGCGGCAGGCCGCGAAACCTGCAGGCGCCTGCTTCTGGATAGCCTGCGTGCCGGTCACCGCTCTTGCCGACAAGATAGGCTCGCAGCATCGAACTCAGCTGCGCGTTGTCGAGTTGGAAGCGGGCACTGCAAATTGGCCGGACCTGCAAGTCTGCGGCATCGCCAATGGCGGCTTCCGCGCCGTGTGCCATGCGCCAATGCTTGGAGGTCACTCGGATGTAGATCGATGCCTTCTCGCGCGCTGTAGGCGCTTCCTCGTAGAACGCAAAACTGCCATCGACTGCGGTCGTGGCCCGGTATTTGGAAGGTTCCGCCCAGCCGGTTTTGGCCTGTACCGTCAGGCCGGCAACAGGGCGGCCATCAAGATCTACTACCGTGCCGTGCAACAGTTCTGGCGCGAGCTGCATCGTTAAGTCGCCGAGATCGACGCGGCCAGCAGTAGGCCAGGCGACGATGCGTGCCGCTCGCGGCTCCCTGCTGTTCGTGGTTTCGCCCATGAAGAGTCCTATCGGCGAGGCTGTTCGCGTTTCGATGCAGTCGATTTGCACTCGAGCTCGGCCAGCGCGCATGTAGGCGATATGCAAGTCGACGGAGAAGCGGCCACTCTGGTCTGTGCGCAGCTTCGAAGCATGTTGGCCGTTGCGCATGGCGACTAGTGCGAACGCGTTGCGGTCTGCTATCGGTTGACCATCTTTGTCGAGTAGTCGCCCGGTCATGGTCACAGGTTCGCCGTGCACGGTGATCGTGACTTGCTCGCCAGGTTTGGTTGGGCCGCTAGCTCTCTGGCTGTGGTTGTTAGCTGCGATGACGAACACGTGGACTTGTTGGTTGAGTGCGACATACGGCACCACCATCTCGCCAAACTCGATGGTCTGTGAGCCGGTGCTGGCGAGGGAGCCTGCATCGGTTAGTGCCGATAGGGACACATTCGGCGGCTTGTCGGATGTGCGCACGCTTGCTGCCAATTGGATGCGCACACTGCCAACCTGCGGCAGTTTGATTCGTAGCAGGCGAGGCAAGCCGTCAAAGTAGTCGTCCGCGATGGCGATGGCGATCGGCGTCGCCCCGATGAGCAATGGGCGAATGGAGAGTGTTGGCGGGGTTTCGTGAGTGGTCCACGGGACATAGATCGTGCCCCTGCCGATGGCATTGGTGATGGCGCCGGCAGCTCTGCGCTGCGTCACGTCGTCGTTGATCGCTACGGGTAGGTTGGCTGCCGGTCGACCTTGGGCATCGATGGCTTCCAAGATGACTCGGCGATGTGGCCGCATCGTGATGACGGTGAATCCATCCAAGCGAATCGATCTGGATAGCCCGTCATCGGATATGCCGAAGCACTGCAGGTTGTCGCCCTTGGCGATCCGGACCACACCATCTTCATTGCTCCGGTAGCGCTTGGCGCCGGCGTTCTGGCTCGCGGCAAGCGCGACGAAGTGGTAGGGGCTGTAGTTCTGCGCCCATTGCATCTGCCAAGACAGTGGCTTTTGCTTTTGGTAGACAATCACGTCGGCTTGTGCCGCGTTGCCAGCTTCGTCTCGGACGAACATCTCTCGACCGCCCTCATCGTGTTCGTGAAGCGGCAGCTTCTGCAACATTCGCCACGGGTCGGGCCGCACGGCAGTTGGCAGCGGCGCGCTAACAGGCTCTTGGCAAGTCAGTGACGTCGCCGCAACCAGGAGCAGCGTGGTGCAAACAATCGTCTGTAGCGTTCGGGGTCGTGTCATGACGATGCTCTATGCGAATGTAGGAGCCGATACGGGAGTTGCGCCCCTGCGCGGGGTCTTGAGCCTAGATGCCGACGGTGGCGATGCCCTTTTCCGTCACGCTGAATCCGGTTGCTTCGAGTTGTGCACCTTGCGTGAACAAAACGAAGCCGATCAGCGCCGGGTTGTTTGGGATCGGCAGCGAGAACGAAGCCGTCGAGCCGACGGGGGTGAGTGTCTGCAGGAAATCGACGCTGACTTGCAGCATGCAGCTTGGCGCGGCGGGCAGAGCAATCGAGACCGCGAGCGGCAATGGAACACTGCTCCACATCGTGTCCGACAGGCCGAACACCATCATTGGCACGCCGATTGGCGACACGTTGCTGATGTCGACTTGCAGCGTTGAGCCAAGCTGCGGCAGTGTTGCCGCTGAGAGGTTGGCAGTGCCGACCGAGCTTGGACAGCCAGTACCGGATGTCGCGAAGCTTGCGGGGGCGCCATTGAGGAACTCGATCTCGAAGGTTGCGTCGACACCGTTTGGATGTTGTGCCAGGTTGCCAATGATGCCAGCGCCACCGAGGTAGACATCTGGGCCGTTGCGATCCGCGGTTTGCAGGGTCACTTCGAGCGGCACCGATCCGGCGGTGTTGGTCGACGACATGATCGCCCAATACTGGATCGTGTCGACCAGCATCAGTTGCGGGAAGTCCCAAACGAGTGCGTCTCCGAACGTCAGGCCAGCAGCAGCCGTTGTATCCAGACTGTTGGTGGAGCTGCCCCAGAACTGACCAACCGTGTTCGGGTTGTCATCGTAGATGTTGAGGAAGGTCGTCGCCGATGGGGTTTGGGCGCCCAAATTGCCGTAGTGCAGCGTGAACTTGGTCAGCGGTAGAACACCGGCAGTGCTCGGCGGCACGACACCAATGCCCGGCGTGAAGGTCTGGCCGCCGGAGCGAGCACCGAAGGTGTCGCCGCTTATGGGTTGGCTGATTAGGTATTGCTGGGCGCTGAGCGTCGCGGTGCTCAGGGCGAGGCAGAGTAGGAGTCGGGTGGTGGTGGTCATAGCAACAGCATGATAGCGGATGGCTAAGCCATAAACTCCGCGCGGTCTAATGCTGGACGGCGGTCACACGAAGATTACCTGGGGTCGCGTTGGCTGCTCTGTAAAGGTGGTGATCGAACCGGTCGCGCCGGCGCGATCAACGCCGCAAGGCAATTCGCGCGAAGGTGCTAACGTGTCGAAGTGCGCGACCCAGAGAGCAGCGGTTGCTCGCGCGTCCGCAGGTCGCTGGTAGTTGCCGCGCTGCTGGCCACGGAGCACGTGCTAGAGTGCGGCGATGACAAAGATCACGATTCACGATAATGGCCCCCTGCGCATTGAAGGCGAGATGACAATTTGCGATGCGGCAGGCAAGGAGTTCGGGCTGGCGGGTCGTCACGCGATCTCGTTGTGCCGCTGCGGACTCTCCGGCAACAAGCCGTTCTGCGATGGGCAGCACGCGCGCCAAAGCTGGCAGTCGACTTGCGAAGCGACGGACCTGCCGACGCCGAAGGCACGCTAGCAGTGGCGCCGTGAGGAAGATCGTATCGCCGCGATGCTTGCTCCGAAGGCCCCTAATGGCGGACCTCGATAGCCAACGCTGAGTTGCGACACTCGCGGTAATACTGCGCGGTAACACTGCCCGGTAACACTGGGCGGCGACACTGCCCGGTAACACTGCGCGGCAACACCAAGCCCGCGCGTTGGCTGCGGGTATTTCTCATGCCACTAGCCAAGACAACTGCCCCCCGACAGGACGAACTATGACCGAACGCTTTGAACGGCATCGCCAAGCATGGACCCCAAGTGAAATCGCTAAGCTGCGTCACCTGGTCGAGAAGGGCATGGCCATGAAAGCCATCAGCAAGTCGATGACTCGCAGTGAGGAGTCGATCAGGGCGCGAGCCAAGATCGACAAGCTGCTGATCGCTAAGAAGCGTTAGCTGGCGGTGTCGCCGCGAACGTGTGCAGCCTCATCCCGAGTTTGGCTCATCGAGACCGGCAAGTTGCGCGGGTGCGCCTAGAACATCACCAGTTCGTGCGCGTCGGTCGCCGTGAATAGCTGGTTGCCAGTTTCACTGCTAGGTTGCGCCGCCAAACCCTGCACCAGGAATGAGCCACCGGGCAACGTGAAGGGCATAGTGAACGAGACGGTCAGGGCACTGCTCAGCGACACGGTTGGGCCAATGATCACGCCACCAAGATCGACCTGAAGTTCTGGAAACAGTGTCCCGGGGCCTGGCGGTGAACCGGTCGCAATGAAGTCGACGAGCAGCCAGCCTGTGGCGCCGTCGTAGACGCCGTTCCTTGAGCGCATCTGGATCTGCACCGCCGTGCCGGTCGTTACTTGCTTGATCGGGCACGCGGTCAGCGGCTGGCTTCCGGTCGCCGTTA